>NZ_JBEYVS010000013.1:0-168548 GCF_040644095.1 Streptomyces sp. NPDC047028
CCGACTGAGAAGCCCGACAGAACCGCGTTTGCCCGATATAAAGACGCCGGACGCGGTTAGCCCCCGAAGGGGCGCGGGGAACTGCGCGACCAGCCCCCACCGGCCCGCAGCCGAAGAACTCAGCCCCCCGCCCGCTCGGTGAGATCGATCAACCTGCACACCGTCTCGATATCGATCTTCACCTGCGCTATCGAAGCCCGCCCCGACAGCCACGTGATCAGCGCCGAATGCCACGTGTGCTCGATCACCCGCACCGCGGACAGCTGCTCGGCGCTCGGCGCCCCCGCCAGCCCCATCGCGTCCAGGATGATCGCCGTGGTCTGCCGGGACACCATGTCCACCTCGGGCGACACACTCCGGTCGGCGAAGGTCAGCGCACGCACCATCGCGTCCGCCAGATGCGGCTCGCGCTGCAGCGCGCGGAACGCCCGCATCAGCGTCTCCGCGACCCGCTCGGCCGCCGACTCGCCCGCCGGCGGCTTCTTCCGCAGCGTGCCGTGCATGTGCTCCAGCTGGTCCTGCATGGTCGCCACCAGCAGGTGCACCTTGGACGGGAAGTACCGGTACAGCGTGCCGAGCGCGACCTGCGAGGACTCGGCGACCTCGCGCATCTGCACCGCGTCGAAACCGCCTCGGCTGGCCAGCTGTGCGCTCGCGTGCAGGATCCGGCGGCGGCGGGCCTCCTGCCGCTCGGTGAGCGGCGGGGAGACAGGCCGAGAGGTACTGGCTTCCGCAGGCATGGGTCCCGTTCCGTGACAGTCGTGACAGTCGGTGAGGGCATCATCGGGGCATGTGATCATCCAGGATGGCAGGGGCCCGCGCCGTGGCGCGAATCACCTGATCCACTGCTCACGGCACCCCTACCTGCCGGTAGATTCAGAGCCTCTTGAACGATCAAGTCTGTAACTTGTTCTACATTAGCGTCCCGTCATAGTCTCGCGGGACCATGCAGCGAGAAGGGGGCCACAGAGTGACCGCTGAGGCCAGTCAGGCGGGGCTCCGTCAGGACCTCGCCGCCGACGGCGGGCGACCGCTCCACATCGCGCTCCTCACCTATAAAGGGAACCCGTTCTGCGGCGGCCAGGGCGTCTACGTCCGGCACCTCTCGCGCGAACTGGCCCGCCTCGGCCACCGTGTCGAGGTCATCGGCTCCCAGCCCTACCCGATCCTGGACGAGGGCCTCGACGGTCTCACCCTGACCGAGCTGCCGAGCCTCGACCTCTACCGCCAGCCCGACCCCTTCCGCACCCCCCAGCGGGACGAGTACCGGGACTGGATCGACGCCCTCGAAGTCGGCACGATGTGGACCGGCGGCTTCCCCGAACCGCTGACGTTCTCCCTGCGCGCCCGCCGCCATCTGCGCGCCCGCCGCGGCGAGTTCGACGTCGTGCACGACAACCAGACCCTCGGCTACGGCCTCCTCGGCGACCTCGGCGCCCCGCTGGTCACCACGATCCACCACCCCATCACCGTGGACCGGCAGCTGGAGCTGGACGCGGCCGAGAACCGGCGGCGCCGCTACTCGGTGCGCCGCTGGTACGCGTTCACCCGCATGCAGAAGCGCGTCGCCCGCCGGCTGCCCTCCGTACTGACGGTCTCCGGCTCCTCCCGCCAGGAGATCGCCGACCACCTCGGTGTCCGTGACGACCGCGTGCACGTCGTCCACATCGGCGCCGACACCACCCTTTTCTCGCCCGATCCGGCGGTGCCCGTCGTGCCGGGCCGGATCGTCACCACCTCCAGCGCCGACGTACCGCTCAAGGGCCTCGTCTTCCTCGTCGAGGCCCTGGCGAAGGTGCGCACCGAACACCCGGACGCCCACCTGGTCGTCGTCGGCAAGCGGCCCACCAAGGGCCCGGTCGCCCAGGCCATGGAGCGGTACGGCCTCGAGGACGCCGTCGATTTCGTCAAGGGCATCTCGGACGCCGAACTGGTCGACCTGATCCGCTCCGCCGAGATCGCCTGCGTGCCGTCCCTGTACGAGGGGTTCTCGTTGCCGGCCGCCGAGGCCATGGCCACGGGAACCCCGCTGGTGGCCACGACCGGCGGCGCGATCCCAGAGGTGGCCGGCCCGGACGGCGAGACGTGCCTCGCGGTCCCGCCCGGCGACCCGGGCGCGCTGGCCGCCGGACTCGGCCGGCTGCTGGCCGACCCCGCGCTGCGGACCCGCCTCGGACAGGCCGGCCGCGAGCGGGTGCTCGCCCGGTTCACCTGGGCGCGCGCCGCCGAGGGCACCGTGGCCCACTACCGCGAGGCCATCGCCCGTGCCGCGGGCACCCGCCGCTCCGCGCCCGGCCCGCACCAGCCGGTCCCGGACCCCGATCGGCCGGCGCCCGGCCCCGGCCGCCCCACGCCCCAGAATCCCGGCCGCTCCGCGGCCCCGGCAAGTGTTGCAGGCGTCTCCTCCGAAAGCAGGGCCACGTGCTGACCGTCGACTTCTCCCGGTTCCCGCTCGCCCCGGGCGACCGCGTCCTGGACCTCGGATGCGGTGCCGGCCGGCACGCCTTCGAGTGCTACCGGCGCGGCGCGCAGGTCGTGGCCCTGGACCAGAACGGGGAGGAGATCCGCGAGGTCGCCAAGTGGTTCGCGGCGATGAAGGAGGCCGGCGAGGCCCCCGCGGGAGCCACCGCCACCGCCATGGAGGGCGACGCCCTCAACCTCCCCTTCCCCGACGAGTCCTTCGACGTCGTCATCATCTCCGAGGTGATGGAGCACATCCCCGACGACAAGGGCGTCCTCGCCGAGATGGTCCGCGTTCTCAAGCCCGGCGGACGCATCGCCGTCACCGTGCCGCGCTACGGCCCCGAGAAGGTCTGCTGGGCGCTGTCCGACGCCTACCACGAGGTCGAGGGCGGCCACATCCGCATCTACAAGGCCGACGAACTCCTCGCCAAGATCCGCGAGGCCGGCCTCAAGCCCTACGGCACCCACCACGCGCACGCCCTGCACGCGCCGTACTGGTGGCTCAAGTGCGCCTTCGGCGTCGACAACGACAAGGCGCTGCCGGTGAAGGCGTACCACAAGCTGCTCGTCTGGGACATCATGAAGAAACCGCTGGCCACCCGGGTCGCCGAACAGGCGCTGAACCCGCTGATCGGCAAGAGCTTCGTGGCGTACGCGACCAAGCCGCACCTGCCGACCCTGCCGCGCCTCGCGGAGACCGAGGCGGCCGCCCGGTGACCACTCCCCGGACAGAACACCTCGTCCTGCCCGGGGTCCTCACCGCCGACGAGGCCGCCGCCACCGTGCGCGGCATCCTCGCCGTGCAGCGGGAGGACGGCGCGATCCCCTGGTTCCGCGGCCACCACCTCGACCCGTGGGACCACACCGAGGCCGCGATGGCCCTGGACGCGGCCGGCGAACACGAGGCCGCCGAGCACGCCTACGCCTGGCTGGCCCGGCACCAGAACGAGGACGGCTCCTGGCACGCGGCCTACGCCGACGGCGCCCACGACGAAGTCACCGACGCCGCCCGCGAGTCGAACTTCGTCGCCTACATCGCCGTAGGCGTCTGGCACCACTACCTGTCCACCGGCGACGACACGTTCCTGGACCGCATGTGGCCGTCCGTCTACGCGGCCGTGGAGTGGGTGCTGCGGCTCCAGCAGCCCGGCGGCCAGATCGGCTGGCGGCGCGACGACGACGGCACGCCCGCCGCCGACGCGCTGCTGACGGGCAGCTCCTCCGTCCACCACGCGCTGCGCTGCGCGCTCGCCATCGCCGAGCAGCGCGAAGAGCCGCAGCCCGACTGGGAGTTGGCGGCCGGTGCGCTGCGGCACGCGATCCGCCGGCACCCGGAGCGGTTCCTCGACAAGGGCCGCTACTCGATGGACTGGTACTACCCGGTCCTCGGCGGCGCCCTCAGCGGCACGGAGGCCAAGGCCCGCATAGAGGCCGACTGGGACCGCTTCGTCGTCCCCGGCCTCGGCGTGCGCTGCGTGGTGCCCAACCCCTGGGTGACCGGCGGTGAGTCCAGCGAACTCGCCCTGGCGCTCTGGGCGATGGGGGAGTCCGACCGGGCCCTGGAGATCCTTCAGTCCATCCAGCACCTGCGCGACCCGGAGACCGGCCTGTACTGGACGGGTTACGTCTTCGACGACGACGCCATATGGCCCCGCGAACTCACCACATGGACCGCGGGTTCACTGCTCCTGGCGGTCGCCGCACTCGGCGGCCACGAGGCCACGTGCGCGGTGTTCGGCGGGGAGAGCCTGCCCGTGGGGCTGGACCCCGACTGCTGCTGAGGGCGCCCCGTGAGGGGCGCGGGGAACTGCGCGACAGGCCACAGCGCACCGTCGGCCCCGCCACAACCCCAGCGCCCCCCGCGCGGCAGCGCTCAGTGCCGGTGCAGCCGATTGGCGATGGCGTGGCCCACGAACAGATACACCACCGCGGCCAGCCCGTACCCGGCGACCACGCGAGCCCACGTCGCGTCGAAGGTGAACAGGTCGTGGGACCAGCCCGCGAGCCAGTTCGCCGCGCTGTGCACACCCTGCACCAAGCTGTTGGCGGGGTTCGCGTCGAACAGGTCCATCAGGATCCACAGACCCAGGATGACAGCCACGATGTCGGCGGCGATCGCTACGACCGTCCCGGCCTGATTGGTGCCGTTGCGATATCGAGGGGACATACTTTGACGCCTTGCCCGTAAACCCTCCGTGAAACAACCCTCCGGAAACTCGAACGGGTTCCCCCGGCTGGCGCACACGCGCACCGCGGGTGAGGCTTCCGGAGGAACTGCCCGCTCGGGGAGACATACCGGAGGACCCCGTGCCCGTACCGATACGGCGCCTCGCCGTGGCGCTCACCCTCTGCTGTGCCCTTCTCGCCGGCACCACGGCCTGTGGAAGCAGCGCGAAGAGCAGCACGAAGCAGGCCGCCGCGGTCGCCGCCGACACCCCCAGCCCGAGCACCTCCGCCGAAAAGCAGAAGTTCGCCAAGACCCGGTTCGTGCTGAACGCGGGCCTCGCCGCCGGTGCGACCTACCAGTGGATCGTGAAGCCCTGGAAGGCCGGCAAGTTCAAGAAGGGCGCCCACGGCCGCACGCTCGCCTTGGTCAAGGCCGGTCTCGCCGGTGCCTTCACCTACAACCGGCTCAAGGCCGCGGTGAAGAACGCCCAGGGCGATCCGACGCTCTCGAAGGCGCTCGCGCCTCTCAACGCCGCCATCGCCTCCCTGAAGGACCTCCCCTCCAAGCTCCGCAAGGGCGACGGTGACGCCGCGAAGTCCTTCGACGACGTCATCAACAAGGTCAAGGAAGCGGGCAAGAGCGCGGGCGCCGAAGTGAAGGAAAAGGTGCCCTCGGCGAGCGAACTCCAGGGCGGTTCCTAGGAGTTCGGTGGCCCGCTCCTAGGAGTTCAGTTCCGCCAGTACCCTGAGCGTGTGCGGGTCCGGTGACAGGGCGAGCAGGTCCGTCACCGGCCCCTTGCGCCACAACTCCAGCCGCTCGGCGATGCGTTCACGCGGACCGACCAGGGAGATCTGGTCGGCGAAGGCGTCCGGCACGGCCAGCACCGCCTCCTCCCGGCGCCCCGCGAGGAACAACTCCTGTATCCGCCGGGCCTCTTCCGCGTACCCCATGCGTGCCATCAGGTCGGCGTGGAAGTTCCGGGCCGCGTGTCCCATTCCGCCGATGTAGAAGCCGAGCATGGCCTTCACGGGCAGCAGCCCCTCGGCCACGTCGGCACACACCTTCACCCGGGCCAGCGGAGCCACCAGGAACCCCTCGGGCAACGCCCGCACCACGTCGCCGTACACCTCGGGCCGGCTCGGCGCCCAGTACAGCGGCAGCCAGCCGTCGGCGATCCGGGCGGTCTGCGCCACGTTCTTCGGCCCCTCCGCGCCCAGCAGGACGGGCAGTTCGGGTCGCAGCGGGTGGGTGATCGGCTTCAGCGGCCGGCCCAGTCCGGTGCCGTCCGCGCCCCGGTACGGCAGCGGATGGAACCGCCCGCCGCACTCCACCGGCCCCTCGCGCCGCAGCACCTGCCGTACGACGTCCACGTACTCCCGGGTCGCGGTCAGCGGCGACGCCGGGAACGGCCGGCCGTACCAGCCCTCCACCACCTGCGGACCCGACAGCCCGAGCCCCAGCAGCACGCGGCCGCCGGAGAGGTGGTCCAGGGTGAGCGCGTGCATCGCCGTGGCCGTCGGCGACCGGGCCGCCATCTGCGCGACCGCCGTACCCAGCTTGATCCTTGAGGTCTGCGCGGCGATCCAGGTCAGCGGTGTGAAGACGTCCGACCCCCACGACTCCGCCGTCCACACCGAGTCGTACCCGAGCCGCTCCGCCTCCCGGGCCAGCGCCACGTGCTCCGGATCGGGGCCGCGCCCCCAGTACCCGAGTGCCAGACCGAGCCGCATGCCACCATCTCCTGACGTATCGTCAGTTCCGTTGCCGCGCAGGCGACTGTACGACAACGGCCCCCCGCCCGGAAGGGCGAGGGGCCGCGTGCGACGGGCGTCCGGATCAGCCGCGCTGGATGCCGGAGGTGTCCTGGAGGACGCCGCGACGGCCGTCCTGGGTCTGCGCGATCAGCTGGGCGCCGCGCTGCTCGACGGCCAGGTACCAGGTACCCGGGGCCAGTTCGGCGATCGGGGTCGGCGAACCGTCCTCCCCGAACAGCGGCCGGGTCACCGGCACGGCGAACCAGAACGGCGAGAAGTCCCCGTCACCGGAGGCCGCCTGCGGCGCCGGCGCGGGAGCGGCGGCCTGCTGCGCGGGCGCCGGCTGCTGCCCGAAGGGCTGACCCGCCTGCGGCTGGGCGCCGTACGGCTGCTGCGGCTGGGCACCCGGGTAGCCGTAACCACCGGCCGGCTGGGCGCCGTACGGCTGCGGGGCGCCGGGCTTGGCGGCGGGGACCAGGGGGCCCTGGAGGGCGGGCGCCAGCGGCGTGCCGAGTGCGGCGGCGGCCATGAGGATCGTCGCGATGAGGGCGAGGATCAGGCCGGTACCGGCGTCCGGACCGTCGCTGCTCGTGCCGCCGAAGTTGTTGCCGCCGCCGGAGGGGTCGATGACATTGCCGAGGGCGCTCAGTGCGGCGAACAGCATGAAGGCGGAGCCGAACTGCGCGAGGTCCAGGCCGGCCACCTTGCGGGGCTGCGGCTGGGAGCGGCTCACGATGAGGAGCGCGGCGCCGATGATCCCTGCCAGGACGACGCTGAGCAGGACCGGTCCGCTCTCCCAGAGGTTCGGCATGCTGATGTCGCTGCTGCCGGGGCCGTCGTATGAATAGTTGTCGAAGAACGACGCGATGAACAGCAATACCGCTGCCCCGATCACCACGCCGTCGCCTCTAGTGAGGGAGCGGATATTCACTTCAGGTCCTTCGTAGGTCGTCTCGTCGTCGGTAGACACTATCGTCAGCGTGATCCGGCTGTCCGGCCGGTTCCGCCCCTCGGTCACGACTCGCGCAGGAAACTCACGATTCCCTCAGAGATCCCTTGCGCCGCCTTCTGCCGCCAGGCGCCGCTGGTCAACAGTGCCGCGTCCTTGCTATCCCGCATGTTGCCGCACTCGATGAACACCTTGGGAACTGTTGACAGATTGAGACCGCCCAGGTCCGTGCGCGTGACAAGACCGGTACCGCCGCCGAGGTAGTTGGAGGGCGGTTCGCCCGTTACGCGGACGAAGTCCCCGGCGATGCGCTCACCGAGTTCGCGGGAGGGGCCGACGATGGCCCGGGTGTCCGCGGCACCGGCGTGCACCGAGCCGGGCATGATGACGTGGAAGCCGCGGTTGCCGGGCGCCGAGCCGTCGGCGTGGATGGAGATGGCGGCGTCGGCGCGCGCGGTGTTGCCGATCCGGGCCCGCTCGTTGACGCAGGGACCCCAGGCGGGGCTGCCGTCGTCGTGGGTCAGCTTCACCGTGGCGCCCTCCTTCTGAAGGATCGCGCGCAGCCGGTGGGCGACGTCGAGGGTGAACCGGGCCTCCGCGTAACCGGCGTTGGTGGACGTGCCGGTGGTGTCGCATTCCTTCGAGTTCGTGCCGATGTTCACCTGGCGGTTGATCTCGGACGTGTGCCGGAAGTTGCCGGGGTTGTGCCCCGGATCGATGACGACGACCTTGCCCTTGAGCGATCCGGACCCCGCGGGCACGCCGTCGCTCTTCGTCGCCCCCGGTCCCGGCTGCTTGCCGTCGTCGGAGGAGGCGGAGGCGGACCCGGCGGCCGACGGAGAGGACGACGCGGAACGGGAGGGTGCGGAGGAAGCGGACGACGCGACCGGGCCGGCCTGTCCCGAGCCACCCCCGCCCACGGCGTCGTACACCACCCAACCCAGCAGCGCGCCGGGCACCAGCGCGGCCAGCGCCACGGTCAGCGGGGCACGGCGCGTCCGGCGCGGCCGCGGGGGATCGAAGTCAGGACCTACGTACGACACGCCAGCGACTCTAACCGGGCCGCTCAGATCCCCGTGCCGGTTCGCCGCAGCACGCGGAGCGAACCGGTGGCCGAGACCTCGGTGAAGGCGCCCGATTCCAGGGCGCGCAGGTAGATCCGGTACGGCGCCTGGCCGGTGAACTCGTCCTCGGGGTGCGGGAAGACGTCGTGGACGGCGAGGAGCCCGCCCTCGGCGACGTGCGGCGCCCAGCCCTCGTAGTCGGCGGTCGCGTGCTCGTCGGTGTGCCCGCCGTCGACGAAGACCAGGCCGAGCGGGGAATTCCAGATCGCGGCGATCCGCGGGGACCGCCCGACAAGCGCGATCACATGCTCCTCGAGACCCGCCCTGAACAGCGTGCGCCGGAAGGTGGGCAGCGTGTCCATCAGGCCGACCTCGGGGTCGACGGTCTCCGGGTCGTGGTAGTCCCACCCGGGCTGCTGCTCCTCGCTGCCCCGGTGGTGGTCGACGGTCAGCACACTGGTCCCGGCCTGGCGGGCGGCGTCGGCGAGCAGCACGGTGGACCGTCCGCAGTACGTCCCCACCTCCAGCAGCGGCAGCCCCGGCCGCCCCGCCTCCACCGCGGCCGCGTACAGCGCCAGCCCCTCGTCCACGGGCATGAACCCCTTGGCCGCCTCGAAAGCGGCCACGATCTCGGGCTTGGGCACGGTGGACATAGGACGCCTTCCATTCACACGACGATCAGCCCCCATGCTGCCCTACCGGCGGGTCACTTATCGACATGGGGAGGTGAAGCGCCCCTTAAGGGGCGTGGGGCTGTGCCGATATGCGGCTCCGCCGCGTGGGCGCGACAAACCACGGCGCCTTGGTCGGCGACGGCGCCCCAGGGCGCCCCTGAGGGGAGCGGGGAACTGCGCGACAAGCAACAACGCGCCCGCACCCGCCACACAACCCCACGCCGCACCCCCTCAGGCGCTCACAGCCTCCCCCGGCAGGGAAAGGTCAAGATCAACCGCCCTCTCCTCACCGGAGTGAACGGCAGCAGAGGCGAGCGGCCCATGGCCGGAGGCCTTCGCGGCCAGCACGTACGCGCCTTCCTCCGGCACGGCCACGGAGTAACTCCCGTCGGCGCCGGAGACTGCGGACCCCGCCTGCCGCCCCCGCCGGTCGATCAACGTCACCTTGGCCCGCGCGACCGGCGCACCCCCGGCGTCCAGGACCCGTCCCCGGAACCCCCGCAGCGCCGCCTCGGCGCGCTCGATACCGGCCTCCTCCTCGCTGCTGGCCCGCAACTGCGTGTGCTGCTGACCGGGCCGCGAGGACTTCGGCAGGAACAGGGCGAGCAGCAGCCCCACCGCCACCGCGGCGGTCGCGATGAGGAACGACACCCGGAACCCGTGCATCGTCGGGATCTCGATCCCGCCCACGTTCTGGCCCGTGTTGGCCAGCACCATCCCGACGACGGCGCTGGAGACGGACGTACCGATGGACCGCATCAGCGTGTTGAGGCCGTTGGCCGCACCGGTCTCCGACGCCGGCACCGCACCGATGATCAGCGCGGGAAGCGAGGAGTAGGCGAGGCCGATACCGGCGCCGAGGATCATCGAGATGACGAGGCTCTGCCAGGCCGCGCTCATCAGGCCGAGCCCGGCGCCGTAGCCGATCGCGATGATGATCAGGCCGAGGATCAGGGTGATCTTGGGGCCGTACTTGGCGGACAGCCGGGCGTAGACCGGCGCGGTGAACATCATCGTCAGGCCGAGGGGCGCGACGAGCAGCCCGGAGACGACCATGGACTGCCCGAGGCCGTACCCGGTGGCCGTCGGCAGCTGGAGCAGCTGGGGCAGGACCAGCGAGACGACGAAGAACGCGACGCCGACCATGATCGAGGCGAGGTTGGTGAAGAGCACGGCGGGGCGCGCGGTGGTGCGCAGGTCGATCAGCGGGGCCTTCAGGCGCAGCTCCAGCACGCCCCACAGGACGAGGACGACCGCGGACGCGGCGAACAGGCCGAGCGTGGTGGCGGAGGTCCAGCCCCAGTCGCTGCCCTTGCTGATCGGCAGCAGGAAGAGGACGAGGCCGGTGGACAGCCCGAGCGCCCCGAGCACGTCGAAGGTGCCCTCGGCGCGCATCGGGGACTCCGGTACGACGAGGAGGGTGAGGGCGATGGAGACGACGCCGAGACCGGCGGCGCCGTAGTACAGGGCGTGCCAGTCGGCGTGCTGGGCGACGAGGGCCGCGGCGGGCAGGGCGAGGCCGCCGCCGACGCCGATGGAGGAGCTCATCAGGGCCATCGCCGAGCCGAGCTTCTCGCGCGGCAGCATGTCCCGCATCAGGCTGATGCCGAGCGGGATGGCGCCCATCGCGAAGCCCTGGAGGGTGCGGCCCACGATCATGGTGAGCAGGTCGCTGGTGAGTGCGCTGATCACGGCGCCCACGACCATCACGGCGAGGCTGGCTATCAGCATCCGGCGCTTGCCGTACAGGTCGCCGAGCCGGCCCATGATCGGGGTGGCGACGGCCCCCGACAGCAGGGTGGAGGTCAGGACCCAGCTGGCGTTGCTGGGGCTGGCGTCGAGCAGCTGCGGCAGGTCCTTGATGACCGGCACGAGCAGCGTCTGCATCACCGCGACCACGATGCCCGCGAAGGCGAGCACGGGGACCACGGCCCCGTTCACCGCCCGGGTGGGCTGTTCGGTCGTCGTGTCCGTCATGGTGTGAGGCCTCCCGCGTCGTTAAGTGCTGGGTAAACCTCGTATGCACAGGCAACTATTCCGTTGCTTCGGGCCTCTAACGGATTCTTGACCGGCTCATGGGTTTCTGACCTTTCGTCAGGGGCTGGTAGTTTGGTGGAACGCGTTCTACTCTGCGCGCCATGAAGGCTTACGTCGCCGGTGTCGGGATGACCAGGTTCGAGAAGCCCGAGACCCGCCAGTGGCAGTACTGGGACATGGTGCGGGAAGCGGGCGGCAGGGCGCTCGCGGACGCCGGGATCTCCTACACCGAGGTGGAACAGGTTCCCGTCGGCTACTGCTTCCAGCCCTCCACCGCCGGCCAGCGCGCCGCCTACGAACTCGGACTGACCGGGGTCCCCGTCTACAACGTCAACAACAACTGCGCCACCGGCGCCACCGCGCTCATGCTGGCCCGGCAGCTCGTCGAGGGCGGCGCCGCCGACTGCGTGCTCGCCCTCGGCTTCGAGAAGATGAAGAAGGGCTCGCTGGGCGGAGGCGCCGACGGCGGAGCCCGCGGCGGAGCCGCTGATGACTGGAGTTCGACGTCGCCCGTCGCCCGGCACTACGGCGTCATGGCCGCCCGGCACGGCTTCGAGGCGAGCCCGCCCACCGCCCAGATCTTCGGCGCCGCCGCCCGCGAGCACATGGAGCGGTACGGCACCACCGACGCCCAGCTCGCCGCCGTCGCCGCCAAGAACCACCGGCACTCCGCGCACAACCCGTACGCCCAGTTCCGGGACGTGTACGACGTCGACGGCATCCTCGCCGCCCGCACGGTGCACCGGCCGCTGACGAAGCTCCAGTGCTCGCCGACCTCGGACGGAGCGGCGGCCGCCGTGGTGGTGTCGGAGCGGTTCGCCGAACGGCGCGCCCTGACCGGGCTCGTCGAGGTCGCCGGGCAGGCCATGGCCACGGACACCGAGGAGTCCTTCGCCTCCGGCTCGTGCGTCGACGTCGTAGGGCAGCCGATGTCCCGGGAGGCGGCGCGGCAGGCGTACGAGAGGGCGGGGCTCGGCATCGAGGACGTGGATGTCGTCGAACTGCACGACTGCTTCTCCGTCAACGAGCTGCTGACGTACGAGGCGCTCGGCATGTGTGCGCCGGGGGAGTCCGGCAAGCTCGTCGAGTCGGGCGCGACGACGTACGGCGGCCGGTGGGTGGTGAATCCCTCCGGCGGGCTGATCTCCAAGGGGCACCCGCTGGGCGCGACGGGCCTGGCCCAGACCGCCGAACTGGTCTGGCAGCTGCGCGGGGACGCGGCGGAACGGCAGGTACCGGGCGCCCGCGTCGGCCTCGCCCACAACATCGGCCTGGGCGGCGCGGCGGTGGTGACCCTGCTGCGGGCGGTACGGGACGGAGGCTGACCCGGCCCTGCCGTACCCCCGGGCGTCCGGGGTCGTACGACCCCGGACCCAGGACCGCGTCCGGCGAAATGCCGATGCAAGGACCGTAACCGGCTTGAGAGCATGACACTCATGCTCGAAGCCGCCGACACCTCGCCCGCCTCACCCCTCATATCCCGTCGCACGACACCCCCCACCTGGCTGGTGGTGGCCCTGGCCTGCGCCGGGCAGTTCCTGGTCGTCCTCGACGTGTCCGTCGTCAACGTCGCCCTGCCGTCGATGCGGACCGACCTGGGGCTGAGCGCGTCCGGCCTGCAATGGGTGGTGAACGCGTACGCCATCGCCTTCGCCGGGTTCATGCTCCTCGGCGGCCGGGCCGGCGACCTGTACGGCCGCAAGCGCATGTTCCTCGTCGGCCTCGCCCTGTTCACGCTGGCCTCGCTGGGCGGCGGCCTGGCCCAGGAGGGCTGGCAGCTGCTGCTGGCGCGGGCCGTGCAGGGCCTCGGCGCTGCGGTGCTGGCGCCCTCGACGCTGACACTGCTGACCGCGGCGGTACCGGAGGGCCCGGCCCGCGCGCGGGCCGTCGCCACGTGGACCGCGGTCGGCGCGGGCGGCGGGGCCGCCGGGGGACTGGTCGGCGGAGTGCTGGTGGACGTGCTGTCCTGGCGGTGGGTGCTGCTGATCAACGTGCCGGTCGGCGCGGTGGTGCTGGCCGGCTCCGTGCTCTGGCTCACGGAGAGCCGCGCCGGGGGCGGACGCCGGCTCGATTTCCCGGGCGCGCTGCTGGCGACGGCGGGACTCGCCACCCTTGCCTACGGCATCGTGCAGACCGAGGCCGAGGGCTGGACCGCCGCATCGACCCTGACACCACTGCTCACCGGGCTAGCTCTGCTCGGCCTGTTCCTGCTGGTCGAGGCGCGCACCGCGGCCCCGCTGATGCCGCTGGGCCTGCTGCGGATCAGGTCGGTGGCCTCGGCGAACGCGGCGATGCTGGTGTCCGGCTCGGCCATGTTCTGCATGTGGTACTTCATGACCCTCTACGCGCAGAACGTCCTCGGCTACACACCGCTGGAGGCCGGGTTCGCCCTGGTGCCCAGCTCGCTGTCCGTCATCATCGGCTCCAAACTGGCCCCGCGCCTGATGCGGGTGGCGGGCGCGAGGACCGTGGCGACGACGGGCACCCTGCTCGCGGCGGCCGGCTTCGCCTGGCAGTCCACGATGAGCGCGCACGGCGCCTACGTCACCGCCATCATGATCCCCGGCATCCTCATGATGCTCGGCGCCGGCCTGGCCGCGACCCCGCTCGCCTCCCTGGCCACGTCCGGCGCGGCACCCGAGGAGGCCGGACTGGTCTCCGGCCTCATCAACACCTCCCGCACCATGGGCGGCTCCCTGGGCCTCGCGGTCATGTCCACCATCGCCGCGGCCCGCACCGGCCACAACGCCCACACCGGCCCCGCCGAGTCCCTCACCGACGGCTACGCCCTCGCCTTCCGCACCAGCGCCGTCCTGCTGCTGGCCGGGGCCGCCCTGATGCTGGCGTGGCTTCCGCGGAGAAAGTCGTCGACTCCGGCGAAGTGAGCAACGATCCGGAGGGTCAATCTTCCTGGCAGTCGGTGAGGAGCCCGAGGCCGGGACCTCACAGCCACCCCCGCTGACGGGCCTCCCGGACCGCTTCCGTGCGGTTGCGGGTGGCTGTTTTGCCGATGGCCGAGGAGAGGTAGTTGCGGACGGTGGACTCGGACAGGTGCAGGCGGGTGGCGATGTCGGCGACCGTCGCGCCGTCCACCGAGGCCTCCAGCACCTCGCGTTCACGGGCCGTCAGTGGATTCGGTCCGGCGCTGAGGGCGGCGGCGGCCAGTGCCGGGTCCACCACGGTCTCGCCGGTGAGCACGCGGCGGATCGACGCGGCGAGTTCCTCCACCGGGCCGTCCTTGACGAGGAAGCCGGCGGCGCCCGCCTCCATGGCCCGGCGCAGATAGCCGGGCCGGCCGAAGGTGGTCAGGATCAGCACCCGGCAGTCGGGCGCCTGCGTGCGCAGGTCCTCCGCCGCGTCCAGGCCGCTCCTGCCCGGGAGTTCGATGTCCAGCAGGGCGACGTCCGGGCGGTGCAGCAGGACGGCGTCCACGATCGCGTCGCCCCGCTCGACCTGGGCGACCACCTCTATGTCGTCCTCCATGCCGAGCAGCAGGGCCAGGGCGCCGCGCATCATGCCCTGGTCCTCGGCGAGCAGCACGCGGATGTCGGTCACGTCACGAGTCTAGCCATTCCAGCGGCTCGTTCCTGTCGTTCCGTGGGTCTTGACGCGGACTCAGGATGCCAAAACAATCGCCTCTGAATTTCCCGGTATTCGTTCGGTATTTCGACGAAGAAGGAAGTTCGGTATTTCGATCGAACGTTGTCCGGTATTTCGGCCAGAGATCAGAGACCAGAGGTGACCCGTGTTCCCCGGAATCCCCCGCCCGCCGCTCACGCTCCGCCCGCACTCGCTGAGAAGCGCCGCGCTCTCCGTCCTCGCCGTCTGCGCCACCCTCGCCGGGCTGCTCCTCGGCACCGGCGCCCCGCCCGCGGCCGCCGCGGGTTCACTGCCCTGTGACGTCTACGGCGCCGCGGGCACCCCGTGCGCCGCCGCCCACAGCCTCGTGCGAGCGCTGTACTCCTCGTACGACGGCCCCCTCTACCAGGTGCGGCGCGCCTCAGACGGAGCCACCAGGAACATCGGTCCGCTGACGGCCGGCGGGTACGCCGACGCGGCCGCGCAGGACTCCTTCTGCTCCGGCACGACCTGCGTCATCACCGAGATAAACGACCAGTCGCCCCGCCGCAACGACCTCACCGTCGAGGGCGCCGGCGGCGCCGGCGCGGCCGACGTCGCCGCGCCCGCCGACGCGCTGCCGGTGACCGTCGGCGGCCACCGGGTCTACGGCCTGGAGATCTCCGCCGGCATGGGCTACCGGGACAACTCCACCTCGGGCGTGTCCGTGAACGGGCAGGCCGAGGGGATGTACATGGTGACCTCCGGCACGCACGTCAACGGCCGCTGCTGCTTCGACTACGGCAACGCCGAGACCAACAACAAGGACACCGGCAACGGGCACATGGACGCCATCAACTTCGGCACCGAATGCTGGTTCGCCCCCTGCTACAGCAAGGGCCCCTGGGTACAGGCCGACCTGGAGAACGGGCTGTTCCAGTCCGACGCCGGCTACAGCAGGAACACCGCGAACACCGGCACCGGACCACTCCCGTTCGTGACAGCCCTCCTGAAGAACAACGGGCAGAACCATTTCGCGCTGAAATACGGAAATGCGCAGTCGGGCGGACTGACCACCACCTATTCCGGAGGTGAGCCGACCCGGAGCGGCTACGCGCCGATGCACCAGGAGGGGGCCATCGTCCTCGGCACCGGCGGGGACAACAGCAACGGCTCCACCGGGTCCTTCTTCGAGGGCGTCATGACCTCCGGCATCCCGACGGACGCCGCCGACGACGCCGTCCAGGCGAACATCGTCTCCGCCGGCTACGGCGGCCCGACCGGCACCACCGGCACCCTGAACCCCGGCTCCGAGATCTCCCTGCGCGCGACGACCTCCTGCTGCACCGGCGACTACGTCCGGCACCAGAACGACGCGGCCGTCATCTCCCCGGTGACGTCGGGCAGTTCCGCCCTCGACAGGAACGACGCCACCTGGATCGTCCGCCGCGGCCTCGCGGACGGCTCCTGTGTCTCCTTCGAGTCCCGGAACTACCCCGGCGACTTCCTGCGCCACTCCGACTTCAAGCTCTCCCGGCAGCCCATGGACGGCACGGCCCAGTTCAGGGCCGACGCCACGTTCTGCCCGCAGAGCGGCAGGAACGGCTCGGGCACGTCGTTCGCCTCGTACAACTACCCGACGCGCTACCTGCGCCACTACGACTACAACGTCTACATAGCGAGCGACGGCGGCTCCAACGCCTGGGACAGCGCCGCCTCCTGGGCCGCCGACGTGACGTGGTCCGTCAGCTCACCCTGGGCGCCGTAGCCGAACCGGCCGATCCCGCCGATCCCACTGATCCGGCCGATGCGGATGATCCGGACGCCGGCTGCTCCGCCGGTTCCACCGGGAGTTCGGCGGTCACGGTGAAGCCGCCGCGCGGCGACGGCCCGGCCCGGAGGGAGCCGCCCGCCGCCGCGAGGCGCTCGGTCAGCCCCTTCAGGCCGGTCCCGCCGATGCCGCCGGACTCCCGGGGCGGGGCGACGGCCGTACCGCTGCCGTCGTCGGTGACGGTGAGCCGGACCAGCCCGGCGCTGCTCTCGACCGTGATCTCGCAGCGTCCGGCGTCGCTGTGCCGGACCACGTTGGTGACCGCCTCGCGCACCACCCAGCCGAGCAGCGCCTCCGTCTGCGGGGTCAGCGGCGTCCCCGACTGACGCACCACCGGTTCCACACTGGCCGCCGACAGCGCCGAGCGGGCCCGGGTCAGCTCGGTGGCCAGACTGCCCTCGCGGTAGCCGGTCACGGCCTCGCGGATCTCGGTGAGGGCCTGTCGCCCGACCGACTCGATGTCGCCGATCTGCGACAGCGCGGCGTCCATGTTCCGCGGGGCCAGCCGCCGGGCCGCCTCCGACTTCACCACGATCACCGACAGGGTGTGCCCGAGCAGGTCGTGCAGATCGCGGGAGAACCGCAGCCGCTCCTCCTCCACCGCGTTCCGGGCCAGCTCCTCCCGGGCCGCGCGCAGCTCCCGTACGGCCTCGGACAGACCGAGGATCGCGGCCGTCACCATGCTGGACAGGAACGTGGCGTACGCGATGTTCACCCCGTCGGAGCCGTCGTGGTAGGCGGAGATCAGGCCCGCGTACACGGCCAGCAGGAAGCCCACTTTGCCCAGCCAGGGGCCGCGCAGCGTGGCGCCCGTGGCGAGGCCGAGCAGCGGGAACAGCATCAGCCAGTTGCCGCCGTAGCCGAGACCGAGACCCGTGGTCAGCACGGCCATCAGCAGCAGCGCCACGCGGGTGGGCGCCGCCTCGCGCTTGCTCCGGTCGAAGGTGCGGAAGGTGATGTAGACGTACAGGACGCCGAAGGCGAGCAGGCCGAGGCCGCCGAGCAACGGCTCGGCCGCCTTGCCCTGCAGCACGTCGGACACCGCTCCGGAGACCATCAGCAGCCACGGCAGCAGGGCGAACCCGGTGGGCGGCGGGCCCGGATGGTCCACCGCGGGGATCTCGCCGTTCTTCCGGGCGGCCCGCTGCGCCGCCCGGAACCGCTCCATGTCCTCGCGCCAGCGCGCCCGCGCCTCCTGCCAGGCCGTGACCTGGCCCTTCACTCGTCGCCACCACGTCATGTCGGAATGTCCCCCGGTCAGATGGTCCCGCACCGCGCCGGTGCGAGAGCACAGCGTACGAACTCCCACGAGGCTAGGAGTGCGCGGCCCGCGCGCGGCAGAGGCGGATGTACGCGGCCGGGCGGGACAAATGTCACGGGTGCCGCCCGGCCCGCCCGCCCCCACCAACTGATCTGACACAACGTCAGGAGCCTTCACAACTGCCGAGCCCTCGGCTATACAGAGGGCGCCGGACTGGAACCCGTTCTAGATCCGACCATGCGCGACCTCGGTGCGGCCGACGGTGCGGACGTCCGCACCGAGGTCTTGAGACCCGTCAGGAGTTCCATGCCCATCGACGCAGCCGCCGCCCTCGCCGCCGAGCCCCATACCGGTGGGATCGGCTGGACCGCCAAGGACGTCCAGCTCTACCACCTCGGCATCGGCGCCGGCACCGACCCGGACAAGGACAGCCCGGCCACCGACCCCGACGAGCTGCGCTACACCCTGGAGTCCCGGCTGCACGTGCTGCCGAGCTTCGCCACCGTCGCCGGCTCCGGCTCGCCCGGGGTGATCAGCGGCCTGTCCATGCCCGGCGTGGAAGTCGACCTCGCCAAGGTGCTGCACGGCGGTCAGACCCTCACGATCCACCGGCCCCTGCCGGCCGCGGGTACCGCCACCGCCACCGGCCGCATCGCCGCCGTGTACGACAAGGGCAAGGCCGCCGTCCTCGTGATGCGCACCGAGGTCGCCGACGCCGAGGGTCCCCTGTGGACCAACGACGCGCAGATCTTCGTACGCGGCGAGGGCGGCTGGGGCGGCGACCGCGGACCCTCCGCCCGGCCCGAACCGCCCACCGGCGAGCCCGACCGGACCGTCGAGCGGCCCGTCCGCCCCGACCAGGCCCTGCTCTACCGTCTCTCCGGCGACCTCAACCCCCTGCACGCCGACCCCGAGTTCGCCAAGCTCGCCGGATTCGACAAGCCCATCCTGCACGGGCTGTGCACCTACGGAATCACCCTGAAGGCGGTCGTCGACACCCTCCTCGGCGGCGACGTGACCCGCGTGCGGAGCTACAGCACCCGGTTCGCCGGGGTCGTGTTCCCGGGAGAGACCCTGCGCGTCCGCATGTGGCGGGGCGACGGCCGGATCCAGGTGACCGTGAGCGCCGTCGAGCGGGAGGACGCGCCGGTCCTCGCCGACACCATCGTTCAGCACTCCTGAGAGGCCCGCGCCCGAGAGGCCCGCGCCCGAGAGGCCTGTACCTGAGAAGCCCGTGAGGGGAGCCGCACCATGCGCGCAGCCGTACTGCACGAGATCGGCCAGGACAAGCTGGAGGTCCACGACGACGTCGAGGCCGTCGGCTTCGGCCCCGGCAGGGTCCGGGTCCGGATCCGGGCCACCGGACTGTGCCACTCGGACCTGTCAGCGATGAACGGCGTGCTGCCCCAGCCCGCCCCGTTCGTACCCGGCCACGAGGGCGCCGGCGAGATCATCGACGTCGGCGAGAACGTCAGCCATGTGAAGCCCGGCGACCGGGTCGTCCTGTGCTGGCTGCCCGCCTGCGGCGCCTGCCCCGCCTGCAAACGCGGCCAGACCGAGCTGTGCCTGGCCGGCTTCATGAACGCCGGCACCCCGAACTTCAAGCGTTCCGGCGGCGACCTGTTCGGCTTCGCGGGCACCGGCACCTTCGCCGAGGAGGTCGTCGTCGACGCGGGCTGCGCCGTGCCCATCCCCGACGACGTGCCCTTCGACATCGCCGCCCTCATCGGCTGCGGCGTCACCACCGGACTCGGCGCCGCCCTCAACACCGCAGATGTGGAGGCCGGTTCGTCGGTCGCGGTGATCGGCTGCGGCGGCGTCGGCATCTCCGCCGTGCAGGGGGCCAGGCTCAGGGGTGCCGCCGAGATCGTCGCCGTCGACCCGGTCGCCTCCCGGCGCGCGTCCGCCCTGAGGTTCGGCGCCACGAAGGCCGTCGCCCCCGAGGAACTGGCCGACGCCAAGCAGCAGGTCACCGGCGGCGAGGGCTTCGACTACGTCTTCGAGGTCGTCGGCCGCTCCGCCACTGCCCGCACCGCCTACGAGCACACCCGGCGCGGCGGCACCCTCGTCGTCGTCGGCGCCGGCGCCATGGACGACCACCTCCAGCTCAACATGTTCGAGCTGTTCTTCGACGAGAAGCGCATCCTGCCCTCCATGTACGGCGGCGGCGACGTGCTGCGCTCCTACGAGCGCACGATCGCCCTGTGGCGGGCCGGCCGCATCGACCTGGAAGGCCTGATCACCCACCGGGTCCCGCTGGCGGAGATCAACGAGGCACTGGACCAGATGCGCACCGGCACGGCCCTGCGCACCTGCATCGAGATCTGACGACGGACGGACACCTGCCATGACACGGAAACCTGCCATGACACGGGCGCCTGCCACGACACAGACACCTGCCATGACACTGCCGCTCGAAGGGCTGTCCGCCGTCGTCACCGGCGCGGGGCGCGGCCTCGGCCGGGCCGAGGCGCTGGAACTCGCCCGGCTCGGCGCGTCCGTCGTCGTCAACGACTACGGACAGCCCGGCCGGGACGGTTCCGGCGCCGCCTCCGCCGGTCCCGCCGAGGAGGTCGCCGCCGAGATCCGCGCGGCCGGCGGCCGGGCGGTCGCCCACACCGGTGACATAGCCGACCACCAACAGGCCAGGGAACTCGTCGGGTTGGCGATCGGCGAGTACGGCACGCTCGACATCCTCGTCAACAACGCGGGCATCCTGCGCGACCGCATGATCTTCTCCATGACCGAGGACGAGTGGGACACGGTGATCCGCGTCCACCTCAAGGGCCACTTCAACACCACCCACTTCGCGGCCGCGCACTGGCGGGAGCGGTCCAAGGCGACCGGGGCGCCGGTGTACGGCCGGATCGTGAACACCTCCTCGGAGGCGTTCCTCGCGGGCTCCGCCGGACAGCCCAACTACGCGGCCGCGAAAGGCGGGATCGTCGGCCTCACCACCTCCACCGCGCTCGCCCTCGCCAAGTACGGCGTCACCGCCAACGCGATCTGCCCGCGCGCCCGCACCCGGATGACCGAGGACGTCTTCGCGGGCTTCCAGGAACCGGACGAGGGCCGCCTGGACCCGCTCGCCCCCGAACACGTCGCCCCGCTCGTCGGCTACCTGGCCTCACCGGCCGCCGCCCGGATCAACGGCCAGCTGCTCGTCGTCCACGGAGGCATGGTCGCGATCGTCGAACGACCTCGGGTGCGGGCGAAGTTCGACAGCAAGCAGGAGACGTTCGGCTACGACGAACTCGACGCGCTGCTCACCCCGCACTACGCGGACAGGCCGCCGGGGGAG
This sequence comes from Streptomyces sp. NPDC047028, assembly GCF_040644095.1. Classification (NCBI taxonomy): domain Bacteria; kingdom Bacillati; phylum Actinomycetota; class Actinomycetes; order Kitasatosporales; family Streptomycetaceae; genus Streptomyces; species Streptomyces sp. NPDC047028. The sequence continues at coordinate 21,060 of NZ_JBEYVS010000013.1, forward strand.
ACGTTCGCCGCCGCCGAGGTCCTCGCACTCAAGCGGGAGTGACCCCGGGGTGACACAGGTGAGGGGGCGTCCGCCGACCGGCGGGCGCCCCCTCATGCATGACCTGTACGACCGTCAGACAGCCGCCTCGGCCCTGTCGTCCGCAGGCTTGCGGTGCCGGCCGCGCGGGCTCGACTCGTCGTCCTGGGCCGCGACCGGGCCCCGGTGCCGGCCGTGGCCGTCCACCTCGGAAGAGCCGGCAGACAGCGGTTGTGTCGTGCTGGTGTCGCTCATCGGAAGAATTCACCCCGTCAACATGATCTCTTACAGCCGGGCGAGTGTAACCGGCACACCTTGGGCCGAATCCAGGCGGGCACGCCGACCGGTGCTACTTCGTTACAAGTCCCCCCAACGGCGCCTGCTGCAACGGCACGGGACGCCTCGCGGCGGGCCCCGGCGATTCCCTGTCCGCCGGCCTTTCGGACACGTCGGGGGCCGGTGCCGGGGAAGCGCCGGACGCGTCGGCCTTCCCGGATGCCGCCCCCACGTCACCTGCCCCCGTGGTCGGCGCCGTCAACTCCGCCGCACCGCGAGGCACCTCCACCTCCGCCACACCACACCGCACCTCCTCCGTGGCGTACGGCAACCGCAGCACCCCCTCCCGCGTCCACAGCCCCGTCCCCGTCAACCAGCCGTCGGGTGCCGGAAGATGACGCACCCGCCCCCCGGCCGGCCGCCACACGCCGACCCAGCTGCCGAACGGCCCGTCGATCCGCAGCGCCACCGAACAGCTCTCCGGCATCAGCACCTGCCCCGGCTGGATCGCGAACGGCGTGACCGCGCAGTCCGGGACGCGCAGGCTCTCCGGGAAGCGCACCGGCAGCGTGCTGCCGAGCACCCCCCAGCCGAGCCGTTCCCGTCCCGGGGACGGCGCGTCCGAGGAGATGAGCAGCAGCCCGCTGTCGGGATCGGCGAGCAGCAGCCGGTCGTCGCTGCCGGCCGCGATCTGGAGCAGGGGCGAGAGTTCCCCGCCGCGCTCCAGGTCCAGCACCACGGTCTTGGTCCGGCCGCCCAGCTCCCGGTCCAGCGCGAGCATCCGCCCGGCGCGGTCCAGCCACACCCCGCCCGAACAGTGCCCCGGCACCTCGGTCAGCCGCTCCGGCCCGAAGGCGCCGCCCGCCACCAGCCACAGCGCCGTGGTCCGCGGGCCCACGGCGAGGGCGTAGGCCCGCGTGCCGTCCGGGGCCGGGGGCAGCAGCGTCAGCCGGGTGCCGGGCTCCGGGCACTTGACCGCGCCCAGCGGCAGCTCGCCGGTGCCGGGCCCGGTCGGGTACAGCAGGAAGAAGGCGTGCCGCTGCGCCACCAGCCGGTGGATGAGCACCCGGCCGTCGCCCATCGGCTGCACCTCGGTGCCGGGCTCCTCGGGCTGGTTGCCGGGTAGCGGCACCGCGTACGGCTCCGGGCCGTCCAGGGTCCAGCGCTCCGGGAACCAGGAGTCGCCGTCCCGGGCGAGGCGGGCGCCGTACGCGCCGTCCGCCGTGATGGCGCACCCGGCCTCCGGCGCACCGTCGTCGGGAGCCACTGACGGGGGTTCGATCGCACAGGCCGTCATGGTTCGGTCACCTCCGGCGACGAAGCTAGTTTTCGTACGCACGGGCGTGGGACCGGCCGTCCCCACTTCACACATACGGGTGGTGCAGAAGCGATTCAGCTGAGGGTGTGGGGGCCGGTGTGCTGAGCCGGACCGGTACGCCGGACGCGGTTCGGCACCGCAGGACAGCCAGGTAGCCTTGGCCCGTGCCCCGTCTGTCTGAAGTCATCGCCGCGCTGGAGAACCTGTGGCCCGCCGAGCGGGCCGAGTCCTGGGACGCGGTCGGCACCGTCGTGGGCGACCCCGACCAGGAGGTCACCCGCGTCCTCTTCGCCGTGGACCCCGTACAGGAGATCGTCGACGAGGCGGTGAAGCTCGGCGCCGACCTGCTCGTCACCCACCACCCGCTCTACCTGCGCGGTACGACGACCGTGGCGGCGTCCACCTTCAAGGGCCGGGTCGTGCACACGCTGATCAAGAACGACATCGCGCTGCACGTCGCCCACACCAACGCCGACACCGCCGACCCCGGCGTCTCGGACGCCCTCGCCGGAGCGCTCGACCTCCGCGTCGTACGACCGCTCGTGCCGGACCCCACCGACCCGGCCGGCTGCCGGGGCCTCGGCCGCGTCTGCGAGCTGGACCACCCGCTCACCGTGCGCGAGCTGGCCGCCCGCGCCGCCGAGCGGCTGCCCACCACCGCCCAGGGCATCCGGGTGGCCGGGGACCCCGAGGCGCTCGTCCGCACGGTCGCCGTCAGCGGCGGCTCCGGCGACAGCCTCTTCGACCACGTCCGCGCGGCCGGCGTGGACGCCTTCCTCACCGCCGACCTGCGCCACCACCCCGCCTCCGAGGCGATGGCCCACAGCCCCCTCGCGCTGCTCGACGCGGCGCACTGGGCCACCGAGTGGCCCTGGTGCGAGCTGGCCGCGAGCCAGCTCGACGAGATCTCCGACCGCCACGGCTGGGACCTCAGGGTCCACGTCTCCAAGACGGTCACCGACCCCTGGACCGCCCACGCGGCGTCCACCGCCACCGACAACCAGTAGGAGCCCCCAACTGAACGCCGCGCCCGCCGACCAGATCCGACTCCTCGACGTCCAGGCCCTCGACGTCCGCCTGCAGCAGCTCGCGCACAAGCGGAAGTCGCTGCCCGAGCACGTCGAGATCGAGTCGCTGACCAAGGACCTCACGCAGCTGCGCGACCTGCTCGTGGCCGCGCAGACCGAGGAGAGCGACTGCGCCCGCGAGCAGACCAAGGCCGAGCAGGACGTGGACCAGGTGCGCCGGCGCGCCACCCGCGACCAGCAGCGTCTGGACTCCGGCGCCGTCACCTCTCCGAAGGACCTGTCCAACCTCCAGCACGAGATCGCCTCCCTCGCCAAGCGGCAGGGCGACCTGGAGGACGTCGTCCTGGAGGTCATGGAGCGCCGCGAGGGCGCGCAGGAGCGGGTCACCGAGCTGACCGAGCGGGTCGGCTCCGTACAGTCGAAGATCGACGACGCGACCGGCCGCCGGGACGCGGCGTTCGAGGAACTCGACGCCGAGGCCGCGTCGGTCACCAAGGAGCGCGAGGTCATCGCGGGCTCCGTGCCCGCGGATCTGCTCAAGCTGTACGACAAACTGCGCGAGCAGCAGGGCGGCATCGGCGCGGCCAAGCTGTACCAGCGCACCTGCCAGGGCTGCCGCCAGGAGCTGGCGATCACCGAGCTGAACGAGATCCGCTCGGCCGCGCCCGACACCGTGGTCCGCTGCGAGAACTGCCGCCGCATCCTGGTGCGCACGGCCGAGTCGGGTCTGTAGCCGGGGGCCCGGGCCGGTGCGGGAGTTCATCGTCGAGGCCGACGGCGGGTCACGGGGCAACCCCGGGCCCGCCGGCTACGGCGCGGTCGTGATCGACGCGGCGACGGGGGAGACCCTGGCGGAGGCCGCCGAGTACCTCGGCGTCGTCACCAACAACGTCGCCGAGTACCGCGGCCTCCTCGCGGGTCTGAGTACCGCCCACGCCCTGGACCCCACGGCCCGCGTCCACGTCCGCATGGACTCCAAGCTGGTCGTCGAGCAGATGTCGGGCCGCTGGAAGATCAAACACCCCGACATGAAGCCCCTGGCCACCCAGGCCCGCGCCGCCCACCCCCCGACCCACGTCACCTACGAGTGGATCCCCCGAGCCCAGAACACCCACGCGGACCGCCTGGCCAACAAGGCGATGGACGCGGGCCTCGCGGCCGGCAGCGACGACGCCGCAGCCGCGGGCAGCCGTGCCGCCGGGTCCTCCGCCCCACTCCCGCCAGCTGCGGCCAGTGCCGCCGAGTCGCCCACCCCACCCCCGCCAGCTGCGGCCAGTGCCGCCGAGCAGGCCCCTCCACTCCCGCCAGCTGCGGGCAGCGCCGCCGGGTCGCCCACCCCACCCCCGCCAGCTGCGGCCAGTGCCGCCGCCGAGCAGGCTCCCCCGCCCCCGCCCCCGCCAGCCGCGGCCAGTGCCGCCGGGTCGCCCACCCCGCCCCCGCCAGCCGCGGCCAGTGCCGCCGCCGAGCAGGCCCCCCCACCCCCGCCAGCTGCGGGCAATCGTGCCGCTGGGGCGGCACGGGTGGGCGCAGCGGCACCTCTCGGCGAGCAGCACCCATCGCCCCCGACCGACCCGCACCAGACCACCCCGGCCCAGCAGAACCCCGCCCCGACCGACCCGCACCAGCCCACCCCGGCCCAGCAGAACCCCGCACCGACCACCCGGCACCAGCCCACCCCGGCCCAGCAGAACCCCGCACCGGCCACCCGGCACCAGCTCACCCCGGCCCAGCAGAACCCCGCCCCGAACCAGTCCAGCCGGGGTTGGTCCAAAGCCCCAGACCTCGGCGCCCCCACCACCCTCGTCCTCCTCCGCCACGGCGAAACCCCCCTCACCCCCCAGAAACGCTTCTCCGGCAGCGGCGGCACCAACCCCTCCCTCTCCGACGCCGGCCGCGACCAGGCCCACCGTTCCGCCACCGCCCTCGCCGCCCGTGGCACGATCCAGGCCGTCGTCGCCTCCCCGCTCGCCCGCACCCAGGAGACCGCCCGCATCGTCGCCGCCCGCCTCGGCCTGGACGTGGAGACGGACGAGGGCCTCAGGGAAACGGACTTCGGCGCCTGGGAGGGCCTCACCTTCGGCGAGGTCCACACCCGCCACCCCGACGACCTCACCGCCTGGCTCGCCGACCCGGAGGCCCACCCCACCGGCGGCGGCGAGAGCTTCGCCGAGACGGCCGTCCGCATCGCCGCCGCCCGCGACCGCCTGATCGCGGCCCACGCCGGCCGCACGGTCCTCCTGGTCACGCACGTCACCCCGGTCAAGACCCTCATCCAGCTCGCCCTGGGTGCCCCACTCAAGTCCCTGTTCCGCATGGAACTCTCGGCGGCCTCCCTCTCGGCCGTGGCCTACTACGCGGACGGCAACGCGAGCGTACGGCTCTTCAACGACACGTCCCACCTGCGCGCCTAGGCGAGCGCAGCGCCGCGGACGCCCGCGCCAGTGCCTCCACGCGCCCCCAGTCCCCGGCGGCGACGGCGTCCGGCGGCACCATCCAACTCCCGCCCACACACCCCACGTTGGGCAGCGCCAGGTAGTCGGGTGCGGTCGCAGGCCCGATCCCGCCCGTCGGGCAGAAGCGGGCCTGCGGCAGCGGTCCGGCCAGTGACGTCAGATACGCCGTTCCGCCCGCCGCCTGCGCCGGGAAGAACTTCATCTCGCGCACCCCGCGCTCCAGCAGCGCGACCACCTCCGAAGCGGTCGACACCCCCGGCAGGAACGGCACCCCGGCCCCCCGCATCGCCGCCAGCAGCGCGTCCGTCCACCCCGGGCTGACCAGGAACCGCGCCCCGGCGTCCACGCACCGCGTCACCTGCTCGGGGGTGAGGACCGTCCCCGCGCCGACCACCGCGTCCGGTACCTCCTCGGCGATCGCCCGGATCGCGTCCGGCGCGGCCGGGGTCCGCAGCGTCACCTCGATCGCGGGCAGCCCGCCGGCCACCAGCGCCCGTGCCAGCGGTACGGCCCGGGAGGCGTCGGACACGACCACCACGGGCACGACAGGCGCGAGATCCAGCACGGAGGCAGCCGAAGGGGAGGGCGTCATGCCCTCATCGTGCCGAGCCGCTGCATCACCCGCAACGAACGTTGCACATATTGCAATGCCCCGCCGATGTACTCCCGGCGGGTGCGCCCTCAGTGGATCTCGTCCACCAGCACATCCAGCGCCCACGGCTTCCCCGCTCTGCCCGGCGCCTCCGCCTCCACCACGTACCCCAGGTCCCGCAGCGCCTCCACCAGCTCCGCCGGCCTCTTCGGCGCGGTCCCGGCCGACAGCAGGCTCCGTACGATCCGGCCCTTCGTCGCCTTGTTGAAGTGACTGACGACCTTCCGCGTCGGCGCGTGCAGCACCCGCACGGTCGCGGCCCGGCCGGCGACCTCGCCCTTCGGCTTCCACGCCGCCGCGTACGCGGCCGACCGCAGGTCCAGCACCAGCCCGCCGCCCGCCGCCTCCGGCAGCACCTCGGCCATCGGCGCCCGCCAGTGCCCGGCCAGCGCGCCGAGCCCGGGCAGCTTCACGCCCATCGAGCAGCGGTAGGAGGGGATACGGTCCGTGACCCGCACCGCCCCCCACAGCCCCGAGAAGACCAGCAGCGAGCCCGCCGCCCGCCGCTTCGCCGCCGCGTCCAGCGAGGCCAGGCCGAGGGCGTCGTACAGGACACCGGTGTAGATCTCCCCGGCGGGCCGCGCCCCGGCCGTCCGGAGCCCGGTGTTCTTCGCGACCTCGCCGCGCAGCCCCTCGCTCAGCCCCAGCACCTCGCGTGCCTTCTCCTCGTCGCCGGCGCACAGCTCGACCAGTTCGTCGAGCACGGCCTCCCGCGCGGCCGAAAGCCCCGGCAGGGACAGCGACTCGGGCTTCAGCGGGGCGCCCTTCCCGGAGGGCGCCTTGCCTTCCGAGGGCGGCAGCAGGACCAGCACCAGGTACTCCTTCTCTTCGGCTCAGCGCCAGGGTACGGGGTGCCGGCCACCCGCCCCCGACCTACGCTCGGGTGTATGCCCCGCCGCCCCATCCGCGTGACCGGTGCCCCCGAGGCCCCCCTCAGGGCCGCCCTCACCGCGCTCCGCGCCGACCTCGGTGTCCCGGAGACCTTCCCCGCCGACGCGCAGGCCGAGGCCGAGCACTCGGCGAAGGCACCCGCCCTCACCTCCCACGACTCCCACGACGTCACCGACCTCCCCTTCTTCACCCTCGACCCGTCCGGCTCCACCGACCTCGACCAGGCCACCCACCTCTCCCGCCACGGCACCGGCTACCGCGTCCGGTACGCCATCGCCGACGTCGCCGCCTTCGTCGCGGCCGACGGCCCCCTCGACGCCGAGACGCACCGCCGGGTGAACACCCTCTACTTCCCCGACGAACGCGTCCCGCTGCACCCCGCCGTGCTCAGCGAGGGCGCCGCGAGCCTGCTCCCGGACGGCGTCCGCCCGGCGGTGCTGTGGACGATCGACCTGGACGCGGACGGCCGGACCGGCGCCGTCGACGTACGCCGGGCCCTGGTCCGCAGCCGCGCCCGGCTGGACTACGCGACCGTGCAGGAGCGGATCGACAGCGGCCGGGCCGAGGAACCGCTCGCCCTCCTCAAGGAGATCGGCGAGGCCCGCGAGCGGCTGGAGGTCGAACGCGGCGGCATCTCCCTGAACGTGCCCGAGCAGGAGATCACCGAGCAGGACCACACCTACCGCCTCGCCTACCGCGCCCCGCTGCCCGCCGAGGGCTGGAACGCCCAGCTCTCCCTGCTCACCGGCATGGCCGCCGCCGACCTGATGCTGGCCCACGGCACCGGCGTCCTGCGCACCCTCCCGGTCGCCCCGGACGGCGCCGTCGCCCGGCTGCGCCGTACCGCCGTCGCCCTGCACGTCGACTGGCCGCACCACCTGTCGTACGCGGGCCTCATCCGCGGCCTCGACCCGCACCGCCCGAATCACGCGGCCTTCCTCCAGGAGTGCACCACCCTCCTGCGCGGCGCCGGCTACACCGTCTTCCGGGACGGCGTCCTGCCCGGCATCACCACCCACTCCGCCGTCGCCGCCCCCTACGCCCACTGCACGGCACCGCTGCGCCGTCTCGTCGACCGCTACGCCTCCGAGATCTGCCTCGCCGCCGTCGCCGGGCAGGCCCCGCCCGACTGGGTGCTCGCCGCGCTCCCCGCCCTGCCGCACGAGATGGCCGACGGCGCCCGGCGCGCGGGCACGGTCGAACGGGACTGCGTCGACATCGTCGAGGCCGCCCTGCTCAAGGACCGGGTGGGGGAGGTCTTCGACGGCTGCGTGGTCGAACTCTCCGACCATCAGCCGACCGTCGGCACCGTCCAGCTGGACTCACCGGCGGTCATCGGCCGTATCGAGGGCGAGCACCTGCCGCTCGGCGGGCGCCTGCGGGTCCGCCTCACCCGGGCGGACCCGGGCACGGCGAAGATCCTGTTCGCACCCGCGTGAGGCGGCTGCGGCGCAGAGCGGCGGCCGACACCCGGCCCCTCTCGTGTCGGCCAGTGGTGGTCGGGGGTCAGGGGGCGCCGACGGGGTCCCGGTCGCCCAGCCACTGGCGTAGGGCATCGCCCAACTCCGCAGGCGCCTCCGTGGCGCCCTGGCCCTCCGTGGCGTCCGCCGCCCAGGCCACGAAGCCGTCCGGGCGGACGAACAGGGCGGCGAGACCGGGCCGTTCCGGGCAGGCGACGGTGCGGACGTCCAGCCGGTCGGCGTACGCCTCGGCGCGGGCGCGCAGGGCGCTGTCGTCGGTGAGGTCGAGCAGCAGGGCGCGGCCGGTGTGCAGGTGGTCGCCGAGCCGGGTACCGTCGGCCAGGGCGAGGTCGGGGGCGCTGCGGCCGGTGAGCGGGTGGCCGCCGGGGAGGTCGTAGTGCTGCCAGATGCCCGAGATCCGCGTGACCAGGTGGGTGGTGCCGTCCGTGGTGTGCGCCAGGTCGGTCATCACCCGGCGCAGGGCGCGGGCGTGCGGGTCGGGCCGCATCACCGCGATCTGCGCGCGGGTCCAGTCGAGCACCCAGGCACCGATGGGATGCCGTTCGGCGGTGTAGCTGTCGAGCAGTGTCTCCGGTGCCCGCCCGGCCACCACGGCGGCGAGCTTCCAGCCGAGGTTCATCGCGTCGCCGATGCCGAGGTTGAGCCCCTGCCCGCCGAACGGCGAGTGCACATGGGCCGCGTCCCCGGCGAGCAGCACCCGGCCCCGGCGGTACTCGGTGACCTGGCGGGCGTTGTCCGTGAACCGCGTCGCCGAGACGACCTTCTCGACGCTCACCTCGGGCACCCCCGTCACCCGGCGCAGGCTCGCCTCCAACTCCTCCGCGGTGACCGCCGCGGACCGGTCGGCCGGGGGCCCGTCGAACTCCACGGTGAGGATGCGGCCGGGGAAGGGACCGTGGACATACGTCCCCACGTCCGTGGTGTTCCAGCCCGGCAGGAGCCGCTCGTCCCCGGTCATCTCGACGATCGCCTGGTAGCCGGTGATCTCCGGGTCGGTGCCGGGGAAGCCGAACCCGGCGAGCTTGCGGACCGTGCTCCGGCCGCCGTCGCAGCCGACCAGCCAGCCGGCCCGCACCGGGCCCCTGCTCGTGCGTACGGTCACCCCGTCGTCGTCCGCCTCGAAGCCGGTCACCTCCACGCCCCGGCGCACCTCGACGCCCAGCGCGGCGGCCCGGCGGCCCAGGATCCGCTCCAGCTCGGCCTGCGGCACGACGAGGCCGGCCTCACGGGCGGGGCCGAGGTCGGCCCAGGCGGGGTCGGAGCCGTCGAACAGGTCGGCGCCCATCATGATCCCGGCGAAGTGGCCGAGGAACTTCGCCGGCAGGCGGGCGGGTTGGCCCTTCTCTCCCTGGCGGTCCTTGAAGGCGCGCAGGTGCTCCAGCGCCGCCTCCCACACGGCGTTCAGCTCCGGCAGCAGTCCGCGCCGGTAGAACGACACCGCGCTCGGCACGTTGACCGAGCCGGCCTTGATCGTCTCGTCCACCTCGGTGAGCCGCTCCACGGCCAGCACTCGCGCCCCGCCGAGCCGCAGTTCGCACGCGAGGAAGAGCCCCACCGGCCCCGCACCGGCCACCACCACGTCATAATCCGTCACGTCAGCAATGTAGTCACTAAAACTTTTGAGTGGCTACACTTCCGGGCTATCGTCCCCCCATGGATGCGTCCCCGCCCCAGGAGCCGCTGTCCCTGCGCGAGCGCAAGAAGAGACAGACCCGGCAGCGGATCTCGGACATCGCCACGCTCCTGTTCCGCGAGCACGGCTTCGACCAGGTGACCGTGGCGGAGGTGGCCAGGGCCGCCGGGGTCTCCACCATGACCGTCTTCAACTACTTCCCGCGCAAGGAAGACCTGTTCCTCGACCGCATCCCCGAGGCCGCCGACCTGTTCGCCGGCGCCGTACGCGACCGGGCGCAGGGCGAACCCCCGCTCGCCGCCCTGCGCCGCCTCACCCTCCGCCTCCTCGACGAACGGCACCCGCTGGGCGGGGTGGGGGAGACGCTCCCGCCGTTCTGGCGGACCGTCGCCGCGTCACCCGCGCTGCGGGCCCGCGGCCGCGAGGGCCTCGACGAGGTCGAGACGGCCCTGGCCGCGGCCCTCACCGAAGCGGCGGCCGCAGACCCCGGCCTGCCGGCGACCGACCCCGCCCTCCTCGCCGCCCTCACGGTCGCCGCGTACCGCACGGTGGTCACCGCCTCCCTGCGCCGCCTGTCCGCCGGGGACCCGGTGGAGGAGGTGGCCGAGGACCACCGGGCGCGACTGGGGTCGGCGTTCGACGCACTGGAGCGGATGACGGGGTAGGCCGGCCGACCCGTGCGAGCCCACGGGCATGGAAGTGCCCCCGCCAGGCGTTGCACCTCGTACGCGACTTACGGGCTTCACTCGGTGGGCCGTACGAAGAAGGGGGTGCCCATGGCAGAACAGGCGCTGTGGACGAGGGCCCGGCTGGGCCGCTGCGGCCCCCCGCTCGACCTGCTCACCGCGAACTTCCGCCGCCACACCTACGCCCCGCACGCCCACGACGAGTACACGATCGGCGTCTGCGTCGGCGGCTCCGAGATCATCGACTACCGGGGCGGCCACATCCGCACCGGACCCGGCTCGATCGTCGTGCTCGACCCCGGCGAGATGCACACCGGCGGCCCCCAGAACGCCACCGACGGCTACGCCTACCGCGCCCTGTACGCCGACCCGTCCCTCCTGACCGACGGCACCCTCGGCGGCCTCCCGCACTTCCGCGAACCCCTCCTCGACGACCCCGAGCTGACCGCCGCCCTGTGCCGCGCCCACACCGAACTCAGCGCCTGCCCCGACCCGTTGGAGGCGGAGTCCCGCCTGCCCTGGCTGCTGACCGCCCTGGCCCGCCGCCACTCCACGGCCCGTTCGGCGCCCGACCTCATTCCCGGCGCCGGGGCGATAGCCCGCACCGTCCGCGACCGCCTGGCGGACGAACTGACGGCGCCCCCGTCCCTCGCGCTCCTCGCGGCGGACCTGGGCCTGTCCCGCTACCAACTCCTGCGGGCCTTCCGTACGACCATGGGCATACCGCCGTACGCCTGGCTCGCCCAGCACCGGGTCGCCAGGGCGCGGGAGCTGCTGGCGGCCGGACTGCGCCCCGCCGAGGTCGCCCCCCTCGTGGGCTTCGCGGACCAGGCCCATCTGACCCGCTGGTTCCGCCGGGTGCTCGGGGTGACGCCGGCGGCGTACCGCAACAGCGTTCAAGACTCACGCCGCTGACCTGTCCGAAACTCGCCGTATGACTGCACGCGGCTGGTTCCTGTTCTCCCTGATGGGAGTGATCTGGGGGATCCCCTACCTGATGATCAAGGTGGCGGTGGACTCGGTGTCCCCGCCCGTGGTGGTGTTCACGCGCTGCGCGCTGGGCGCGGCCCTGCTCCTCCCCTTCGCGCTCCGCCAGGGCGGCCTCGGCACCACGGTCCGCACCCACTGGCGCCCCCTGCTGGCCTTCGCGTGCCTGGAGATCATGGTCCCCTGGTTCACCCTGACCGACGCGGAACGGCACCTGTCCAGCTCGACGTCGGGCCTGCTGATCGCGGGCGTACCGATCGTCGGAGTCCTCGTCGCCCGCTTCTTCGGCCAGACGGAGCGCCTGGGCCCCCGCCGTGTCACGGGCCTGTCCCTGGGCCTCGCGGGCGTCACGGTCCTCACCCTCCCGCACCTCACGGGCGGTGACACCCGCTCCCTCTTCGAGGTCTTCCTGACGGTGGTGGGCTACGCGACGGCCCCCCTCATAGCCGCGCGCAGCCTGAAGGACGTCCCGTCCCTGCACCTCACCGCGGCCTGCCTGACCCTGGCGGCCCTGGTCTACGCGCCCGCGGCGGCCCTCACCCGCCCGGCGTCCGTCCCCTCTCCCTCGGTCCTGGCCGCACTGGCCGGCCTGGGCGTGATCTGCACGGCGGTCGCGTTCGTGGCGTTCCTGGAGCTGATCAAGGAGACGGGTCCGACGCGGGCGACGGTGATCACGTACGTCAACCCGGCGGTCGCCGTCGCGGCAGGCGCCCTCTTCCTGAACGAGAGCCTCACCCTCCCCGTGCTGGCCGCGTTCGCCCTCATCCTGGCCGGCTCGGTCCTCGCGACCGCCGCCGCACCGACCAGGCGCGGACGCCCGGTACCATGGTCCACACGGCAGACGAGCCGGGCGGACGGCCGCGTGGAATCCCCTTGAGGGACTCCCCGAGGAACGTCCGGGCTCCACAGGGCAGGGTGATGGCTAACGGCCACCCGGGGTGACCCGCGGGACAGTGCCACAGAAAACAGACCGCCGGAGACTTCGGTCCTCGGTAAGGGTGAAACGGTGGTGTAAGAGACCACCAGTGCCCAGGGCGACCTGGGCAGCTAGGTAAACCCCACCCGGAGCAAGGTCAAAAGGAAACACCCCGGTGTTTCTGCGCGGACGCTCGAGGGCTGCCCGCCCGAGTCCGCGGGTAGACCGCACGAGGCCGGTGGCAACACCGGCCCTAGATGGATGGCCGTCGCCCCGGCGTCCGCGAGGACCCCGGGGAACAGAACCCGGCGTACAGCCCGACTCGTCTGCCGCTACCTGCGGCTTTGCCCGCTATCGGCCCCTGACGTGCGTCGGAGGCCCTTTCCGGCCGTCGGAGGCTGCCGCGCTGGGCGGCGCGAAGCGCTCCGCGAGGTACCCTCGACCACATCGTCAACGCGGCCCGACGGGCTTCCGCTCCACCCCGCTGGAGTATCGAAGGACATGCCCCCACCCGCACGAGTCTCTTCGTGCTGCCTGGGGGAAGGCCTTGCTGTTCCGCGCGTCCGCGAAAACGGTCGCCGTCATGGCACTCGACGGTTCGCTGTTCCTGCACCTCGCCGACAAGTTCGTCCATATGCACGGCTACCGGCCCGGCGCCTCGGAGATGCGTTCCTGGGAACGCAGTATCCCCGTCCTGGCCGACGCACTCAACGACGCCGGATTGCGCGACGTGGAGGTCATGCTGGAGTACGCGCTCCCGCTGAACAGCAAGCGTGCCGACGCCGTTCTCGCCGGAGTGCACCCGGTCACGGGAGGGCCGTCGTACGTCGTGGTGGAGCTGAAGCAGTGGAGCCAGGCGCTGCCGCACGAGGAAGACCCCACCCTGTGCCATGTCGACGCCTACGCGAACCCCGTGCTCAATCCGATCGAACAGGTGCGGCGGTACCGCGACTACCTGGTCGGCTTCAACGGTGCGGTGGCGGAACACGGAGAGCGCATCCAGGGAGTCGCCTTCCTGCACAACGCCACCGAGTTCGGGGTGGCGGGACTGCGGGAGATCGAGCGCGACGCTCGGGGGCTGCTCTTCACCGGTGAGCGTCGCGGTGCGTTCCTGGACTACCTCCAGTCGCGCCTGAGCGACAAGCATCCCGGTGCTCATGCGGCCGACGAACTGCTCGGGGGCGCCACTGTGCCGTCGAAGCAACTGATGTCGGTGGCCTCCCAGGAAGTGCGGGAGCGGCAGCAGTTCGTCCTCCTCGACCAGCAGCAGGTGGCCTACCGCATGGTGCTCAATGCAGTGGAGAGGGCGAAGCGCTCCGACCACAAGGAGGTCGTCATCGTCACCGGCGGCCCCGGTACCGGGAAGAGCGTCATCGCGCTCCAACTGCTCGGCGAGCTGTACCGCAGGGGCGTGGCCACGGTCCATGCGACCGGCTCACAGTCGTTCACCAAGACGATGCGCAAGGTGGCCGGCTCCCGGAAACGAGAAGTCCAGGATCTCTTCAAGTACTTCAACAGCTTCATGACCACGGAGAAGAACACTCTGGGCGCACTGATCTGCGACGAGGCGCATCGCATCCGGGAGACCTCGGCGAACCGCTACACCCGCGCTGCGCTGCGGACCGGCAAGGCCCAGATCGACGAGCTCATCGACGTCGCCCACGTGCCGGTCTTCTTCCTCGACGAGCATCAGGTGGTGCGGCCCGGCGAGATGGGCACCGTGGGCGAAATCCGTGAGGCCGCGGCCAGACGGGGCATCGACTGCCATGTCGTGCCCTTGGACAGCCAGTTCCGCTGCGGAGGCAGCGACGCCTACCTGCGCTGGGTGGTCCGTCTCCTCGGACTTGAGCCCGGAGGACCGGTCGTGTGGGAGCCCGACGACCGCATGCAACTGTTGGTCGCCGACAGCCCTGAGGAACTGGAGGCGTTCCTCGACGCCCGCCGCGCGGAGAAATACGGTGCCCGGATGTCCGCGGGCTACTGCTGGCGGTGGTCGCCCGAGCCGAAGCCCGGAGAGCCGCTGCCACCCGACGTCGTCATCGGCGGATGGGCCCGTCCGTGGAACCTGCGCGGGGACCGGTCGGTCTCCGGGGCGCCCCCGTCCGCGCTGTGGGCGACGGACCCCGCGGGATTCGGCCAGATCGGCTGCGTCTACACCGCGCAGGGGTTCGAGTACGACTGGTCCGGCGTCATCATCGGCCCGGACCTGGTCTGGCGGGGTGACCGATGGATCACGGATCGCACTGCGTCGAAGGACCCCGTCTTCAAGAGGTCGGTATCGGACACCGACGTGGACCGTCTCATTCGGAACACGTACAAGGTGCTGCTGACTCGGGGCATGGTCGGCACGATCGTCTACTCGACCGATCCCGAGACCAGGGAACGACTCCGGCGACTGGTGCCCGGCCGACCCGAGCCGCGTCCCACTACGAACGAGGAGCCCCTTCTGCGGCGCTGAGCCCGCGAGATCCGGCCATGATCTCCGTGCTTCCAGCCGACCGCCGCGTCCTGTGCGCCAGGCCGGGACGTCACTCCCTAAGATCCCAGACGTCATTGCGGCCCGACGGGCTTCCCCACGGGACATGCCCCCACCCGCACGAGTCACTCGTGCCCTGGGGGACCACCTCGTGTCCATGCTCCTGCTGAAACTGGCAGCGAGAGATCTGCTGAACCTGAACTCAAGACGCCGCATGGTGCCCCATCTCGCCGCGCGGTGGAAGCACTTCCTCAGCACGGACGCTTCGTTGAGCGAGCGCTCCGCCTGGGCGGAGAGTCTGGTGCATCTCGCCGAGGATCTGGTCGCGGCCGACCGCGGGAACGTCGAAATGGTCGTCGAGTGCGCGGCCACGCTCGACGAGACGGACCGCGCCGGGGCCCCGCGTCTCATCGACGTCGTCCTCGTGGGCCATCATCCGGAGGAGAACGGGCTGTCCGTCCAGCTCGTCGAGCTGAAGCGGTGGTCGACGGTGACCCGCGTGGAGCGGGCCACCGCGGAGTTGGTGCATGTTCCCGGCATGGGGGAAAAGAAGCATCCCGCCCTGCAACTTCGCGAATACTACGACGCGTTCACGAGTTCCAGAGGGCCGCTGCACGGACTGGACTTCGAATGCGGCGGCTTCGCCTATCTGCACAACGCCACCGACGCCTCCGTGTTGCCGCTGGTCGGGGTGGACGCACCGACCGGTTCCTACGCCCGCGTATACACCAGCGATCGCCGCGCGCAGCTGCTGTCGGACCTGAGGAGCAGCTTCGCGGCCGACGGTGCCGACTCGGCGGCCGAGATCCTGTTACGGAGCATGGGCCTGCGCAACACACCGCTGCTCGACGCCATGATCCGCTCCAGCGGTGAGGACACGGTCTTCACCCTCCGCGGCCGCCAGAAGAAGGTCGCGGACCAGATCCTCGACACGGCTGCCAAGGTGCTTCCCGATCCCCGGCAGCCTGCGCTCCTCCCCGACGAGCGACGGGTGATCTACCTGGTCACGGGCGGCGCCGGCACGGGTAAGAGCGCCATCGGCCTCCAGCTCAAGGCTGAGCTGGAGGCCGATGGCCGGACGGTCAAGTACGCGAGCGGCAGCAGGGCGTTCAACGGCGCCCTCCAGGAACATGTCGGCTACGGCGACCGGGAGTTCAAGGAGACGTTCACCTACTTCAGCAACTTCGTCACTCGGCCCGACCCGCCCCTGGACGTCCTGATCTGCGACGAGGCCCACCGCCTGCGCGAGCGCTCCACCAACCGCTTCTGGAAGCCCGAGGACTGGGGTACGAAACCACAGGTGGACGAACTCCTCGAAGCCTCCCGTCTGACGGTGTTCTTCCTCGACGAAGGCCAGTCCGTGCGCCCGCAGGAGGTCGGCACCGTCGATCTCGTGGAGGACGCGGCACGCCGCTACGGCGCCCAGCTGGTCCGCTACAGCCTGCGGGAACAGTTCCGGTGTGGCGGCAGCGACGCGTACATCCGCTGGGTGCGGGGCGCGCTGGGGGTGTCGGGGACGGAGCCGGAGTTGTGGACCCCGGACGGGCTGATGCACGTCGAGGTCGTGGAAACCCCCGAGGAACTCGAGCGGATCATCCGTACCGAGGCCGGGGCGGGAGCCTCCGCGCGCATGGTCGCCGGATACTGCTGGCCCTGGACGAAACCACTGGGCAAGGAGAAGCGGCTCGAACCCGACGTCCGGATCGGTGAGTGGCATCGGCCGTGGAACGCGGACAGTGATTCCTTCTGCGAGAACAAGACCGTCCCGCCGTCCAAGATCTGGTCCGTGCACGAGAACGGCCTCGGCCAGATCGGCTGTGTGTACACCGCGCAGGGCCTGGAGTGGGACTGGTGCGGCGTGATCATGGGCGAGGACATGGTGCGTCGGGGCGACCGTTGGGTCTTCCGTCGGGGCAAGGAGCGGGCCGACAAGGAGGCGGGCGTCAAACGCGTCGCCGTTCCGGGGTCCCTCGACCCCAAAGTGAAGCCGAAGAGCGTGGGTGACGACGAGTTCGCCCGCCTAGTCCGGCACGCGTACCACGTGCTCATGACCAGGGCGAGCCGGGCGACCGTGCTCTACTCCACCGACGAGGAGACCCGGGAGTACCTGAAGAGCCTCGTCGGTGATGTCGCGATCCACGGTCTGCGACCCACCTGGGAGAACCTGCCGGAGCAGGCGCGGCAACCGCATCTGCCCCGTCCTGCCCGAGGACGCCGCCGCAGGAAGCGACAGAAGAAGGACGCTCCGCCCGGAGAGCTGTACCTCTTCTGAGGCGGGGGCCGGTGCGAAGCGTGGCGGGCTCTCCCGGGCCCGCCACTCACCGGTCAGAAGACCAGGCGTGCTGCCGCGGTCAGGGCCGTCACCAACAGGTTGATGACGACTCCCACCGTGACGTCGACCAGAATCTGACGCATCCGGTCACGACGTGCAGGCTTGTACTCAACGGGGTTCATCGGGTTTCCACTCCTGAGCGTGAGCTGGGAATGGCAGGGATCGCCCTACCGGGCATCCGCAGTCACACCGCGTGCAGGACACGGTGGAGACCATTCGTCGCTCAGCACCGAGGACCGGCACCTAGAACACCGCCGACGTACCCTCCGGGAAGGTGCGCAGCGGGCAACCACGTTAGTGCATGCGCAAGTTGAGAGAGATCGAATTTGGACGCGATGGTGTCGCGGACCGGGCGCTCCGTATGGCACGCCGTGCGGATGCTGCGCATATCCCGCGAGGGCGGGGCGAGGCTCCGGGCAGTTGACGGTTCTCGTTGTGCACAAGGAGCGGGAACAGGCATGCGGGAGGCTGATGGAGCACAGCCTCCGAGTCCGAGGCCGACCACTGACTGTTTTGTCACCCATGCAAGCCGGCGGCCGGAGAGGAGTGTCAAAGCGAGAGGTTCGCGGGCACCCACTGACGTCAGCGAGCAACCCCGTCCCGAGGTCCGAGTGAGCGCCGCCGGACGCGCTCCAGGTGACCCTCGAACACCGTTCGGGCCTCCGGGGTCAGGGTGCGGAGGGCGATCAGAGCGGTGATCGCCACGTCGCAGAGTTCGGACTGGACGTCGTCCCAGGAGTGGGTGACGCCCTTGCGGGGGTTCTGGCCGGTCGCGCCGATGACCGCCTCGGCCACCTCGCCGATCTCCTCGGAGAGTTTCAGGATGCGGAGCAGGACGCCTTCCCGGCCGGCGTGCGCGCGGGTGGCCTCCAGGCGGGTCCAGAGGTCGTCGACGGAGGTCCAGAGGTCCGGGTGGGGTGCGTGGTCAGTCATGACGTGCAGGCTGCCACGAACGGGCCTGGTGCCGCCCCGTCAGTGGATGTTCGTTCGCTTGCCTTGTCCGGCAGAATCGGCTCCAGGGGCATGGCGGCGCGGCGGGGCAGGGGTCTTTCCGGGCGCGGCGCTACCGTCGTGCGGGTGACAGGAATCAGTGCCGGCCGGCGTTGGTCCGAGTCGATGCCGGCGGCCTATGAGCAGTACCTCGTGCCGGTGGTCTTCCGGCCCTTCGCCGAGGACCTGACCGGGCGGGCAGCGGCACTCCGTCCACGGCGGATTCTCGAACTGGCGGCGGGAACGGGTGTGTTGACGTCGGACCTGCTCACGGCGGTACCGTCGGCCGAAGTGACGGCCACCGACCTGAACGAGGCCATGGTCTGCTTCGGGTCGGTCCGGGCCCCGGCCGCGATGTGGCGGCAGGCCGATGTACAGCGGCTGCCGTTCCCGGACGAGAGCTTCGACCTGGTGGTGTGTCAGTTCGGCGTGATGTTCTTCCCGGACCGCGGCGCGGCCTTCACCGAGGTCCGGCGGGTGCTGACCTCGGGCGGCCGGTTCTTGTTCAACACCTGGGGCCCGCTCAGGACGCACGCCTTCGAAGCCGCGTTGCAGGCAGGGCTGGAGCGGGCTTTCCCGGTCGACCCGCCGCGGTTCCTCCCGACGGTTCCGCACGGCTACGACGGTCCCGCTGTCGTGGCCGCCGATCTGGCGGCGGCCGGGTTCACTGTCCAGGAGGAGCAGGAGCTGACGCTTCAGGGCCGGGCCGCGTCGACGGTCGACGTCGCCACCGGATACCTCACCGGGACGCCGTTGCGCGCGGCCGTCGAGGAGTGCGGCGAAGGACCGGCAGTCCGGGCGACTGTCGTCGAGGAGATGGCGGCCCGCCTGGGCCCGGGGCCGGTCACCGCTCCGATGACGGCGTACGTCTTCCTCGCCGCCGCCTGAACACAGGAGGCGGCCGCGCCGAGCACGGACGCGAGCCGACGCGGCCCGGGCCGCGTAGCCGTATCAGTCCTCGAACAGGAGCTCCTGCTCCGGCTCCTCCTTGTGGTGGACCCGCCGCGCCCGCATGCCGATCACCACGGCCGTGGCCGCCGCCGTCACGCCCATCGCCGCCGGGACCATCCAGCCCCGGTCGACGACGTGGCCGAGGGCGTGGTCGAGGGAGTAGCGGCCGGGGCCGGTGATGGCGAGGCCGGCCGCGGCGAGGCCGAGGCTGGCCGCGTGCTCGTAGCCGCCCTCGGCGGCGAAGAAGCCGTTGGGCATGTGGACCGCAGACGCCCCGGCCATCGCCCCGGCCGCAGCCGCGCCCGCCGCCGGGGTCGCCAGGCCCAGCGCCAGCAGGGTGCCGCCGCCCGCCTCCGCGAGCCCCGCCATCGTCGCGCTCGCCTTGCCCGGCGCGTAGCCGACGGACTCCATGAACTGGCCCGTGCCCTCCAGGCCGTGCCCGCCGAACCAGCCGAACAGCTTCTGCGCGCCGTGCGCGGCGAGCACCCCGCCGGTGCCCAGCCGGAGCAGCAGCAGGCCCAGGTCACGTCGGTTGGTCGCGGTCGCGGTCACGGTGACTCCCCAGCGGCAGAGACGAGTGGTGGTGGTCGGGAGACCAGTCGGTCGGGAGACCAGTTGTCCCCTCCCGCGTTTCCACCCTCACACCCCTCACACCATCGGGCGCGCCCTCGCTGCCGTTCGGGTGGTGAGAGTGGCGGCGGTGGGGGAGCGGTGTGAGCCTGGCGCCATGCCGATTCAGCCAGCCAAGCTCTCGGACCCCTCCGTCCGTGCCTTCGTCACCGCCGTCAACGCGCACGACCGGGAGGGCTTCATGTCCCTCCTCTCGCCCGACGCCACCATGGCCGACGACGGCTCCGACCGTGACCTCGCCCAGTGGATCGACCAGGAGATCTTCTCCTCCCACGGCCACATGGACGTCGACAACGAGTCCAACGGCGGCCACTCCCTCATCGCCCGCTACAGCAACGACACCTGGGGCGAGATGCGCACCAGGTGGAGCTTCACCGTGGAGGAGGACGGCCGGATCTCGCGGTTCGAGACCGGGCAGGCGTAACGGCGGAGCCGACGCGACGGACGCCGAGAAAATCGGTTCTTCATAAGACAGCAAAGTCCTGGCCCAATGAGGTGCTCCCCCTCGGAAGGCCCTGTCGGCTGCGGTGTACGGTCCCGGGATGCGCGATTGTTCCCGGCTCAGCCGGCGTGCCGCCCTCGGGCTGACGGCCGCCGCCCTTCCCCTGTCCGAGACCACCCCCGCGGCGGCCGCCCCGGCCGCGGCCTCGACCGTCATCGGGGGCGAGCGGCTCGCCCGCGGCGGGGTCCAGCTGCGTGGTGCCACCGGACTGCCCAGGAAGCTCACCGCCCGCGCCTGGCTCCTCGCCGACTGCGAGAGCGGTGAGGTGCTCGCCTCGTTCAACGCGCACCGGCGCCTGGCGCCCGCGTCCACGCTGAAGATGCTGTTCGCGGACACCGTGCTGAAGAAGTTCCACCGCACCGACCGGCACAAGGTCACCGACGCCGACCTGGCGGACATCCCGGCCGGCTCCAGCCTCGTCGGCATCAAGCCCGGCATCACCTACACCGTCGAGCAGCTCTGGCAGGGCGTGTTCCTGCGCTCCGGCAACGACGCCGTGCACGTGCTCGCCCACATGAACGGCGGGGTCGCGCGGACGGTCGCCGAGATGCAGGCCAAGGCGGAGGACCTGCAGGCGCTGGACACCCACGTGATGAGTCCGGACGGCTTCGACCACAAGGGGCAGTACTCGTCGGCGTACGACCTCACGCTCTTCGCCCGCCACGGGCTGAAGGACCCCGACTTCCGCGGCTACTGCGGCACCCGGACCGCGGACTTCCCGGCGGGCGGCAAGAAGACGTTCCAGATCCAGAACACCGACCGCCTGCTGACCGGCGCGTGGGGACTGAAGACGTACGACGGCCTGATCGGCGTGAAGAACGGCTACACCAGTCACGCCGGCAACACGTTCACCGGCGCGGCCACCCGGAACGGGCGGACCCTGCTCGTCACCGTGATGCACCCGGCGATAGGCACGAACGCCGTCTACGAGGAGACCGCCGCACTGCTCGACTGGGGCTTCGGCAAGGGGAGTTCGGCGCAGGCTGTGGGCACGCTGGTGAAGCCGATCAGTGAGGGCGGGGCGCGTGCCAACGCGAGTCCGGCGCCCACGCGGAAGGCGGCCCAGGCGGCGGCCGGCGCCCCTGGCGCCTCCGCGCACGGCAGGCCGTCCACCTGGCGGCTGCTGGAGGGCGCCGCCGGCACGGTGGTGCTGCTGGGCGCCGGAACCTGGGCGCTGCGCCGACGGCGCTCGGCGGCAAAGGCGACGGCAACCGCGGCGGGCTCGACGGCGGCGGGCGGCACGCCTTCCTGTCAGGAACCGGAGTCCGGCGGCAAGCACCGGCGTTGAAGGCCGCGGCAGCCGTTCCACCCACCGGTGTGTACCCGCGTTCCGGCGCGGGTACACCCCCAACCCCGGTCGGTGGAACGGCTGCCGACTCCCCCCTCGGTATGGCACGGAGACAAGTGCTCCAACTGTGAAGCTCTTGTGGAGGAAAGTTGACCATACCTCCCCGACCGGCCGCAATAGCACGGACGTTCAAATTCCGTTTGTGCCAAGCTGATCGGTTCGCAAGGGGGAGGCGGGACCCGCGGCCGGCTCAGCCGCGCCCCACGTACGGCATCGCCGTCGCCAGCACCGTCGCGAACTGCACGTTCGCCGCCAGCGGCAGCTCCGCCATGTGCCGCACCGTGCGGGCCACGTCGGCCACGTCCATCACGGGCTCCGGAGCGACCTCCCCGTTGGCCTGCAGCGCACCCGTCTGCATCCGGGCCGTCATGTCGGTCGCCGCGTTGCCGATGTCGATCTGCCCGACCGCGATGTCGTACGGCCGCCCGTCCAGCGACAGTGACTTGGTCAGGCCGGTCAGCGCGTGCTTGGTCGCCGTGTAGGCCACCGAGTGTGGGCGGGGCGTGTGCGCGGAGATGGAGCCGTTGTTGATGATCCGGCCGCCGCGCGGCTCCTGCCCCTTCATCTGCCGGTACGCCGCCTGTGCGCACAGGAACGCCCCGTTGAGGTTGGTGTCCACCACGTGCCGCCAGGCGTCGTAGGGCAGGTCCTCGACCGGGACCCCGCCGGGCCCGAAGGTGCCCGCGTTGTTGAACAGCAGGTCGACCCGGCCGAACCGGGCGACGGTCGCCGCGAACAGCGCGTCCACGTCCGCCGGCCGGGACACGTCGGTGCGCACCGCGAGCCACGGGCCACCCGGTGCCTGTTCCGCCGTCTCCTCCAGCGTGTCGGTGTGCCGGCCGGCCAGGGCCACCGACCAGCCGGCGCCCAGCAGTTCCACGGCGACGGCCCGCCCGATGCCGGAACCGGCACCGGTCACCACCGCGATCTTCGTCTGCCTGTCAGTCTTGGCCTCAGTCATGGCCGCAGGGTAAGTGGGAAGTCCGCCATGCGGAATCAAGTATCCGCCATACGGTCAATCGCCGGGGCGTGGATTCGGTCCTCCGGCGGCGGGATACGGTCACCCGGCGACGGCCGGCACGCGCTCCTCCCCGGGATAGCGCACCCCGATCCGCTCCCGGACCGCGTCCAGCGTCCGCATCACCGCGAGACTGCCCTCAAGCGGCACCAGAGCCGACTCCTTCTCACCCGCCCGCAGCGCCCGCATGACCTCGACGGCCTCGTGGCGCAGGCTGGTGCGGGGCCCGTCGGCCGGGTCCGCGGTGAACTCCTCCGGAGCACGGCCGTCGCGGTGCAGGACGAACCGCTCCGGGTGGAAGAAGCCGGCCGGGACGTCGATCCGGCCGAGCGTGCCGGTGACCGACGCGGTCGTCCCCGTACCGCCCGTGATCGAGCAGTGCACCGAGGCCAGCGCGCCGCTGTCCCAGGAGAGCAGGGCGCCCGTCTGGAGGTCGACGCCCTCCTCGGACAGCGTCGCGCTCGCCGCCACCCCGTCCGGCTCGCCCAGCAGCAAGTGCGCGAACGACACCGGGTACACGCCGAGGTCCAGCAGCGCGCCGCCGCCCATCGCCGGGTCCCGCAGCCGGTGCGCCGGCGGGAAGGGACCGGCCAGCCCGAAGTCGGCCTGCACCGTGCGCACCTCGCCGATCGCGCCGTCGTCCACCAGCGCCCGCAGCCGCCGGACCAGCGGATTGCAGTACATCCACATGGCCTCCATCAGGAAGCGGTCGTGCTCCCGGGCCAGCGCCACCAGCTCCGCCGCCTCGCGCGCGTTCAGCGTGAACGCCTTCTCGCACAGCACGTTCCGCCCCGCTTCCAGGCACAGCCCGGCCGCCGCCCGGTGCGCCGCGTGCGGAGTGGCGACGTAGACGACGTCGACGTCCTCGTCCCGGGCGAGGGACTCCCAGTCGCCGTACGCCCGCGGGGCCCCGAACCGGTCGGCGAACGCACGGGCCGACTCCTGGCGCCGCGAGGCCACCGCCACGATCTCCGCGTCCGGGAGATCGACCAGGTCCGCGGCGAACGCGGCCGCGATGCCGCCGGTCGCCAGGATGCCCCACCGTACGTTCTTTTCCGCCATCCCCGCCCCACCCTCGCTCATGTGTGCCTCGCCAGCCTGTACGAGCTGAGAGCATAGGTCCCGATTGGTTGAAACAGGGAGGGAAAACATGCGCGAGCGCGCGCCGGCAGCGGCAGCGGCAGCGGACGGGGGCGGCACGACGAAGGGCACGGACACGGGCCCGGCCAAGGGCACGGCCGAGGTCATGCCCACGCCTACGACCACGGACCCCCGCCGCACCGGGCTGCTCGTCACCCTCGTCCTCGGCGGCCTCACCGCCACGCCGCCGCTCGCGATGGACATGTACCTCCCGTCCCTGCCGGAAGTCACCCGCTCCCTGCACGCGCCCGCCGCCACCGTCCAGCTCACCCTCACCGCCTGCCTGCTCGGCATGGCGCTCGGACAGCTCGTCGTCGGCCCGATGAGCGACCGCTGGGGGCGCCGCCGCCCCCTCCTCGCCGGCCTCGCCGTCTACCTCGTCGCCACCGCCCTGTGCGCGTTCGCGCCCACCGTGGAGACCCTGGTCGTCTTCCGGCTGGCCCAGGGCCTCGCCGGCGCCGCCGGGATCGTCATCGCGCGGGCCGTCGTACGCGACCTGTACGACGGCGACGCCATGGCCCGCTTCTTCTCCACCCTGATGCTGATCTCAGGGGCCGCGCCGATCGTGGCACCGCTCATCGGCGGGCAGATCCTGCGGGTGACCGACTGGCGGGGCGTGTTCGTGGTCCTCACCGTCGTCGGCGCCGCCCTCGCCACGCTCGTCTGGCTGCGGCTGCCCGAGACCGTTCCGCCCGCCGAGCGGCACGCCGGGGGAGTCGGCGACGCCCTGCGCGCCATGCGCGGCCTCCTCGCCGACCTGCCCTTCACCGGCTACATGCTGGCCGGCGGCTTCGCCTTCGCCGCGCTGTTCGCCTACATATCGGCGTCCCCGTTCGTCATCCAGGAGATCTACGGCGCCTCCCCGCAGACCTTCAGCCTGCTGTTCGGACTCAACTCCGTCGGGCTCGTCGTCGCCGGGCAGATCAACGGCAAGGTGCTGGTCGGCCGGGTCAGCCTGGACAAGGTGCTCGCCGTCGGCCTCACCGTGACCGTGCTCGCCGCGACCGCCCTGCTGCTGATGTCCACCGGCGCCCTCGGCCACGTCGGCCTGGCCCCGATCGCAGCCGCCCTGTTCGTCCTGATGTCGGCGATGGGCATCACCCTCCCCAACGCCCAGTCGCTCGCCCTGCTGCGCACCCGGCACGCCGCCGGCTCGGCCTCCGCGCTGCTCGGCACCTCCTCCTTCCTCGTCGGCGCGGTCGCCTCCCCGCTCGTCGGCGTCGCGGGCGAGCACACCGCCGTACCGATGGCGATCGTCCAACTGGCGGGTGCGCTGGTGGCCACGGCCTGCTTCGTGGGAATGTGCCGTCCCTGGAGGGAGACGGCCGCGCCGGAGGGAGAGCGGAACTGAGCGCACCGAGACTGCGCGTCGACAGCCCGGACCGGGCCGGACTCGACGCCGACCGACTCGGGCACCTGGTCGCCGAGGTGCACGGCCTCACCACGGGGGACCGCCCCTGGGCGGCCGGCGCCGTCGTGCTCGCCGGGCGCGGCCCCGTCACCGCTGTCGCCGAGGCCGCCGGCTGGGCCGTGCGGTACGCCTCCTACGACCCGCACACCGACACCGGCGTCGAACTGCCGCCCGCCGCCCGCGTCCCGATGACCGTCGGCACACCCTTCGACCTGGCCTCGCTCACCAAGCTGTTCACGTCCGTCGCCGCCGTGCAGCAGATCGAACGCGGCACCCTAGGCATCGACGCCCGAGTCGGCGCCTACCTGCCCGAGTTCACCGCCGCCGCGGAACACGGCGTCACCGTACGGCAACTGCTCACCCACACCTCCGGGCTGCGCCCCGAACTCCCGCTGTACGACTGCCCGGACGACACCGCCCGCCTGGACCTGCTGCGCGCCGAGGCACCCACCACTCCACCCGGCACCTACGTCTACTCCGACCTGAACATGCTCCTGCTGCAACTCGTGCTGGAGCGGATCACCGGCCGGACCCTGGACGTCCTCGTCCGGGACGGCATCACCCGCCCGCTCGGCATGACCGCGACCCACTTCGGCCCCTGCCCGGGGGCCGCCGCCACCGAGGACCAGCGACGGCCCTGGGCCAAGGCGGACCGGGGCATGCTGCGGGGCGTGGTGCACGACGAGAACGCCTGGGCGCTCGGCGGGGTCGCCGGCCACGCCGGGCTCTTCTCCACGGCCCGCGACCTCGCCGTGTTCTGCCGCACCCTGCTCGCCGGCGGCGCGTACGGCCCCGCGCGCATCCTCGGCCCCGACTACGTGGACCTCCTGCTGACCCCGCCCGGCCTGGGCTTCGCCGTCGACCAGCCCTGGTTCATGGGCGAACTCGCGGGCCGGGGAGCGGCCGGCCACACCGGGTTCACCGGCACCTCCCTGGTCCTGGACCGCGCCACCGACACCTTCCTGGTCCTCCTGGCCAACACCGTCCACCCCCGCCGCCGCCCACCCGACAGCACACCCCGGTCCACCACCGCGACCCACCTGGCCCGCGCGGTCCACATCACCTCCCCGGCTTGCGACGCGGGCCGGGACCGGGAGCCAACGGGGGAGCCGGAGGGGCCGCTGCCGTAGGGGTGAGAGGGGCCGACGGGCCAAGGATGAGCCCGGCCGACCGCGGGCCGTGGGTTTCACGGTGACCGCACGCGGCGGCATGGGGGGCCTCGGGCGGTCCCGCGCACCGGCGGCCCTGCGCTCCTGTCGGCCCGGGGCGCCTGCCGGCCCAGGGCTCTGGGCGGCCCGGGGCTCTGGGCGGTCCAGCGTTCCTGGGCGGTCCCGCGCTTCCGGCCGGTCCCTGGGCGCTCCGGGCCCGCCATAGAATCGCCGGGTGAACGACCCCGTTGCCCAGGCCGAAGCGTCCGCCGAAGTGCCGTCGGCCGAAGCGTCCGCCGAAGTGCCGTCGGCCGAAGCGTCCGCCGATGCCCTGCGCAGGGCGCTGTCCGCGCTGCTCGACGGGCTGCCGCCCCGGCAGGCCGCGGGCGCGGTGGAGCGGCTGATCGCCAACTACCGGGGCGCGACCCCGACCGACGCCCCGATCCTGCGGGACCGCGCCGACGTCGCCGCGTACGCCGCCTACCGGATGCCGGCCACCTTCGAGGCGGTGCGCTCGGCGCTGGAGGCGTTCGCCGAGGCCGTGCCCGGCTGGACGCCCGGCAGCCACGTGGACGTCGGCGGCGGCACCGGCGCGGCGACCTGGGCCGTCACCGCCACCTGGGACGGCGTCCGGCCGGTCACCGTGCTCGACTGGGCGGAGCCCGCCCTCGCCCTCGGCCGGGAGCTCGCCGCCGCCAACCCGGCCCTCGCCGGCACCCAGTGGCAGCGCGCCCGGATCGGAGCCGCGCTCACCCTCGGCAGCACCGACCTGGTCACGGTGTCGTACGTCCTCAACGAACTCGCCGACACCGACCGCGCCGCCCTCGTCGACGCAGCCGCCGGCGCCGCGCAGTCGGTCGTGATCGTCGAGGCCGGCACCCCCGCCGGGTACGCGCGCGTGATCGAGGCCCGCGACCGGCTGGTCAGCGCCGGGTTCCGGATCGCCGCGCCCTGCCCGCACAGCGCCGCCTGCCCCATCGCCCCCGGCACGGACTGGTGCCACTTCTCCGCCCGCGTCAGCCGCTCCTCCCTGCACCGCCAGGTCAAGGGCGGCTCACTGCCGTACGAGGACGAGAAGTTCAGCTACGTCGCCGCCACCCGCCTGCCCGCCACCCCGTCCCCCGCCCGTGTGGTCCGGCGCCCGCAGATCCGCAAGGGCCAGGTCCTCCTCGACCTGTGCGAGCCCGACGGCCGGCTCAGCCGCACCACCGTCACCAAGCGCCACGGCGACCTGTACAGGTCGGCCCGCGACACGGCTTGGGGAGATCCGTGGCCCCCAGCCGACTGAGCTGGGCGGCGCGCCCCGAAGCGGCGCGGGGCCGTGCTCATATGCGGCTCTGCCGCGTGGGTGCGACCAGCCACGACGGTGCCGCAGGCGATCTCCGCACCGCGCCCCCGGCGGACCACTCTGCCCAGGCCACGATGTGAGGCACATCTCCCCACGGCCTCCCACATCTGCGGTCCGGCCACCCCGAAGCACGCGAAGGTGGGACCATGGGGCATGCTGTGGGCACACCAGCGAGGCGAGGGGATAGATGAGCGCGACGTTCGGCGGTCGGAGCGGTCGGCAGGGCAAACTCTCCCAGTGGCTGTTCGGACGCCGCCCCAAGGAGGCCGTCGGCGACGGTGGCCGTGAGGCCCTCCTGCTCGCCGCCGCCGCGGCGGGACTGCCCCTCGCGCCCGCCGCGCACCCCGGATCCGGCTACGGCTGCTCCTGCGACCGCGTCGGCTGCCCCACCCCCGCCCGGCACCCGGTGTCGTTCGCCTGGCAGACCCAGTCGACCACCGACCGCTCCCAGATCGAACGCTGGGCCCGGCACCAGCCGCAGGCCAACTTCATCACCGCGACCGGAATGACGCACGACGTCCTGGACGTACCGCTGGAGGCCGGCCGGGAGGCGATGGAGCGGCTGCTGGAGGCCGGCGTCGAGGTCGGGCCGGTCGCCGAGAGCGACGACGGCCGCCTGCTGTTCTTCACCCTCACCCGGGGCACCCCCGAGGACGAGGACGAGTGGTGGCCCTGCGAGC
Organism: Streptomyces sp. NPDC047028; assembly: GCF_040644095.1. NCBI lineage: Bacteria > Bacillati > Actinomycetota > Actinomycetes > Kitasatosporales > Streptomycetaceae > Streptomyces > Streptomyces sp. NPDC047028. The sequence continues at coordinate 49,373 of NZ_JBEYVS010000013.1, forward strand.
TGGACTGCCACCCCGAGACGATGGACGAGCACCCGGGGCTGCGGTGGCACTGTCGTGGGTCGTACGTGCTGGTGCCGCCCGCGCGGCTGCCCGGCGACGACGGGCGGGCCGTGCGGTGGGTCAGGGGGCCGGAGTTCGCGCTGCCGGATCCACTGAGTCTGCTGGAGGTTCTGACGGACGCGTGTGCGCGGTGCGTTGACCCTGCCGGTCAGGCTTGGCCGATGGGCCACTGAGGGTGCCCTCTGACGCCGGTGCGCGGCTGCGGGTGCGTTGTGGCTGGTCGCGCCCACGCGGCGGTAGCCGCAAATCAAACACAGCCCCGCGCCCCTGACGGGGCGCTTCCCCTCAAGGAGTTTTCAGGCGCCCTGGGCTGCGGTCAGGCCCTGTACTCGGCCCAGGAGGGAGATGGAGCCGGTGCCGGCGGGGTCCAGGGCTGTTTCGTTGGAGATGAACTCCATCGTCAGAGACTGTTTGATCTCGCCCTTGGTGAGGGCCTGAACGCTCTTGTTCGGGGTGGGGACCGAGGTGCCCGGGGCGGCCGTCTGCTTCTGGTAGTGGTGCGTGGTGAAGAAGACCAGCGCGCCGCCGTCCGCCGTGCGCAGCGCCAGCGGGGCGTAGTCACCGTTCGTCAGCGGCTTGTCGATGAACTGGGTGACCAGGCCCGGCTTGCGGGCCACCCGGGCGCGGTTCGCCCGCTCGACGCTGGTGAACGCGCCGTTCGCGAACGTCTTCCCGCCGTTCTCCAGATAGCCGGTGTAGGACTCGCTCAGCTTGCCGGGGGACACGGCGAGGCCGGTCGAGCCGGCCGGTACCGCCTCCGCCCAGCCGTCCGCGTCCGTCTTGAACCTCGGTATGGCGTCGGGCGCGACCAGCGTCAGGTACGCCACCTGCCAGGGATCGGTGAGGTCGTCGCGGGTGAACACCAGCAGCCAGTGCGCGCTGCCGCCCTTGTTGCTCCGGGTGTCGGCGACGAACCAGCGGGGCCAGCCGGCCTTCTTCGGGATCGTGAACCTGGCGTCGGTCAGCTTCAGCGGGGTGTGGTAGGCGTTGCCGCTCGGGCTGTTGGCGTGCCCGGCCCGCAGTCGCGCGGAGTCGATGTCGGAGAGCGGCCCGGTGACGTAGTTCTCGTCCAGGGACGTGTCGTAGGCCTTGTCCGCCTTGTTGTACGCGGCCGTGAAGGCGGCGAGCGCCTTGGCCGCCTCCGCGCGGGTGGCGGCCGGCAGCACCTCGCGCTCCCCGTGCACCACCACGCACCCGCTCGCCGTCAGCGACACGGCGGTCAGCGAGACGGCTATGAGTGCGTCGCGGCCACGCCTGCCAAGCCCCGGACGCCCGCCAAGCCCCCGACGCCCGCGAAGCCCAAGTCGACTGCGATCCCTGCTCATGACGTGCCTTCACCTTCCCCTTCCCGGAGGCGAACCCTACCGGGACGGGGAGAGGGCCGGGTGGCCGGTTCCCTCACTCCGACGCCGGGACCCCGTCCCCGACGGGGGCGCCCTGCTTGCCCGGGCCGCCGCGCAGCCGGGCGCGGAACTCCGGGGTGAGGAGGAAGACGCCCAGGGTCGGCACCAGGTACACCGCCCACAGCGTCAGCTGTACGACCGTCGGGTCCGGCTGGAAGTTGAAGACGCCCTTGAGGAGGGTGCCGTACCAACTGTCCGGCGGGATCGTGTCGCTGATGTCGAACGCCAGGTGGTTGATGCCCGGGATCCAGTTGGCCTCCTGGAGGTCGTGGAAGCCGTACGCCAGCACGCCCGCCGCGACCACGACCAGCATGCCGCCGGTCCAGGTGAAGAACTTCGCCAGGTTGATCTTCAGGGCGCCCCGGTAGAACAGCCAGCCGAGCAGCACCGCCGTGGCCAGGCCCAGCGCGACGCCGATCAGCGGGCGCGGGGTGCCGTCGCTCGCCGCGTGCACCGAGGCCCACACGAACAGCGCGGTCTCCAGGCCCTCCCGGCCGACGGCCAGGAACGCGGTGGCGACGAGGGCGCCGGTGCCGAGCGCGAGGGCCGCGTCCAGCTTGCCGTGCAGCTCGGACTTCAGGTGCCGGGCGGTGCGCCGCATCCAGAACACCATCCAGGTCACCAGGCCGACGGCGACGATGGACAGCGAGCCGCCGAGCGCCTCCTGCGCCTCGAACGTCATCTCCTGCGAGCCGAACTCCAGCGCGCAGCCGAAGCCCATCGCGATGAGGACGGCGGCGCCGATGCCCAGCCAGATCGGCTTCAGGGCGTCCCGGCGGCCGGTCTTGACCAGATAGGCGATCAGGATGCAGACGACTAGGGACGCCTCCAGGCCCTCGCGCAGGCCGATCAGGTAGTTGGAGAACACGGGCTACGCCTCCTCGGTGAACAGCGTGCGGCCCCACCAGTCGCCGGAGTCCCGGACGCCGGGCGGGATCGCGAAGACCGCCGAACCCACGTGCTGGATGTACTCGTTGAGCGCGTCGTGCGCGGACAGCTTGCGCTGGAGCGGGATGAACCCCTCGCGGGGGTCGCGCTGGTAGGCCAGGAAGAACAGGCCGGCGTCGAGACGGCCCAGGCCGTCGGTGCCGTCGGTGAAGGAGTAGCCCCGGCGCAGGATCGTGATGCCGTGGTTGGAGTCGGGGTGGGCGAGCCTGACGTGCGCGTCGGGCTTCATCGCCTTCAGGAACGGCTTGTCGTGCTCGTGTGCCTTGCCGACGGGGGCGCCCTCGCGCTTGTCCCGGCCGAACACGTCCTCCTGCTCCTGGAGCGAGGTGCGGTCCCAGGTCTCGATGTTCATCCGGATCCGCCGGGCGACCAGGTACGACCCGCCGGTCATCCAGGCCGGTCCGTCGCCGTCGCCGACCCACACGTACTTCTTCAGCCGGTCGGTCTCGGTACCCGCGATGTTGCGGGTGCCGTCCTTGAAGCCCAGCAGGTTGCGCGGGGTCTGCGCGTTCGGCGTGGTGGAGGAGGTCTTGCCGAAGCCGAGCTGCGACCAGCGGATGGCGACCGTGCCGAAGCCGATGCGGGCCAGGTTCCGGATGGCGTGCACCGCGACCTGCGGGTCGTCCGCGCAGGCCTGGACGCACAGATCCCCGCCGCTGCGGGACTTGTCCAGGTTGTCCCCGGCGAACTGGGGCAGGTCGACGAGCGCCTCGGGCCGCTTGCCGTGCAGCCCGAACTTCTCGAACAGCGACGGCCCGAAACCGATGGTCAGCGTCAGCCGGGACGGCTTGAGGCCCAGCGCCTCACCGGTGTCGTCCGGCGGCGCCTCGGGCAGCCCGCCGTACGCGCCGTCGCCGACCGCCTTGCCACCGGTCATCCGGTGGGCGGCGGCCGTCCACTCCTTCAGCATGCGCACGAACGCGTCGCGGTCGTCGGTCTTCACGTCGAACGCGGCGAAGTGCAGCCGGTCCTGCACCGCGGTGGCGATGCCGGCCTGGTGGATGCCGTGGAAGTCCACCGCCGCGCCCATGCCGTCGCCGGCCGGGTCCGCGTCGCCGCCCGCGTCCGCCGCGGCCACCGCGCCGCCGGCCACGGCGGCACCGAGCGCGAGCCCGGCACCGCCCCAGCCGATCAGCGCGCGGCGCGAGGGACCGCCGTTACCGGTCTCCTGCGTGTCCTGCGTCTCGGTCATCGCCCTGTCCCCTTGCTTACTTCACGACCGCGGCGGCGAGCTTGGACAGCGGCTCGGCGAGCGCGTTCACGGCGTCGGAGAGCTGCTTGCGCTGTGCTTCGGTGACCTTGTCGTAGGAGACGAAGCCGTCGGAGGACTTGCCCGTGCGGTAGGTGTCCAGCTGGGTGTTCAGGGCGCTGAACTGCTTGTCCAGCTCCTTGGTCAGCTCCGGGTCGTTCTTGGCCGCGACGGGCTTCAGCAGCTCGTACGCCTTCTGCGCGCCCTCGACGTTGGCCTTGAAGTCGCTCAGGTCGGTGTGCGAGTAGCGGTCCTCCTCGCCGGTGACCTTGCCGGTGGCGACCTCGTCCAGCAGCTCCTTGGCGCCGTTGGCCATGGAGGTGGGGGTGATCTCGGCCTTGCCGACCCGCTGCTGCCAGTCCTTGAGGTCGGTGACGAGCTGGGCCGCGAGCGTCTTCTGCGCCGGACCGATCTTCTTGTCCTGCCACAGCGCCTTCTCCAGCGCGTGCCAGCCCGTCCACTTCTGGCCCTTCTCCAGGCCGTCGGCGCGGGTGTCGGTCTTGGGGTCGATGTCCCCGAAGGACTCGGCGATCGGCTCGGTGCGCTCCCAGCCGACGCGGGAGGGGGCGTACGCCTTCTTGGCGGCGTCCAGGTCGCCGGCCTCGACGGCCTTGGCGAACGTCTCCACCTTCGGGATCGTCGCGTCGGCCTGCTCCTGCGCGTACTCACGGTAGGCGGCGACGGCCTTGTCCAGCGCGGGGTCCCGCTCCGCGGTGGCGTGCCCGCCGGTGACGGTGAGCTTCTGGCGGACGCCGTGGCCCTTCATGCCGGGCCGGCAGGCGATCTCGTACGACCCCGCCTTCACCTCGGCGGTCAGCGTGTACTTGGTGCCGGGGCCGATGTTCTCCTTCTCGGAGACGATCCGGTCGTCCGGGAAGAGGATCTCGACCTCGGTCGCCTTCGAGCCCGTGTTCTGGATCTTCAGGGTGACCTGGCCGGCCGGCACGGACTTCGCGGAGGTGCCGCACGTCGAGTCGGCGGCCGTGACCTTGATGGCTTCGCCGTCCTTGGCGTCGCTCTTCGCGGTGCAGGCCGAGAGGGCGGTCAGGGCCGCCACGGCGGTGGCGGCGGTGACGGTCAGTCGGACGGCTCGCATGCGGACTCCTGCGGAGGTGGTGTGGTGAGGCTGCCCTAACTTAACCCAGGCTTACCTCACTGCTACCCACCGGGGTGCGGATTCAGCTCCACGGAAAGATCACAGACACGGCTTGATGTCGACGGCTTGAAGAGAGCGCCCATAACCGGTAAGGGGCGCCAAGGGGTGGGAGGGTGGCCGGCATGGGGAACGGGAACGCGCGCAGGGAACTGTTGGGGGCGGGCCGAGTGGTCCTGGAGATCGGAGGCAGGCCCGGTCCCGGGAAGCTGCGCTTCGAGATCGCCGGAGAGGGCCGGCTGAAAGTGCTGCGGCAGGGAACGCGCCCCGTGCTGCTCGGCCGGCTCACCGGCGACGGCTGCTGCCACGACCTGGCTCTGCACCGCCTCGACGGCTACCGCTCACCCATCCCACCCCTGACCTCGCAGGAGATGCGCTCAGCTGGTAACCGGCCGCACTCCTACGCGCGCCGGCTGGAGGAGGCCGAGGAGTCGCCCCTGTACGACGGCCGCTGGCAGATCTCGACGCGCACCTGGTTCGCGCCCGGCATCTGGAGCGAGGACCTCGTCACCGGGTGGCCCGGCGGCAGCCTGGAGCTGTACTGCGGCGGCGGCTGGCACGGCGTCCTGCCGCTGCGCCGGCTCTCCCCACCCGGCGCCCCCCGGGTGAAGGCCTACCGCAAGCACGCCCGCGAGGGCACCCTCGCGCCGGTACTACTGTGGTGGGTGCCCTTCCTCGACGGCTGGCTGATTCTCGACGGGCATGACCGCGCGGTGGCCGCACTCGCGGAGGGCGGCACACCGCCCTGCCTCGTCCTCACCCGCCTCAGTGACGTCGAGGCATGGCGCGAGGAAGCCGAGACCATGACCGAGGGCCACCGGCACCTCATGGAACGCCTCGCAGCCCGCCCCGCCACCTCGTCCACCGACCGGCAGCGCGCGGCGGTGGACGAGGCCTACGGCAACGCCGTGGCCGACGTCGCCTACGAGCCGTCGTACCTGCCCTCGTGGCCCCTCCCCGGCGGAGACCCCGCCTGGGACGCGCTCGCGAAGGCCGCGATGTTTCAATTCCCGGGTGACTGACTACGACGTACTCCGCGTCTTCTGCGGCCCCGACGGCGGCTACGGCAACGAACTCGGCGTCGTCCGCGAGGGCTCCCACCTCCCCGAGCGGGGCGACCGGCAGGAACTCGCCGCCAAACTCGGCTTCAGCGAGACCGTGTTCGTGGACGACCCCGAGCGCGGCGTCATCGACATCTACACCCCCACCCTGCGCCTGCCGTTCGCCGGCCACCCCTGCGTCGGCACGGCCTGGCTCCTCGACGTGCCCGAACTGGTCACTCCCGCCGGGGTGGTCGGCACCCGCCTGGACGGCGAGTTCACCTGGATCGAGGCCCGCGCGGAGTGGGCCCCACCGCGCACGCTGCGCCAGTACGGCACGGCGGCCGAGGTCGACGCGCTCCCCGTCCCCCCGCCCGGCGACTGGCTCTACGCCTGGGCCTGGGAGGACGAGGCCGCCGGCCGCATCCGCGCCCGCGCCTTCCCCGGCCGCGACGACGGCATCACCGAGGACGAGGCCACCGGCGCCGCCGCCCTCCTCCTCACCGACCAACTCGGCCGCGCCCTCAACATCACCCAGGGCAAGGGCTCCCAGATCCTCACGGCACCCCAGCCGCAGGGGTGGGTGGAGGTCGGGGGACGGGTGGTGCTGGAACGCTGACGGCCACGGCCGCCGGGGTCACGGCAGGGTCAGGATGTCCGCTCCCGTGTCCGTGACGACCAGGGTGTGTTCGAACTGGGCTGTGCGTTTGCGGTCCTTGGTGACGACCGTCCAGCCGTCGTCCCACATGTCGTACTCGTGGGTGCCCAGGGTCAGCATGGGCTCGATGGTGAAGGTCATGCCGGGCTGCATGACCGTCGTGGCGTGCGGGCTGTCGTAGTGCGGGATGATCAGGCCGGAGTGGAACGCTGAGCTGATGCCGTGGCCGGTGAAGTCGCGGACGACGCCGTAGCCGAAGCGCTTGGCGTACGACTCGATGACCCGGCCGATGATGTTGATCTGCCGGCCCGGCCGGACCGCCTTGATCGCCCGGTTCAGGGACTCGCGGGTGCGCTCGACCAGCAGGCGGCTCTCCTCGTCCACGTCGCCGACGAGATACGTGGCGTTGTTGTCGCCGTGCACTCCGCCGATGTACGCCGTCACGTCCAGGTTGACGATGTCGCCGTCGCGCAGGACCGTCGAGTCCGGGATGCCGTGGCAGATGACCTCGTTGACGCTGGTGCACAGCGACTTGGGGAAGCCGCGGTAGCCGAGGGTGGAGGGGTAGGCGCCGTGGTCGCACATGAACTCGTGGGCGACCTTGTCCAGTTGGTCGGTGGTGACGCCGGGGGCGATGAGCTTCGCCGCCTCCTCCATCGCCTGCGCGGCGATCCGCCCGGCGATCCGCATCGCCTCCACGGTCTCCGGGGTCTGCACCTCCGGTCCCGTGTACGGCGCCGGCGCGGGCTTGCCCACGTACTCGGGGCGGCGGATGTTTCCGGGGACCGAACGGGTGGGAGAAAGCTCCCCTGGTACGAGCAGCGACTGGCCAGACATGCCTGCGAGTCTAACCAGCGGGCATGGGGAACGATGGCGGTGGCGGAAGGAGCTGATCATGGCCCTGTTCAAGAAGCGCACGGTGGGCAAGCCGGGCGAGTGGTACTACTGCCTGAAGCACAAGAAGGTCGAGGAGGGCCCCGAGTGCCCGGCCAAGGACCGCTTCGGGCCGTACGCCAGCCCCCAGGAGGCCGCGCGGGCCATGGACCTCGTGCGCGAGCGCAACCTGGAGTGGGAGAACGATCCGCGTTGGCACGACCGGGACGGCGGTGCGGCGGAGGGGGAGGACTGATCAGCCGGTCACCGTCTCGGCGGCGGGCTTCGTGGCGGCCGCGCGGCGCTCTCGCATTCGCACCGAGTGCTCGTTCGTCCGGGCGTCGTACCTCATCAGGCCCGGCAGGCACAGCGCCTGCAGGCCGATCGCGCCCGCGCAGGCCAGTCCGCCGGACCAGACGGAGGCCCGGACGCCCGCCCAGGCGGCCACGCCGCCCGCGCGGACCTGGCCCAGCTGCGGGCCCACCGAGTACGACAGCAGTTCGATCCCGGCGAGGCGGCCGCGCAGCTCGTCCGGGATCGTCTGGTTCCACATGGCGGACCGGAAGACCCCGCTGACCATGTCGAAGGCGCCGGCCGCCGCCAGGAGCAGCAGTACCAGCCAGACGTCGCGGACGAGGCCCGCCCCAGCCACCGCCACGCCGAAGCCGGCGGCCGAGAGAGCGACCATGCGGCCGTGGCGGTGGACGCGCGAGGTCCAGCCGCTGGTCAGGCTCACCAGCAGCGCGCCCGCCGGGAGGGCCGCGTACATCAGGCCCAGGGACCAGGGGGCGTCCAGGTCGTCCGCGAGGAACGGCAGCACCGCGAGCGGCATGGCGAGGAACATCGCCGCGAGGTCGACGGCGTACGTGCCGAGGAGGTCCTTGCGGCTCCAGGCGTAGCGGGCGCCCTCGGCGACCGCCTTCAGCGAGGGCTTCGCCGCCTCGTGGGAGGCGGGGGAGGGGGCGATGCGCACCATGAACGCCAGCGAGACGGCGAAGGTCAGCAGGTCGGTGGCGTAGGCCCAGCCGAGGCCCGCGTACGCGACGACCACGCCCGCGAGGGCCGGGCCGGCGACTCCGCCGACCGTCCAGCGCAGCGAGTTCAGGGAGGCCGCGGCGGCCATGTCGTCGTGGGCGACGATGCGGGGCCACAGGGAGTCCAGGGCGGGACGCTGGACGGCGCCCATCGCGGAGGACAGCGCGGCGACGAGGTACAGCGGCCAGACGGCGGGGTGCGGCAGCAGGGCGTTGCCCAGCAGGGCCACGCTGAGCAGGCCCTGGCCGGCCTCGGTCCACACGATCAGGCGGCGCTTGTCGAAGGCGTCGGCGAGGGCGCCGCCGTACAGGCCGCAGAGGATCAGGGGGAGCAGTTCCACGGCGCCGATCGCGCCGACGGCTGCCGCCGAGCCGGTGAGGTCCTTCAGCTGGACGGGGAGGGCGACGAAGGTCAGGAAGCTGCCGAAGTTGCTGATCAGGCCGGAGAGCCAGAGTCTGCGGAAGTCGAGCGAGGCTTTCCAGGGGGCGAGGTCGGGCAGCAGGGTCACGGGGAGCCATCTTCGATCGCCGCCCGGCGGCAGGCAAATACTTTTCCCACCCGCCCGACTCGGCCTGCTGAGAAGTGGGCCAAGCGACTACCAAGGCGCCGGCGGCGGGGCCGTCAGGGCTTCGGCGAGGCGCGTCAGGCGGTCGCGGAAGCGCCGGCGGGACCGTGGGGGCCCCGCGTTCTCCCCGGCCGCCGCGCTCACCAGGTGCTGGACGCTGTCCAGGTCCAGCTCGGCCCCGGCCGGTACGGCCAGCGTGTCGTGTGACATCGCCGCCAGCTCACCCCCGCCCGCCCCCAGCGACAGAACCGTCACCCCGGCCCGCCGCGCCGCGTGCACCCGCTCCAGCAGCTCCGCCGGCTCGGCCGGACGCGCTCGCGGTCCCTCCGGCGCCACCACCAGCAGCGTCTCCCCGCGGCGGGCCGCCTCGATCCGGCCGGGGCCCACTGCGAGGTGGGCCGGGTCGGACGGGCGGGCGTGGTGGCGTACCAGGGTCGGGGCGAGCTCGGGCGTGCCCGACCACGCGGCCTCGTCCACGAGGTGGGCGGCCAGGTGCCACGGCTCGTACTCCGCCGTCCCCACCAGCAGCAGACCCCCGCCGTGCGCCACCACCGACCCCCGCAGCACGCCCGCGAAGCGGCGCGTGGCGTCCAGCCACTCGGTTCCGGCGAGCACTTCACGCAGCAGCGCGACCCGTACGGCGTCCATGCGCCGCATCCTGTACCAACCCCGCGCCCGCCACCCGCCGTTCACCCCGAATTCGCCCGCCCCGGTGACGCTCCCCGCGGCGGCGCCGATCACCGTAGAGTCGGCGTATGACCTCAACGACCTCCAGCGAGACCGGCGGCGCGGCGCAGAAGGCCCCCGCCAAGGACCCCTGGGACCTGCCCGACGTCTCCGGCCTCGTCGTCGGCGTGCTCGGCGGCACCGGCCCGCAGGGCAAGGGCCTCGCCTACCGCCTCGCCAAGGCCGGCCAGAAGGTGATCATCGGCTCCCGTGCCGCCGAGCGCGCGCAGGCCGCCGCCGGGGAACTCGGTCACGGTGTCGAGGGCGCCGACAACGCCGAGACCGCGCGCCGCAGCGACATCGTGATCGTCGCCGTGCCGTGGGACGGCCACGGCGAGACCCTGGCCTCGCTGCGCGCGGACCTGGCCGGCAAGCTCGTCGTGGACTGCGTCAACCCCCTCGGCTTCGACAAGAAGGGGGCGTACGCCCTCAAGCCCGAGGAGGGCAGCGCCGCCGAGCAGGCCGCCGCCCTGCTGCCGGACAGCCGGGTCGCCGCCGCCTTCCACCATCTCTCCGCCGTCCTGCTCCAGGACCCGGACATCGACGAGATCGACACCGACGTTATGGTGCTGGGCGAGGAGCGGGCCGACGTGGAGATCGTGCAGGCGCTGGCCGGCCGCATCGCCGGCATGCGCGGCGTCTTCGCCGGCCGGCTGCGCAATGCCCACCAGGTCGAGTCGCTGGTCGCGAACCTGATCTCCGTCAACCGCCGGTACAAGGCGCACGCCGGGCTCCGCGTCACCGACGTGTGAGCCGGGGAGAGGGATGAGGGACACTGGTCGGCGAAGCGGTACGGCAGAGCGGTACCGCAGAGCAGTACCGCAGCAGTCCGACCCGTGTCCCCGACAGGAGCCCGACCCCCATGCCCCGGATCGCCCTCTACACCCTCGTCGTCTGCGTCCTCGCCGTGGCCGCCGCCGTCGTCTCCTTCGCCCAGGGCAGCTGGCTCGGGATCGTCTGGGTGCTGCTGGCGGGCCTCACGTCCAACATGACCTGGTACTACGTCAAGCGTGCCAAGGCGACGAAGTCCGTCACCGGCTGATCCGCTACGCGCCGGGCGTGCACATGTCCGGCGTGCCCTCCCAGAACCGGTACAGCCAGTAGCCGCAGTCCGAGAAGCCCGTGTCCACGTGCAGGCCGCGCAGCACCGCGTCGACCAGGTCGAAGAACGCCAGGTTGATCGACGGCACCCACAGCAGCGCGAACACGAACAGCAGGCCGTACGGCGCGAAGGGCTGGATCTGGCGCTTGACGCCGTACGACAGCCACGGCTCGACCACGCCGTAGCCGTCCAGGCCCGGGACCGGCAGGAAGTTCAGGATCGCCGCCGACACCTGGAGCAGCGCCAGGAACGCCAGCGCGTACCGGAAGTCGCTCGGCACCCCGTCCAGGGCGTGCAGCCAGAACGGGGCCGTGCAGACCAGCGCGAACAGCACGTTCGTCAGCGGGCCCGCCGCCGAGATCAGGCTGTGCCGCCAGCGGCCCCGGATGCGGTCCCGCTCGATGAACACCGCGCCGCCCGGCAGACCGATGCCGCCCATGATCACGAACAGCACCGGGAGTACGACGCTCAGCAGGGCGTGCGTGTACTTCATCGGGTTCAGCGTGAGGTAGCCCTTCGCGCCGATCGAGATGTCCCCGCTGTGCAGGGCGGTCCGGGCGTGCGCGTACTCGTGCAGGCACAGGGAGACCAGCCAGGCCGCCGTCACGAACAGGAACACCGCGACGCCCCGCTGCTCGGCGAATCCCGTCCAGGTCGCCCACCCGGTCACGCCCGTGACGGCCAGGATCCCGACGAACACGGGACTGACCCGGCGGTCGCTGCGGCGGGTGGCGGCGGTGGTCATGGGTGAGGACTCCTCAGGGTGCGTCGGGGTGCGTGGGCCGGGCCGGTTCGACCGTATCCGAAACCCGGAAGCGGTGACCCGGCGTCCCCGGTGACAATGGACCCCGTGCGATACCGCCTCCTCGGACCCACCCAGGCGCTCCGCCCCGACGGCACGGCCGTCCCCGTCGGCGGGGCGCGGCTGCGTGCCCTGCTGTGCGTGCTCGCGCTGCGGGCCGGGCGGACCGTGCCGGCCGGAGTGCTCGTCGACGAGGTGTGGGGCGCCGATCCGCCCGCCGACGCGGCCGGCGCGTTGCAGGCGCTGGTCGGCCGGCTGCGCCGGGCCCTCGGCGCGGACGCCGTCGCCTCCGCCGAGGGCGGCTACCGGCTCACCGCCACCCCCGACGACGTCGACCTCACCCGCTTCGACCGGCTGACCGGCGACGGCCTGCGCGCCCTGGCCGACGGCGACGCGGCCAAGGCCGCCGCTGTCCTGGACGACGCCCTCGCCCTGTGGCACGGCCCGCCGCTGGCCGACCTGCCCGACCACACCGCCGACGCCGCCCGCTGGGAGACCCGCCGCCTAGACGCCCTGCGCGGCCGGCACACCGCCGCCCTCGCCCTCGGCCAGGCCGAACAGGCGCTGCCCGAACTGGCCGCCCTCTGCGACGGCCACCCCCTGGACGAACCCCTCCAGGCGCTCCGGCTGCGCGCCCTGCGCGACGCGGGCCGCCCCGCCGAGGCGCTGGCCGCCTACGAGGACGTACGACGGCTGCTCGCGGACCGGCTCGGCTCCGACCCCGGGCCCGAACTGCGCGCCCTGCACGCCGCGTTGCTGACCGAGCCCCAGTCCGAACCCGCGCCCGGCGGAACGAGAGAGCCCCCGCCCGGCCCCGCCGCACCGGCGCTCGGCAACCTGCCCGCCCGGCTCACCTCGTTCGTCGGCCGGGAGACCGACATCGCGGCCATCGGCGCCGACCTCGCCGCCGCCCGGCTGGTCACGCTGCTCGGCCCCGGCGGCGCCGGCAAGACCCGGCTGTCCCAGGAGGCCGCCGACGCCGTACGGCACACCGTCCGCGACGGCGTCTGGCTGGCCGAACTCGCGCCAGTGGACGACCCCGACGCCGTACCGCGGGCCGTCCTCACCGCGATCGGCGCCCGCGAGACCGTGCTGCACGGGGCGGGCGTGGAGAGCATGCGCGCGGTGTCCGAGCGCAGCGACGACCCCGTCGCGCGGCTCCTGGAGCACTGCGCCCGGCGCCGCATGCTGATCATCCTCGACAACTGCGAGCACGTCGTCGAGGCCGCGGCCCACCTCGCCCAGCTCCTGCTGGCCCGCTGCCCCGGACTGACCGTGCTCGCCACCAGCCGCGAACCCCTCGGCGTGCCGGGGGAGTTGGTGCGGCCCGTGGACCCGCTCCCGGAGCCGGTCGCGCTGCGCCTGCTCGCCGACCGGGGCACCGCCGCCCGGCCGGACTTCCAGGTGGCCGGTGACCCGGCGGCCTGCGCGGAGATCTGCCGCCGCCTGGACGGCCTGCCCCTGGCGATCGAGCTGGCGGCGGCCCGGCTGCGCATGCTGACACCCCGCCAGATAGCCGACCGGCTCGACGACCGCTTCCGGCTGCTCACCTCCGGCAGCCGCACCGTGCTGCCCCGCCAGCAGACCCTGCGCGCCGTCGTCGACTGGTCCTGGGGGCTGCTCGACGCGGACGAACGCGGCGTCCTGGCCCGCCTGTCGGTGTTCGCCGGCGGCTGCGACCTGGCCGCCGCCGAAGCCGTGTGCGGGCCCGCTGCCCTCGACGCGCTCGGCTCCCTCGTCGACAAGTCCCTCGTGGTCGCCGCCCCGTCGGCGGACGGCGCGATGCGCTACCGGCTGCTGGAGACCGTCGCCGAGTACGCCGCCGAACGGCTCGACGAGACCGGCGACCGGACCGCCGCCGAGCGCGCCCATCTGACGTACTACCGCGAACTCGCCCGCACCACCGACCCGTTGCTGCGCGGCTCCGGACAGCGCGCCGCCATCGAACGGCTCCAGCTGGAGTACGAGAACCTGCGCACCGCCCTGCGGCACGCCGTCGCCGTACGCGACGAGCAGGAGGGCCTGTCGCTCGTGCTGTCCATGGTCTGGTTCTGGCAGATGCGCGACCTGCGCATCGAGACCCGCACCTGGTGCAGCGAGGTCATGGCGCTCGGCCCCGACCCGTTCACCGAGCCGGTGCGCCGGGCCGAACCGGTCTGGCAGCGCTGCACCGACGTGCCGCCCCCGCTCACCGGGGAACTCCTCGCCGAGGCCCGGCGCGGTGTCCACCTCGCCCATCTCGCCTGCATGGACACCGAGCTCGACCTGTGGCAGACCCCCGAGGCCCAGGCCAAGCTGCGTGTCATCACCCAGGTCTACGAGCCCGGCCTGCCGCAGACCTGCCGCACCCCGGGCATGGTGTGGTTCTTCGCCGAGATGCTCACCAACGGCGTCGACCGGCTGCGTGTCATCCTCGACGCCGCCGTGGACACCTGCCGGAGCCTCGACGGCTACGAGTGGGAGCTGGCCGGAGCCCTCCAGCTGCGCGCCAACCTCCTCGCCAACCGCACCGCGTGGGCGGGCGACGCCGGCCGCGACGCCGACGAGGCCCTGGAGATCTACCAGCGCCTCGGTGACGTCTGGGGCGCCGCCGAGGCGCTGTCCGCCCGCGGCGAGGCCCACGAACGCAAGGGCGACCACCAGGAGGCCGTCGCGGCCTACTCGGCGGCCGTCGAACACGCCGAACGCCTCGGTGCCCGTGCCCAGATGGCGGTGCTCAACGCCCGGCTCGGCAACGTGCTCATGGAGACCGGCGAGGCGGAGCGCGGCGAGCGGCTGCTGCGGGACGTCCTCGCCCGGGACGACGGCAGCGGCAGCGAGGCGCGGCCCGCCGCCCGGATCTTCCTCGCCTGCTGGCTCGGCCTGACCGACCGCACCGCCGAGGCTCGCCGGCAACTACAGCTGCTGCGCGAGGACTTCAGGATCGCCCACTTCGTCGTCTTCGACGCGCTGATCCTCAGCCAGGAGGCCTGGCTGGACGCTCTCGACGGCGCGCCCGAGGACGCCCTCACCCGGATCCGCGACGCGCTGCGGCTCGCCGGCGACCCGCTGGCCCAGGCCATCACCCCGCACCTGAACAGCATCTGCCTCCACGTCGCCGCGATGGCCCTCGCCCGCGTCGACGGCGGCGGCCGCGCCCGCGACGCCGCCCGCTGCCTCGCCGCCGCCGACGCCCTGCTGCCCGACGGCCACGTGCCCTCCGGGGTGGAGCGGCGGGTGTACGACCGCACGGTGAGCCGGATCCGGGAGTCCTTGGACGAGCAGGCGTACCGGTCCGCGTACGCCGAGGGCGGCGGCCTCTCCCTCGCGGAGGCCACCGCCCTCGTGTGAGCCGCCCACGGGCCGGCTCCGTCGGTCAGCTCTTCGTGCGGAACTTGTGGATAGCGACCGGCGCCATCACCGCGGTGATGCCCACGGACCAGGCCAGCGTCACCCACAGGTCGTGGGCGACCGGACCGCCCACCATGAGCCCGCGGGCCGAGTCGGCCAGCGTGGACAGCGGGTTGTAGTCGGTGAAGGCCTGCAACCAGCCCGGCATCGACTTCGTCGGCGCGAAGATCGACGAGCCGAACTGCAGCGGGAACAGCACCAGGAAGCCCATGGCCTGCACGGACTGCGCGTTCTTCAGCATCACGCCGAGGGTGAGGAACACCCACATGATCGACGAGGCGAACGCGGCGGACAGCCCGACGGTCGCGAACAGGCCCGCCCAGTGGTGGATGTGGAAACCGACCAGGACGGCGACGACCATCAGCACCGCCGTCGCGAACAGCATCCGGCCCAGCTCCACCGCGATCTTCGCGAACAGCACCGAGCCGCGGCCGATCGGCAGCGACCGGAACCGGTCCATGACACCGCTGTTGAAGTCCTGGCTGAACCCGGTGCCGACGCCCTGGGAGAGGGTCATGCTCATCATCGCCAGCATGCCGGGGATGACGTACTGGACGTATCTCTCCTGACCGCCGCCGAGCGCCTGCCCGATCGAGCCGCCGAAGACGTACACGAACAGCAGCGTGAACACGATCGGCATCAGCAGCGCGTCGAACATCGACTCGGGGTCCTGCCGGATCCACAGCAGGTTGCGGCGGATCAGCGCGCCGGTGTGCCGCAGGTGGCCGCGCAGGGAGATACGAGGGTCGGCGGGGACATGAGTGGTCGTGACGGTGGTGACGGTGGCGCTCATACGGCGACCTCCTGGCGGGCGTCGGCGGGGACGGACTCCTGCGGGGCACTGGCACGGTGGCCGGTGAGTGACAGGAACACCTCGTCCAGGCTGGGCAGTTCGGTGGTGATGGACGACAGCGTGATGCCGCGCGCGGTGACCGCGCCGACGACGGCGGTCAGCTGCTCGTCGCTGAGGATCGGCACCAGCAGTGTCCCGGTCTCGGCGTCGACCGTCGTGCTCGCGAGGCCGGTGATGCCCAGCTCGTCCAGCATCCCGGCGAGCGGGCGCAGCTCCATCGGGTCCAGCGGCCGGACGCGCAGGCTGCGCCCGCCGACCCTGGCCTTCAGCTCCTCGATGCCGCCGTTCGCGATGACCTTGCCGCGGTCCACGACGGTCAGCTCGGAGGCGAGCTGCTCGGCCTCCTCCATGTACTGGGTGGTGAGCAGCACGGTGACGCCGTCGCCGACCATGGTCTTCACCTCGTCCCAGACCTCGTTGCGGGTGCGGGGGTCGAGGCCGGTCGTCGGCTCGTCCAGGTACAGCACGGCGGGCCGGCCGATCATGGAGGCGGCCAGGTCGAGGCGGCGCCGCATGCCGCCGGAGTAGGTACTCGCGGGGCGCTTGGCGGCCTCGGTCAGCGAGAACCGCTCCAGCAACTCGTCGGCGCGGGCGCGGGCCTCTTTGCGGGGGAGGTCGAGCAGCCGCCCGATCATGTAGAGGTTCTCCCAGCCGGGGAGCTTCTCGTCCACGGACGCGTACTGGCCGGTGAGGCCGATCACCCGGCGCAGCTGGCGGGGCTGGCGCACGACGTCGTAGCCGGCGACGGTGGCGTGGCCCGAGTCGGGGGCGAGGAGGGTGGACAGGATGCGTACGAGGGTGGTCTTGCCGGCGCCGTTCGGCCCGAGCACACCCATCACGGTGCCCTCGCGCACGTCCAGGTCGACGCCGTCCAGCGCCTTGGTCTCGCCGTAGTGCTTGACCAGTCCCCGTACGGTCACGGCGTGGTGTACGCCGGCGGGGTTGTCGTCGATGCGTGTCATGGGGACGACAGTGCCAGCGCCCGCCGACAAACGGCCGACAAGGAACCGACAAGCGGACCGACAGTGACCCGACACCGGCGACAGCCCGCCGACGGGGGACGGTCGGCGGGCTGTCGAGGGTGGTGCCGCGATGGCTCGGTGGGCCCGTGAGGCCCGTGGCTCAGTGGACGGAGTTCTCCTCCTGCGGGAACGTCCCGGAGACGACGTCCTCGGCGAACTCCTTCACCGCGTTCCCCATGACCTCACGCAGGTCGGCGTACTTCTTGACGAACTTCGGCACGCGCCCGGGCGTCAGCCCCAGCATGTCGGTCCACACCAGCACCTGCGCGTCCGTCTCCGGGCCGGCGCCGATGCCGACGGTCGGGATGTGCAGCACCCGGGTCACCTCGGCCGCCAGCTCCGCCGGAACCAGCTCCAGGACGACCGCGAACGCGCCCGCGTCCTGTACGGCCTTGGCGTCGCGCAGCATCTGCTGCGCGGCCTCCTCGCCGCGCCCCTGGACGCGGTAGCCCATCGCGTTGACGGACTGCGGGGTCAGCCCGATGTGGGCCATGACGGGGATGCCGGACTCCACCAGCAGCCGGATCTGCTCGTGCGACCGCTCGCCGCCCTCCAGCTTGACCGCGCCGACCCCGGCGTCCTTCACCAGCCGGGTCGCCGAGCGCAGCGCCTGCACCGGGCCCTCCTGGTAGGAGCCGAAGGGCAGGTCGCCGACGATCAGGGAGCGGGTCGTGCCGCGGACGACGGCCGCCGACAGCATGGTCATCTCGTCGAGGGTGACGGGCACGGTGGTCTCGTACCCGAGGTGGCAGTTGCCCGCCGAGTCGCCGACGAGGATCACCGGGATACCGGCCTCGTCGAAGACGGACGCGGTCATCGCGTCGTAGGCGGTCAGCATGGGCCACTTCTCGCCCCGCTCCTTGGCGAGGGCGATGTCGCGGACGGTGATGCGGCGCGTGCCCTTGCCCCCGTACAGCGCCTTGCTGCCGTCGGAGGGCTTGTTCTGGGCAGCCGAAAGCTGCGTCATTGCAACGCTCCTTCAGTCATCTCGAGGCGCCCTGACGGCGTCCCCGGATCCCTTCCATGGTGGCACCTCGTGTCAGTGAGGGCCAGAGGGCCCGCCTGTGATCCCTGAGGCTCGGCAAACTCCCTGGTGAGTAAGGTCTGAGTAAAGTAATTCAGATACGAGACGGTGCCGTATTGAAATGGCCGTAGGATCGCACACATGACAACCTCCGCCCCTGCCTCCCGGATACCGGAAGCGGTGCACCGGCGCCGCTGGGCCATCCTCGGCGTCCTCATGCTGAGCCTGCTCATCGTGGTGCTCGACAACTCGATCCTGAACGTCGCCATCAAGACGATCTCCAGCCCGGCGCCCACCGGTCTGGGTGCCACCCAGAGCGAGATCGAGTGGGCGATCAACGCCTACACCCTGGTCTTCGCGGGCCTGCTGTTCACCGCCGGGCTGGTCGGGGACCGCGTCGGCCGCAAGAAGGTGCTGCTCGGCGGCATCCTGCTGTTCGGCATCGGCTCGGCCCTGGCCGCCGAGTCCGGCTCGCCGGATCAGCTGATCGCCTACCGCGCGGTGATGGCGCTCGGCGCCGCCTTCGTGATGCCCGCCACCCTCGCCGTGCTGATGAACGTCTTCGAGCGCGAGGAGCAGCCCAAGGCGATCGGCATCTGGGCCGGCGGGGTCGGCCTCGCCATCGCCATCGGCCCGATCACCGGCGGCGAGCTGCTGGACCACTTCTGGTGGGGCTCCGTCTTCTTCGTCAACGTGCCGATCGTGATCCTCGCGTTCGTGCTGATGCTGTGGCTGGTGCCGGACTCCCGCGACCCCAAGCCGGGCCGCCTCGACCCCGTCGGCGTGGTCCTGTCCGTCGTCGGCCTGGTCCTGCTGGTCTACGGCATCATCAAGGGCGGCGAGCTGGCCGACTTCACCGACCCGAAGGTGCTCGCGGCCATCCTCGGCGGTGCCGCCGTGCTCGCCGCGTTCATCGTCTTCGAGAAGCGCAGCGACCACCCGTCGCTGGACGTCACCTACTTCAAGAACAAGGTCTTCTCGGCCGCCATGGCCGCCATCGCGCTGGTCTTCTTCGCGCTGATGGGCGTCACCTTCTTCTCCGTCTTCTACATCCAGAGCGTGCGCGGCTACTCGCCGCTCCAGGCCGGCCTGATGATGCTGCCGCTGGCCGCCGCGCAGATGATCTTCGCGCCGCGCGCCCGGCTGGTCGTCGACCGGTTCGGCAACAAGGCCACCACCACCGGCGGGCTGGTGCTGATCGCCGCGACCCTGGCCACGTTCGCGACCTTCGAGGCCGACACGCCGATCTGGCTCCTGGAGGTCATCTTCTTCCTCATGGGCACCGGCATGGCGCACATCATGACGCCGACCTCCGTCGTCATCATGCAGGCCCTGCCGCGTGAGAAGGCCGGCTCCGCCTCCGCTCTCAGCAACACCTTCCGCCAGGTCGGCGGCGCGCTCGGCATCGCCGTCCTCGGCTCGGTGCTGTCCACGGCCTACCGCAACGGCATCGAGGGCAAGCTCGGCGCGCTCCCGCCGAACCTGCGGGACACCGCCGGCGAGTCCATCGAGGCCACCCTCGGCATCGCCGAGAAGCTCGGCCGGAACGGCCAGGCCCTGGTCACCCCCGCCAACGACGCCTTCCTGCACGCCATGCACGTCACCGCCCTGTGGGGTGCGGGTGTCGCGCTCGTCGGCGCCGTGGTGGTCGCCGCGTTCCTGCCGGGCAAGCCGCCGGCCGGCCGGCAGGACGAGCAGGAGCCGCAGTTGGTCGCAGCGGGCGAGTGACGCGGCGGGGCCGGCGGGGGGAGCCGGCCACCGCGAGCGAGTGAACGACCGAGGAGTCACTACGGGGGGAGGAGGCGGCTGCGGGAGAATTCCCGCAGCACAGTGAAGGGACGAATGACGTGAGTCTTGCCGCCGACCGGCCCCGCACGGACGGCCCCGCCCGGGGACGCCCCCGCAGCGAGGCGGTGGAACGGGCCATCATCGAGGGCGTGATGAAACTCCTGGAGGACGGCGTCCCCTTCGCCGAACTCTCCATCGAGCGCGTCGCCCGCACCGCCGGTGTCGGCAAGGCCACCATCTACCGCCGCTGGGCCGGCAAGGAGGAGCTCTTCGTCGACGTCGTACGCGCCGCCGAACCCCCCGAGCCCGAACTCCCCGGCACCTCCATGCGCGACGACCTCGTCGTCCTGCTGGATTCCCTGCGTTTGCGCGGTCTGGCCCACCGCTCCTCGGCGATCCTGCACAACGTCCACGCCCAGATCAAGAGCAGCCCCAAGCTGTGGGAGGCGTACCACACGGGCGTCATACTGCCCCGGCGCGACCTCGGCCTGGAGGTGCTGCGGCGCGGCCGGCGCGACGGTGAACTGCGCACGGACGTCGACCTGGAACTGGCCAACGACATGTTCGTCGGCCCGATCCTCGTCCGCAGCGTCATGCGCCCCGACGCCGACCTCCCGGAAGACCTCGCCGAGAGGATCGTCGACACGGTCCTGGCCGGCCTGCGCCCTCCCGACGCGACACGGCCGTAGTCGGGTCGAGTCCGCCTCACGGCCCGTCAGTCAGGGTTCACAGCCCGTCAGCTCGACAATGCCGTAGCGCCCATGTGCGCGTTTCGTCACAGACCCGCCCGCACCACCGGCCACCGGAACCCCCCGTACCGCCCCGTTCGTCCTCGACTTGCGTAGGGCCGTCATGGGACGGCGGGAACGGAACCGATCATCCCCTAGGGTCGGACGAACACGGGGGAGCGAACGGTGTGCACGGCGGGCAGTGAGGCAGACGGTATGGCGCAGCAGGCGTACGTGACGGAGACGGACAACCCGGGCCCGGCGCCCGAGCGGCCGGGAACCCGGCTGCGCCGCCTGGCATCGAGACTGCTCGACGGCTGGCGCGGCGACCCCCGCGTCTGGCGCCGGGGGCTCGTCCTCGCCCTGCTCGCCCTCCTGCTCGCCCTGGTGATGGTGCTGCACGCGCACGTACCCAACCGGATCGGCAACCTGGGCAGTCTCACCGAGACGTTCCTGCCCTGGCTGGGCGTGTTCATCCCGGTGCTGCTCGCCCTCGCCCTGGTGCGCAGGTCGGCGACGGCACTGATCGCCGTCGTGCTCCCGGCGCTGGTGTGGCTGAACCTGTTCGGCGGGCTGCTCACCGACAGGACGGACGGCGGCGGCGACTTCATGGTGGCCACGCACAACGTCAACGCCGACAACCCCGACCCGACGGCCACCGCCCAGGACGTCGCCTCCTCCGGCGCCGATGTGCTGGCCCTGGAGGAGGTGCCCGCCGCCGACGTGCCGGTGTACGAGAAGGCGCTGGCGCCGACGTACAAGTACCACGCGGTCGAGGGCACCGTCGGGCTGTGGAGCAAGTACCCGATGACGGACGTGCGGGCCGTCGACATCAGGCTCGGCTGGAAGCGCGCCATGCGGGCCACCGTGGCGACCCCCGAGGGGCCGCTCGCGGTCTACGTCGCCCACCTCCCCTCGGTCCGGGTCAAGGTGGAGGCCGGGTTCACCGCCCGGCAGCGCGACCGGAGCGCGGACGCGCTGGGCCAGGCGATCGCCGACGAGCCGGTCAAGCGGGTGGTGCTGCTCGGCGACCTCAACGGCACGACGAACGACCGCTCGCTCAACGCCGTCACCTCCCAGATGCGCTCCACGCAGGGCGCCTCGGGCAGCGGGTTCGGCTTCAGCTGGCCGGCGTCGTTCCCGATGGCCCGGATCGACCACATCATGGTGAAGGGCGTCGATCCGGTCAGCTCCTGGACCCTGCCGCGCACCGCCAGCGACCACCTCCCGGTGGCGGCTCGTGTGAACCTCGACACGACCTCGTAACCCGCTGGAATGCTGAGCATGAGAGGCTTTGTTCCGCAGCTGAACATAAGCGTGACGGAACTCCTTCGAAAGGTCTCTTTCTCCATGCCCCTGGCCCTGCTCGCCCTGGCCGTCGGCGCCTTCGGCATCGGTACCACCGAGTTCGTGATGATGGGCCTGCTGCCCGACGTCGCGGACGACCTGCACGTGTCCATACCGAGTGCCGGGCACCTGGTCTCGGCGTACGCGCTCGGCGTCGTCATCGGCGCCCCGCTGCTCGCCGCGCTCACCGCCCGGCTCTCCCGCCGAACGGTCCTCATCGCCCTCATGGCCCTGTTCGTCGCCGGGAACGCGGTCTCCGCGCTCGCCCCCGGCTACGACTCCCTGCTCGCCGCCCGCTTCCTCAGCGGACTGCCGCACGGGGCGTTCTTCGGCGTCGGCGCCGTTGTCGCCACCGGCATGGTCGCGCCGGAGCGCAAGGCCCGCTCGGTGTCCCTGATGTTCCTCGGGCTGACCGTCGCCAACGTCGCGGGCGTGCCCGTGGCCACGCTGATGGGCCAGCACCTGGGCTGGCGGGCCACCTTCCTCGCCGTCAGCGCCATCGGCCTCGCCGCGATCGCCTCCCTGGCCGCGCTGATCCCCCACGACCGGGGCGGGTCCGCCTCCTCCACCGGTCTGCGCGGCGAACTGGCCGCCCTGCGCTCCCTGCCCGTCTGGCTGGCCCTCGGTACGACGGTGGCGGGCTTCGGCGCCCTCTTCGCGGCCTACAGCTACGTCACCCCGATGCTGACCGACTCCGCCGGGTTCGCCGAGTCCAGCGTGACCCTCCTGCTGGCCCTGTTCGGCGTGGGCGCCACCGCGGGCAACCTGCTGGGCGGCCGCCTCGCCGACCACTCCCTGCGCGGCACCCTCTTCGGCGGCCTCGCCTTGCTCGGCGCCGTGCTCCTCCTCGTCCCCCTCCTCATGCGCGCGGAGTGGAGCGCGGCCCTCGGGGTGACCCTCCTCGGCATGGCGGCGTTCATCACCGGTTCCCCGCTCCAGCTGATGGTCATGGAGAAGGCCGCCGCCGCGCCCTCCCTCGCCTCCTCGGCCAACCAGGCGGCCTTCAACCTCGCCAACGCGGGCGGCGCCTGGATCGGCGGCGTCGCCCTGGCGGCGGGCTTCGGCACCACCTCCCCGGCCCTCGCCGGCGCGGCCCTCGCGGTCCTGGGCCTCGGCGTGGCCGCGGTGGCCTACGCGGTGGACCGGCGAGCGGCCGCCCCGTCGCCGGGCCGGGTCGTCACCGGTCACCTGCCCGCACCCCAGGACGCGGTACGGCACTGAGCCGTCCCGGCCTCAGTCGGCCACCTCGCACCACACCGTCTTGCTGTCACCGCCCAGTTCGACGCCCCACGGACGGCCAGCGCGTCGAGCAGGGCCATCCCGCGCCCCGACTCCGCGGTCGCCCCGGCGCACAGCAGGACGGGCAGCGCCCAGGGATCGGGGTCGGTGACCTCCACACGGGTACGTCCCCGCCCCGGCGCCCCGATCACCCGGACCGTCACGGGCGTGCCCTCTCCCACATGGCGGATCACGTTGGCCAGCAACTCCGTGGCGCACAGCCGGACGTCGAAGCCGTGCTCGCGCAGATGGTGACGCAACTCCGGCACGGCCTTCGGAGTCGCGAGCAGCCGCAGTTCCGGCACGGTCATCACTCGGCCGCCGCCTTCTTGAGTACGGCGGCGAGCGCGTGGGCCGTGGTCGCGTTGCAGTTCCCGAGCGCGACGAGCCCGGCGGGCGGCGCGTACGACCCGGCGAAGCTCGGCAGGTCCGCCCGTAGGGAGGGCAGCACGATGCCGTGCAGGGCGAGGGCGGCGCGGAGGTTCTCCACGCAGAGGGTGATGTCGTAGGACGTGGGGGAGGGGGGATGGGACATGGGGGGCGGCAGCCTTCTGTTCGATGCGGTCAGTGACGAACACATCACAGGGTGTCGCCCAACTCGCTAGCCTGTAAGAGGTTTCGCATCCGCGACGCCAACCATGGAAACGGCACGGTCAGTTACGGCGGTGAGCGCGTGGTCCGACGCAAGGACATCGATGGGTCGATCAGCGTCCCCGACTTCTACGGCAAGGAGTTGCGGTGGAAGCGGGAGGCGGCGGGGCTGTCGCTGGAGAGGTTGGTTGAGGGCAGCTTCTACGGCAAGTCGCACCTGAGCGACATCGAGCACGGCAAACGGCGCATGCCGATGGACCTGGCCCGGCACGTGGATCGGGTACTGGGGACGGACGGGTACTTCGAGCGGCATTGCGATGACGTGCGGAGGGCACGACGGGGGCCGCATGCCGAGTACTTCGAGAAGGCTTTGGAAGCCGAGAGGTACGCGGAATGCATCGAACTGTGGTCGCCCAGCACCTTCCCTGGACTGCTTCAGACTGCCCCGTACGCGCGGGCGCTGGTCCAGTCAGCCCACCCGGCAGCGTCCGACCAGGAGGTGGAAGAGAAGGTCGATGCCCGACTCGCCCGTGCTCGTCTCTTCGACGACAACCACCACATGCCGGAGTACTGGGCGATTCTGCACGAGTCACTGCTGACCGATCCGATCGTGGCACCCGACGAGATGGCCGCGCAGCTGGACAGGATTGTGGAGCTCACCGGGCGACGCCGGATCACTCCGCAGATCGTTCCGCGGAAGTGTGGGGCGTACCCGCTGATGGTTGCCTCCATCATGGTCATGACGTTCCCGGACGCCCCACCGCTGATCTACACCGAGGCTTCCTACAGTGGGGACACCATCGACGATCCGGCCCTCGTGCGGCAGTACCGCAAGGCATACGATCGGCTCAGGGCCGTAGCGCTGTCACCAGACACGTCCCTGGCCATGATCAAGTCGGCGGCAGAGGATTACCGAAATGGCAGGCAAGCGGATCGACTTGAGTGACGCGCTCTGGTTCAAGAGCAGCCACAGCAACGGGGACGGCGGTGAATGCGTCGAGGTGGCAAGCGACTTCCCCGGCGCGGCCCTCTGGCGCAAGTCCAGCTACAGCAACGCGAGCGGCGGCAACTGCCTGGAAGTCGCCGACAACGTCCCCGGACTCGTCCCCGTGCGTGACTCCAAGAGGCCGCAAGGCCCCGCTCTCCTCCTCACGGCCGCCGCCTGGGCCCCCTTCGTCGCCGCGCTCAAGGAGCGGGAGGCACCGTGCGACGCGAGGGTGTCGTAGTCCGGAACGGTCACCCCTCGGAGTGGGGCTGGTTCCTGGCGTGGCTCGCGGTCGGGGGCTGCCTCGCGCTCGGCCTGGCCGCGCTGCTGTCCGTCGGCGTGGTGTTGCTCGCCCTGGGTGCCCTGGCCGCTGTGTTCCTGCTGCGGAAAGGGCACCGGAACGCCGTCGCGGGAGGCCTCGCCGGTCTTTCCCTGCCCCTCTTCTACCTCGCCTACTCGAACCGGGGCGGACCGGGCAACGTGTGCCACGTGACCGCCCGGGCCGAGACCTGCACCGACGAGTACGCCCCGGTGCCGTTCCTGGTCGTAGGCGCCCTTCTCTTCGCCGTCGGTCTTCTGGTCTTCGTGATGCTCGACCGCAGGAACACCCACAGGGAAACCAGCTGAACCCCCGGCACGCCTGGGCCCCGGCAGGGCGGCCCTTCTCGGGTCGTCACGCCGGGGCGGTCCGCGATGCGGCTAGATGTTCGGGTTGATCGGCGTGCTGCTGTCGGAGTGGTGCCAGTCGAACTGCTGGTAGATGCTCGGCGAGGTGCCCTTGCCGGAGCCGTACAGGTGGTACGAACTGCGGGGGAAGGGCAGACTCGTGGCCGCCAGGCAGGTGCCGGCCGCGTTGCAGAGGGAGTGGTCGGTGCCGAGGGTCCAGCGCTGGTGCGTGTCGGCGCTGTTGCAGTTGCGGGCGACGGCGTCCGGGTGGTCGCTGGGGTCCTTGGCCCAGTGCGCCCACAGGCACCGCCCGTCGTTGGTGCTGTGGATCAGACCGTCGTGGTCCCAGAACCAGAACTGGTTCCACGAGCCGTTGCAGGCCCGCAGCACCACCGGCCGGCCGTCGCCGTTGATCTGCCGGTACTCGTCCATGCAGAAGTACGTGCCGTTGGTGGACGGCGGCTTGTAGAGCGCGGCGAGGAAGCCGTAGGCGTAGGGCTGGGGGTTGGTCGGCGTGGTCGCGTTGGCGGCGGCCGGCAGGGCCATGCCCAGGCCGAGCGCGAGCGCCAGCGGAGCGACGACCCTCTTGATGAACCGTCTCATCGGTTTCCCTTCCGTACCCGATGTGGAACGCCGGATGGCGTGTCGAGCCGGGAGCGGCCGAGGCGCGGGCGTGCACGGCGGGCGGTGCGGCGGTCGTCGGCGGTTCCCCCGTCGCCGGCCCGGTCCGGTCCGGTCCCCCTGCGCTGCCGCGGTCGACGTCCAGCGCTCCCGGAGTGTCGGCCGTGTCGGCCGACGGGCCCAGCCTCACGCCCCGGGCCGCACCCCGGCGAGCATCCCGAACGAACCCGAACAGTGGCCACCCGCCGCCCGCGCCCGGTGGAGGGCCGCGTGCTCGGGCCGGTTCATGGCCTCCAGAGCCTCCGCGAACCGCTGGTGCACGCACGCCAGTTGACGTGGATCACCCAGTGCCTCCGCCACGGTGAGCGCCTCGCCGTAGTACCGCTCGGCCGACACGTGGTCGCCCGTACGGGCCGCCGCCGCACCGAGGGTCGTCAGCGCGAGGGCCTGGGTGGAGCGGTCCTCGGTACCGATGGCGATGGCCAGCGCCGTGCGGGCGTGCGCGGCCGCGCGGACCATGTCCCCGCCCGCCAGACGGAGTTGAGCGAGTCGTGCCTCGAACGCCCCGTCCCAGAACGGTGTCGTGGGGGAGGCGTCCGGCGCGCCGGCCGCCGCTGCCGTCGCCGTACCGCCGTAGTGCTCGACCAGCCGGTCCAGGGCCTGGTGCCGGACGTCGTGCGGGTCCTCCGCGACGGTCAGACGGAGGGCGAACGCGCGCTCGGCGGAGTCGAGCCGGTACCGGTCCCGGCCCCGGTCCCCGCCCCCGGCGACCGGCAGAAGCAGACGCTCGTGGCCCAGCCGCCGCAGCGAGGCCGCCGCCCACGGCACCGGCAGCCCGCCGAGCGCCGCCGCGGCGCCCGCGTCGATCACATCGCCGGGATGCAGCGCGAGCAGCCGGAACAGCCGCTGGTCGGCGGCGGCCAGCCGCCGGTACGCGGCCACCACCGTAAGGGCCTTCCCGGACGTCTCCGTCCCGGCCGAGCCGTCCGGTCGGCACAGCAGTCCCCGCACCGCCCGGCGCCACCGTCCAAGTTCCGGAGCGGGAGCGCCCAGCGCGGTCACGATGTCCAGCACCAGGTCCATGTCGATGCGGCGCCGCCCAGTGCGGAAGCAGTCGTAGACGGTGACCCGCCCCGGCGTGCACTCCGCCGGCGGGACCCCGCGGGCCGCGCGGAGGGCGCTGATCCGCCGTACGAGTTCGGCGTACGACGGGTTCCCGGCCCAGGCGCGCAGGGTCCGCAGGAGGTCCGCCAGCTCGTCGGTGGAGCGGAAACCGTCCGCGTCGGGCACTGGTAAGAGGTCCATGCACTCCGTCCGTCGGTCGGGCCGGACGACCGCCACGCCGGAATGCGTGACACCGCTTCCGGTATTCGAACGAGTGCGCAGAGTAGCAGAGGCCGGCCGGCGGGGTGAGGGGCCGAAGGCGCACTCCTTCTCAGGCCCGGCGGGAGATCTCCAGCAGCAGCGGTCCGGTCGGCCCCACGATGATGTCCTGCACGGTCAGCGGATCCAGTGCCGCGAAGAACGCCTCCTGGGCCTGGCGGAGCGCGCCGCGCAGCCGGCAGCCGGGGTTGAGTGGGCAGGGCGTGGCGCCCTCGCAGTCGACGACGTCGCCGTCGCCCTCGAAGCTGCGCACCAGCCGTCCCACCGACGCCGTACGCCCCTGCTCGGTGAGGCTGAGGCCGCCGCCGCGGCCCCGGCGGGCGTCCACCAGGCCCAGGTGCTGGAGTTCGGCGACGACCTTCGCGGTGTGCGTGTACGGCACGTCCATGCCCTCGGCGACCTGGCGGGTCGTGGGGCTGGACCCGGTCACGACCGCGAGCCGCATCAGGACGCGCAGGGCGAGGTCGGTGGAGCGCAGGAGCCGCATACCGCGAGCGTAGGTAATACGCATCCTGCATTCAACTTATCTGGAGCTGATGCCTCACCCGGTACTTTGCCGCACCCTTTGCCCGCCGGTCCACGGAAGCGCGGGCTTCCCCACTACGATCAGCACGCCTCACCTTTCCCGTGCCGTCCGTTTCCCCGAAGAGGACACCTGATGGGTTCCGCGAAGAACAGCAGCACCGTCGCGCGCAAGGCGCGCATAGAGGAGATGCGGCGGGCCGAGCGTGCCCGCGAGCGCCGCAACCGGATCCTCGTCGTCGCCGCGAGCGTGGTGGTCGTCGCCGGTCTCGTCGTCGGCGGTGTCGTGCTCCTGAAGGGGCAGTCGGACAGCGGCAAGGACTCCGTGGCGAGCGGTGACGACGCCAAGGGCGGCGGCAGCGCCGGGGACTCGGGTCACTTCGTCACCGGCAAGGACGGCGTGCGCACCTGGTCCGGCAAGCTGGGCCGCACCCACGTCACGACGAAGGTGTCGTACCCGATGCACCCGCCGGTCGGCGGCAACCACAACCCGGTGTGGCTGAACTGCAACGGCGACGTCTACACCCAGCCGGTGCACGAAGAGAACGCGGTGCACGCGCTGGAGCACGGCGCGGTCTGGGTCACGTACACCGGCAAGGCGAAGAAGTCCGACGTCGACGCGCTCGCGGCCAAGGTGAAGAAGACGCCGTACTCGCTGATGAGCCCGTACGCGAACCAGGCCGCCCCGCTGATGCTGTCGGCGTGGGGACACCAGGTGACCGTGAAGAGCGCGAGCGACCCCGAGGTGAACAAGTTCTTCGCCGCCTATGTGCAGGGCCCGCAGACGCCCGAGCCGGGTGCCTCGTGCACCGGCGGGGAGATGAAGTGAGGCGGCGGCACGTCGGCTGGATCGCCTCCACGGCCGCGGCGGTGCTCGTCGCGGCCGGCGCGATCACCTACGCGGTCGCCGAGGACGACGGCTCCGCGGCCGCGAGCACGCCGGCCGTCGGCTCGGCGGACGCCGGGTTCGCCCGGGACATGGCCGTCCACCACCAGCAGGCCGTCGAGATGTCGTACATCGTGCGCGACCGCACGAAGGACGTCGAGGTCCGGCGGCTCGCGTACGACATCGCGCAGACGCAGGCCAACCAGCGCGGCATGCTGCTGGGCTGGCTGGACCTGTGGGGGCTGCCCAAGGTGTCCGCGGATCCGCCGATGACCTGGATGGGCATGGGGGACATGGCCTCCGGCAAGGACGGCGCGCTGATGCCGGGGATGGCCACGAACACCCAGATGAGGAAGCTGCAGACCCTGAGCGGCAAGCAGGCGGAGATCCTCTACCTCCAGCTGATGACCGCCCATCACAAGGGCGGCATCCACATGGCCCAGGGGTGCGTCGACAAGTGCACCGTCGGCGTGGAGAAGCGGCTCGCACAGGGGATGGTCGCCGGACAGCGGTCGGAGCTGGACGTGATGGCCGGAATGCTCAAGAAGCGTGGAGCCCAACCGCTCCCGTAATGCCCCCTTCGCTATCCCGTATCGCCCGTTCCGTCACAGGCCGTTTTGCGCCACCCCCTTACCACCGACGCGCGGAGGAAAGGCTCAAATCGACCTCAACTCCCCTGAAGTGACGGTTCCTTGGGTTTCTCTTGACCTTTCCGTTCCCCTGGCATGAACGGTTCATCGAGAGAGTGACCCCGATCGTGTGATCCATTCGCGGGCTCAAACCGCCGCGGGCCGGTGCGCGGATCCACGGAGTACCGACCACTACATGCATGCGAACCGCATCGCAGGGGGTTCTATGAGATCCAACCGCGCCACCATGCGCGCCGGCGTGAGCATGGCAGCGACACTGCCGATGATCGCCGGCGCCCTGGCGCTCGGCATACCCGCGGCCCACGCCGCGGACCAGCCGGCCCGTAACGCACTGGCGGGAACCAAGCCCGCGTGGGCCACGCCCAAGGCGGACAAGGGTTCCACCGCGAACAACGCCCAGGTCCACGCCCGGGTCTACCTCGCCGGCCGGGACGCCGCCGGACTCGCCGCCTACGCCAAGGCCGTGTCCGACCCCAGCTCGCCGCACTACGGCAAGTACCTCAGCGCCAAGAAGGCCCAGGCCCGCTACGGCGCGACCAAGGCCCAGGTGACCGCCGTCAAGAACTGGCTGAAGTCGGCCGGCCTGACGGTCACTTCGGTCACCGACCACTACGTCGCCGTCTCCGGTGACGTCGCCGCCGCCGAGAAGGCGTTCGGCACCCAGCTGCACAACTACGCCAAGGGCGCCAAGACCTACCGTGCTCCCCAGCACGCCGCGTCCGCGCCGGCGTCCCTGAAGGGCGCCGTCCTGACCGTCACGGGTCTGGACAACGCCCCGCACAAGTCGGACCGCGCCGACCAGCTCCCGGCGCCGGACGCCGTGTTCAAGAACGCCGGGCCGTTCTCCTCGTACTACGGCTCGAAGACCGCGAGCACGCTGCCCAGCGCGTACGGTCAGAAGATCCCGTACGCGATCAAGGGCTACACCGGCAAGCAGCTGCGCGCCGCCTACGGCGCCGGCAAGTACACCGGCAAGCACGTCCGCATCGCCATCACCGACGCCTACGCCTCGCCGACCATCGCGTTCGACGCGGGCATGTACGCGAAGAAGAACGGCGACGCTGCCTGGAAGACCAGCCAGCTGCACCAGGTGCTGCCGGCGAACTACACGCGCACCGAGGAGTGCGGCGCGGCCGGCTGGTACGGCGAGGAGACCCTCGACGTCGAGGCCGTGCACGCGGTCGCGCCGGCCGCCGACGTCACCTACGTGGGCGCGGCGTCCTGCTACGACGACGACCTGCTCGACTCGCTCAGCAAGGTCGTCGACAACCACCTGGCCGACATCGTCTCCAACTCCTGGGGCGACATCGAGGCCAACCAGACGCCGGACCTCGCGGCCGCCTACGACCAGGTGTTCCAGCTGGGCGCGGTCCAGGGCATCGGCTTCTACTTCTCCTCCGGTGACAACGGTGACGAGGTCGCCAACACGGGGACGAAGCAGGTCGACACCCCGGCCAACTCGGCGTGGGTGACGGCGGTCGGCGGTACCTCGCTGGCGGTCGGCAAGCACGACAAGTACCTGTGGGAGACCGGCTGGGGCACCGACAAGGCGACCCTGGCGGCCGACGGCAAGAGCTGGACCGGCTTCCCCGGCGCCTTCACCTCGGGCGCGGGCGGCGGCACCAGCAAGACCGTGCCGCAGCCGTACTACCAGAAGGGCGTCGTCCCGAACACGCTGGCCACGGCGAACAACGCCGCCGGCAACCGCGTCGTCCCGGACATCGCGGCCATCGCCGACCCGACCACCGGGTTCCTCGTCGGGCAGACCCAGACCTTCCCGGACGGGTCGCAGCAGTACAGCGAGTACCGCATCGGCGGCACCTCGCTGGCCGCGCCGACCATCGCCGCCATCCAGGCGCTCGCCCAGGAGGCCGGCGGCGGCAAGGCGATCGGTTTCGCCAACCCGGCGATCTACTCGAAGTTCGGCAAGAAGGGCGTCTTCCACGACGTCACGGACAACCCGACCGGCCACGGTCTGGCGAACGCCCGCGTGGACTTCGCCAACGGCCTCGACGCCGCCGACGGCCTGCTGACCTCGGTCCGCAGCCTGGGCAAGGACAGCTCGCTGTCCGCGGTGAAGGGCTACGACGACGTGACCGGCGTGGGCTCGCCCGCAGGCGGCTACGTGAAGTCGTACCGCCACTGATCCACTGAGTGGCAAGGGGGGCGTGAGGTGCCTGCACCTCACGCCCCCTCCCCTTGCCCCTGGGCGAGTTGCTTCCTCACCCCTCGGCGAGCCACAGGTCGGGACCGAACAC
Source organism: Streptomyces sp. NPDC047028 (assembly GCF_040644095.1). Taxonomy (NCBI): domain Bacteria; kingdom Bacillati; phylum Actinomycetota; class Actinomycetes; order Kitasatosporales; family Streptomycetaceae; genus Streptomyces; species Streptomyces sp. NPDC047028. The sequence continues at coordinate 80,979 of NZ_JBEYVS010000013.1, forward strand.
CTCGTAGTGGATGTCGGCCGGGGCCACGCCCTTGCCGATCAGCTGGGCGCGCACGGCCCGCATGAAGGGCAGCGGCCCGCACAGGTACGCGCGCGTGCCCTCCGCCACGTCGACGTCCGCCAGGTCGACCAGGCCGGTACGGGCGCCGGGCTCGGCGTCCCGCTCGTAGAAGAAGTGAACCGAGGCGTCCGCGAGCTTGTCCGCGTACAGCTCGTGGTCGGTGCGCAGGGCGTGGTCGGCGGGGGAGCGGTCACCGTGGACGACGGTCACCGGCGCCTCGTACCCGTCCGCCGCGAGGGCGGCCAGCATGGCCACCATCGGGGTCACACCGATACCGGCGGAGGCGAGCAGCAGCGGCCGGCCCCGGACGTCGCCGAGCACGAGGTCGCCGTAGGCCTCGGACAGCTCCAGCACGTCACCCACACGCACGCACGCGTGCAGACGGTTCGAGACCTCCCCGTCGGGGTTGGCGTCCTCCCGCACCCGCTTGACGCTGAACTGCCGAAGCGAGTCACCCGGCGCCCCCGACAGGCTGTACTGCCGTATCTGCCGGGCCCCGTCGGCGAGCTCGACCCGGACGGACACGTACTGCCCGGCCCGGAAGTCCCGCACAGCACCTCCGTCCACCGGCCGCACCCGGAAGCTGACGACGTCGGCGGTCTCCTCGACCCGCTCCACGACCTCCCACTGCCGCCACCCCTGGCCGCCGCTCTCCTCGTAGAGCCGCTTCTCGATGGCGACGAGGGCGTTGGCCATCAGCCAGTAGACCTCCGTCCAGGCGGCGGCGGCCTCGGCGGTGACGGCGTCACCCAGCACCTCGGCGATGGCGGCGAACAGGTGCTCGTGCACGACCGGGTACTGCTCCGGGACGACGCCCAGCGAGGCGTGCTTGTGGGCGATGCGCTGCAGCATCTGGTCGGGCCGCTGGTCGGTGTGGTCGACCAGATGGGTGGCGAACGCGGCGATGGAGCCGGCGAGGGCCTGCTTCTGGGCGCCGGAGGCCTGGTTGCCCCGGTTGAACAGGTTCCGCAGCAGATCGGGGTGGGCGTCGAACAGCCGGGCGTAGAAGCGCTCGGTGATCTCGCCGATGGCCGCGCCCATGGCGGGAAGCGTGGCGCGGACGGTGGCTGCGGACTGCTCGGACAGCATCGGGACTCCTCAAGGGGTCGATCGCTCAACTGATCGAACGCTAGGAAAACTTGCATCTGAAATGCAAATTATGGAGACGTGGTGTCGATCACGCGGAGAGGGAACCGGCCATTACATCCGGGCCCCTCCGAAGGCAAGATGGACTCCAGGGCACGCCCACCGGACGATCAAGGTCCGCAACGCGTATGAAACGCTGATGTGGTGTGATGCTCCTGTGCGCCCGACCGCCTCCCGCGACACCGGAGCAAAGGCGGCCTGACCAGCAAGGATGGGGAAGCGGAAGATGGACAAGCAGCAGGAGTTCGTGCTCCGGACGTTGGAGGAGCGCGACATCCGGTTCGTACGCCTGTGGTTCACGGACGTGCTGGGCTTCCTGAAGTCCGTGGCCGTGGCCCCCGCCGAACTGGAACAGGCCTTCGACGAGGGCATCGGATTCGACGGCTCCGCCATCGAGGGCTTCGCCCGGGTCTACGAGTCGGACATGATCGCCAAGCCGGACCCCTCCACCTTCCAGATCCTGCCCTGGCGCGCCGAGGCCCCCGGCACCGCCCGCATGTTCTGCGACATCCTCATGCCGGACGGCTCCCCCTCCTTCGCCGACCCGCGCTACGTCCTCAAGCGCGCCCTGGCCCGCACCTCCGACCTGGGCTTCACCTTCTACACCCACCCCGAGATCGAGTTCTTCCTCCTCAAGGAGAAGCCCCTCGACGGCACCCGCCCCACCCCGGCCGACAACTCGGGCTACTTCGACCACACCCCGCAGGCCATCGGCATGGACTTCCGCCGCCAGGCGATCACCATGCTGGAGTCGATGGGTATCTCGGTGGAGTTCTCCCACCACGAGGGCGCCCCCGGCCAGCAGGAGATCGACCTGCGCTACGCCGACGCCCTCTCCACGGCCGACAACATCATGACGTTCCGCCTGGTCATGAAGCAGGTCGCGCTCGAACAGGGCCTCCAGGCCACCTTCATGCCCAAGCCGTTCTCGGAGTACCCCGGCTCCGGCATGCACTCCCACCTCTCCCTCTTCGAGGGTGACCGGAACGCGTTCTACGAGTCCGGCTCCGAGTACCAGCTCTCCAAGGTCGGCCGCTCCTTCATCGCCGGCCTGCTGCGCCACGCCGCCGAGATCTCCGCCGTCACCAACCAGTGGGTCAACTCCTACAAGCGCATCTGGGGCGGCTCCGAGCGCACCGCGGGCGCCGGCGGCGAGGCCCCCTCCTACATCTGCTGGGGCCACAACAACCGCAGCGCCCTGGTGCGGGTCCCCATGTACAAGCCCGGCAAGACCGGCTCGGCCCGCATCGAGGTCCGCTCCCTCGACACCGGCGCCAACCCCTACCTGGCCTACGCCCTCCTCCTCGCCGCGGGCCTCAGGGGCATCGAGGAGGGCTACGAGCTCCCGCCGGGCGCCGAGGACGACGTCTGGGCCCTCTCCAACGCCGAACGCCGCGCCATGGGCATCGAACCCCTCCCGCAGAACCTCGGCGAGGCCCTCACCCTCATGGAAAGCAGCGACCTGGCCGCCGAAACCCTGGGCGAACACGTTTTCGACTTCTTCCTCCGCAACAAAAAGCAGGAATGGGAGGAGTACCGCTCAGAGGTAACGGCCTTCGAACTCCGCAAGAACCTCCCGGTGCTGTAGCCGGCAGGTTCTTGCGGGGCTCCTGCCGCGGAGCCCCGCACCCGCCTCACCTGCGCGACTGCGCCTCGGGACCGTGGCGGTGCCGGGAGATGCGCCGGCGCGGTGGCCGGGTCAGGGTGATCTGCCGCACGATCTGCTGGAAGCAGGTCAGGCAGGCGAGCGCCGGCAGGGCGGCCGAGGCCAGGCCGGTGAAGGTCTTGTGGGCCTGCACCGCGCACAGCGTCATCGCCAGCGACGAGAACAGCAGGACGACGCACCAGGAGTGCAGGGCCCGGCGCCGGTGCAGAGCGGTCCGCAGGATGGACAGGGAGGCCACCATCCAGGGACCGTAGATCAGCAGCGGCCACCAGCGCGACGCACCGCCCGGGGTTCCGGACTCGATGTGCGTCAAGGGGGCGTAGGCGACCATGCCGCCGAAAACGCTCACCATCGCCATGATGACCGCGGCGAGCGCGGCGATCACGAAGCTGATGGTCTGCACCCACGTCAGCCGCAGCCGGCGGACGCGCACTTTGCGGTGCCCCGCCGACGGGCGGCGGATCGGGGGCAGTTCGCTGGTGATCCTCGCCAGGTTCTCCATCGGATCGCCCCCGTACCCGGCCAGAGGCTCCGGCTCGGTCCGGGGCGGCGGCACGCCGGGCGCCTGCCGAGCCGTGGCCGCCGCGTCCTGCAGCAGGCTGGTGAGTTCCTCGACCGGGTCCCAGTGCTCCTCGACCGGAACGGCCGAGTAGAGATCCGCGTATTCGTCGTTCACGAACCCTTCCAAGCCTGTCACGTGGCCGGGTACTGGTTGTTCCATCGCCGTCCGAATTCTGCCTGGGTCGCGTTCAGCACTGTCAGGAATTCGCTGAGCAGCGACCCTGTGGCCCGCAGTTCCACCCAGCCGTCGTCGCTGTGCAGCATGTCGCTGGCGTGGGCCGCCGAGTGCGCCACCGCGGGGGTGAATGTGTAGCGACCCATGGCCTGGGGCGGAGACGGGGGCAGAGCCTCCACCGCCCCTGGACGGCCGACGCCGAGAAGCCTTGCTTTCGTCATATTCCGATAACGCGCTGCGCATCCTCCGGATGCGCCGCAAATGGGTGATGCATTTCTCAGGAAATCAACATGCGAAGCATTTCTTACGCAATCCGGTAGTCGAAGTGAATTGCTTGTCCGTAAAATGCTTTGCGGACAAACAGCCGCACGCGGCACCTGTCCGCCCCCCGGCGGAGGAGACGAGGCCGCAGCGCGGCACGACCGCTAGGCTCTGGCCAGGACCACCTTGATCCGAGGGGAGGCCACGGATGACGCCGGGCCGCAGAAGCAGCACCTTCACCCGCCTCCTGCGCCACGGCTTCACGGACCCCTCCACGGCCGAACGCCAACTGGACAGCCCGGAGCTCGACCCGGTCCGCAACGACCCGGTCCTCCTGGAGGCCCTCGGTGCCACGGCCGACCCCGACCTGGCCCTGCACAGCCTCGTGCGCCTCCTGGAGGCCCAGCCCACGCCCCTGGACCGCCACGAACTCCTCGACACCCTGATAGCGGCCAAACCCCTCAGAGACCGCCTCCTGGGCGTCCTGGGCGCCTCCGCCGCCCTCGCCGACCACCTGACCCGCCACCCCGCCGACTGGCAGGCCCTCGTCACCTACGAGCCCCAGGACCTCCACCCCGGCCTCCAGGAGTTCGAACACGGCCTGCGAGAGGCCACGGACCCCGTCACCCTCCGCATCGCCTACCGCCGCTGCCTCCTCTCCATCGCGGCAAGAGACGTCTGCGGCACCACGAACGTCGCGGACACGGCCGCGGAACTGGCGGACCTGGCAACAGCCACCCTCCGCACAGCTCTGGCCATAGCCAAGACCGAGTCCCCCGAAGACGCGAAAGGCTGCCGCCTCGCGGTCATCGCGATGGGCAAATGCGGCGGCCACGAACTGAACTACGTCTCAGACGTGGACGTGATCTTCGTAGCCGAAGCGACAGAGCACACGCCCGAACCCCAGGCCCTCCGCGCCGCCACCGCCCTCGCCTCGCACATGATGCGCATCTGCTCGGAGACGACCGTCGAGGGCAGCATCTGGCCCGTGGACGCCAACCTCCGCCCCGAGGGCCGCAACGGCCCCCTCGTCCGCACCCTCAGCAGCCACCTCGCCTACTACCAACGCTGGGCGAAGACCTGGGAGTTCCAGGCCCTGCTCAAGGCCCGCCCGGTGGCCGGCGACCAGGACCTCGGTCAGGCGTACATCGACGCACTGCAACCCCTGGTCTGGCAGGCCGCGGAACGCGACAACTTCGTGGTGGACGTCCAGAAGATGCGCCGCAGAGTGGTGGAGAACATCCCCGCGGCCGAGGTGGAACGCGAGCTCAAACTGGGCCCGGGCGGACTCAGGGACGTCGAATTCGCGGTCCAGCTCCTCCAGTTGGTGCACGGCCGCACCGACCCGGCCCTCCGCAGTGGCACCACCCTCGACGCCCTCCAGGCCCTCGCGGCGGGCGGCTACGTCGGCCGAGAGGACGCCGCCCGCCTCGACGAGGCGTACCGGTTCCTGCGCTCCCTGGAGCACCGTATCCAGCTGTACCGCCTGCGCCGTACCCACCTGGTCCCCGAGGCCGACGAGGACCTGCGCCGCCTCGGCCGCTCCCTGGGCCTGCGCACCGACCCGGTGGACGGGCTGCGCCGCGAGTGGAAACGGCACACCGGCGTCGTACGCCGCCTGCACGAGAAGCTGTTCTACCGTCCCCTCCTGGACGCGGTCGCCCAACTCGCCCCCGGCGAGGTCCGGCTGAGCCCGGAGGCGGCCCGGGAACGCCTGGTGGCCCTCGGCTACGCCGACCCCGCCGCCGCCCTTCGCCACCTGGAGGCGCTGGCGTCCGGCGTCACCCGAAAGGCGGCCATCCAGCGCACCCTCCTCCCGGTGCTCCTCGGCTGGTTCGCCGACTCGGCGGACCCCGATGCCGGCCTGCTGAACTTCCGCAAGGTCTCCGACGCGCTCGGCAAGACCCCCTGGTACCTGCGCCTGCTGCGCGACGAGGGCGCGGCGGCGGAGAACCTGGCCCGGGTCCTGTCGGCGGGCCGCCTGGCCCCCGACCTCCTGATGCGCGCACCCGAGGCAGTGGCTCTCCTCGGCGAAACCGGAACCCGCCCTGAAACGGGAACCCGAACCACCCCCGCGCCCCGCACCACCCCCACGACCCGCACCGGCACCGGTACCGGTACCGGCGGCCTGGGCCCCCGGGACCGAGCCCACCTCGAACAGGAGATCATGGCCGCGGTGGGCCGCGCCGAGAACGCCGAGCAGGGCGTCACCGCGGCCCGAGGCGTCCGCCGCAGGGAACTGTTCCGCACGGCCGCCGCCGACATCGTCGGCTCCTACGGCACCGAGACCAGCCCCGCCGAGGCGGACGAGGGCGCCCTGGTGGACCGGGTGGGCGCGGCGGTCTCCGACCTCACCGCGGTCACCCTCGCCGGCACCCTGCGCGCGGTGGTCCGCGAGGGCTGGGGCGACACCCTGCCCACCCGGTTCGCGATCATCGGCATGGGCCGCTTCGGCGGCCACGAGCTGGGCTACGGCTCCGACGCCGACGTCCTGTTCGTGCACGAACCCGAGGACGGCGTGGACGAACAGCAGGCGGCGGCCGCCGCCAACAAGGTGGTCGCCGAGATGCGCCGCCTGCTCCAGCGCCCCAGCTCGGACCCGCCCCTGCTGATCGACGCCGACCTGCGCCCGGAGGGCAAGTCGGGGCCGCTGGTGCGCACCCTGAAGTCGTACGAGGCGTACTACCGCCGCTGGTCCCTGGTCTGGGAGTCGCAGGCGCTGCTGCGGGCCGAGCCGGTGGCCGGGGACGCGGACCTCGGCCGGCGCTTCACGGAGCTGATCGACCCGCTGCGCTACCCCGCCCAGGGCCTGGACGAGGACGCGGTCCGCGAGATCCGCCGTCTGAAGGCCCGCATGGAGTCCGAACGGCTGCCGCGCGGCGCAGACCCCAAGCTGCACACCAAGCTCGGCCCCGGCGGGCTCTCCGACGTCGAGTGGACGGTGCAGCTGCTGCAGCTCAGGCACGCCTGGCGGGAGCCGGCCCTGCGCACCACGCGCACCCGGGACGCCCTGGCCGCCGCCCGGGAGGCCGGGCTGCTGTCGGCCGAGGACGCGGCGACGCTGGACGAGGCCTGGGTGCTGGCCACCCGGGTGCGCAACGCGGTCATGCTGGTCCGCGGCCGGGCCGGGGACACCTTCCCGACCGAGCCCCGTGAGCTGGCGGCCGTCGGCCGCTACCTGGGCTACGGCTCCGGTCACGCCGGCGACATGCTCGACGCCTACCGCCGTACGGCCCGCCGGGCGCGCACGGTCGTGGAGGAGCTGTTCTACGAGGACTGACGCTCCCGGGACCGGTCCGCCGGTGTCGGAGCCCGATGCGGAGCCGGCGCGGCCCCCGGCAGGGAGTACGGCAGGCTGCCGTACCAGAGGCGGGCCACCGCGAAGCCGAAGGCCAGGCAGAGCACACCGCCGACGGCGTCCAGCCAGAAGTGGTTGGCGGTGGCCACGATGACCAGCAGGGTCAGCGCCGGGTACAGCAGCCCCAGCACCCGCACCCACGGCACCGAGGCCAGGGCGAAGATGGTCAGCCCGCACCACAGCGACCAGCCGATGTGCATCGAGGGCATCGCCGCGTACTGGTTGGACATGTTCTTCAGATCACCGGAGGCCATCGACCCCCAGGTGTGGTGCACCAGGACCGTGTCGACGAAGTGCCCGCCGCTCATCAGCCGGGGCGGAGCGAGCGGGAACAGATAGTAACCGGCGAGGGCGACACCGGTGGTCGCGAACAGCACCAGCCGGGCCGCCGCGTAACGCCCGGGATGCCACCGGTAGAGCCACACCAGCACACCCAGCGTCATGACGAAGTGCAGGGTGGCGTAGTAGTAGTTCATCCCGATGATCAGCCAAGTCACCGAGTTCGCGGCGTGGTTGACGGCCTCCTCGACGGCGATGCCCAGGGTGTGCTCAAGCCGCCACACCCAGTCGGCGTCGCGCAGCGCCTGCGCCCGCTGCTCGGGGACCGCGTTGCGGATCAGGGAGTACGTCCAGTAACTCGCCCCGACCAGAAGGATCTCGACCCACAGCCGGGGCCGCCGCGGCCGCCGCAGCCCGCTCAGGAACCGCGGCCTGTCCTCGCCCGTGACGGCCCGCGGAACGGTCACCTTCTCGCGACCTTCCGGCTCTGTCACGGTCGAGTCACTCATGGGCACTCAGTCTGCCAGAAAAGACCTCTTCGACCGATCATCCCAAGCATCGGCGGATATCGCACATCCGACGGTGTGCGTGCCGGGATGTCCCGAATTCACCCGCGCACGCGGTCCCCCGGCGCCGAGGCGGTCGAACCGCGCACGACCAGCTCCGGCATGAACACGAACTCGCTGTGCGGCGCGGGCGTCCCGCCGATCTCCTCCAGCAGCGTGCGCACCGCCGCCTGCCCCATCGCCGGGACCGGCTTGCGGATCGTGGTCAGCGGCGGGTCGGTGAAGGCGATCAGCGGGGAGTCGTCGAAACCCACGACGGACACGTCCCGCGGCACCTCCAGACCCAGCTGCCGGGCCGCCCTTATCGCGCCGAGGGCCATCATGTCGCTCGCGCACACCACCGCCGTGCACCGGCGCTCGATCAGCGCGGTCGCGGCGGCCTGACCGCCCTCCAGGGTGTACAGCGAGTGCTGGATCAGCTCCGTCTCGACCACCTGGGCCGTCAGCCCCAGCTGGTCCTGCATGGTGCGGACGAAGCCCTCGATCTTGCGCTGCACCGGCACGAACCGCTTCGGCCCCAGCGCCAGCCCGATCCGGGTGTGGCCCAGCGACGACAGGTGCGTCACGGCCAGCGTCATCGCGGCCCGGTCGTCGGGGGAGATGAACGGCGCCTGCACCTGCGGGGAGAAGCCGTCCACCAGGACGAAGGGCACGCCCTGGGCGCGCAGCCGCTCGTAGCGGGCCATGTCGGCGGTGGTGTCCGCGTGCAGCCCGGAGACGTAGATGATCCCGGCCACCCCGCGGTCGACGAGCATCTCGGTCAGCTCGTCCTCCGTGGACCCGCCCGGGGTCTGGGTGGCGAGCACCGGGGTGTACCCCTGGCGGGTCAGTGCCTGGCCGATGACCTGGGCCAGGGCCGGGAATATCGGGTTCTCCAGCTCCGGGGTGATCAGGCCGACGAGCCCCTCGCTGCGCTGCCGGAGCCGGACCGGACGCTCGTAGCCGAGGACGTCGAGCGCGGCGAGCACGGACTGGCGGGTGGTGGCGGCGACCCCCGGCTTGCCGTTGAGCACCCGGCTGACGGTCGCTTCGCTCACCCCCGCCTGCGCAGCGATGTCCGCAAGCCGTGTGGTCACGGCACCGGACTGTACCGGCCGTCCCTCACCTTGCACACCAGCGGGACGCCGGGCACGGGCGGACGATCGGCCCGCCGTGGATTGCTGCGTCATCGCGCTCCCTCGAGTTTGTGACGGCAAGAGCTTGCAGAGTCTTGCACAAGTGTCGCCCAACCCCCTCAGCGGCTTCAATAGGCGGTCTCGGGCGGGCCGAGGTCAGGTCACGGCGGGGTAACCATCGTGGCCTCTTGCACTTTTTTGCTGCAAGGTCTTTCGCAACGCTTACAAGCGCGGTTAATCTCACCGTCGCCCGGCCGCCGCAACGGCGCAGTCGGCAAGTCGCAGAGGCGTCAGACGGGACCGCCTCCTGCTTCAACCCTCAAGGAGAACTCATGCGGCGTGGCATAGCGGCCTCCGCGCTGGTGGCGTCCCTCGCCCTCACGGCGACGGCGTGCGGCGGGAGCGACAGCGACAGCGGCAAGGCGGACGGCCCGGTCACCATCACCTGGTGGGACACCTCCAACGCCACCAACGAGGCACCGACGTACAAGGCCCTGGTCCAGCAGTTCGAGGCCGCGAACAAGAACATCAAGGTCAAGTACGTCGACGTGCCCTTCGACCAGGCACAGAACAAGTTCGACACGGCCGCCGGCTCCAAGGGTGCCCCGGACGTCCTGCGCTCCGAGGTCGGCTGGACCCCGGCCTTCGCGAAGAAGGGCTACTTCCTGCCGCTGGACGGCACAGAGGCCCTCGCCGACCAGGCCAAGTTCGAGCCCAACCTGATCAAGCAGGCCCAGTACGAGGGCAAGACCTACGGCGTGCCGCTGGTCACCGACACCCTCGCGCTGGTGTACAACAAGGCCCTGTTCAAGAAGGCCGGGATCACCACGCCGCCCAAGACCTGGGACGAGCTGAAGTCGGACGCGGCCAAGGTCCAGGCGAAGACCGGCGCGGACGGCTACTGGGGCTCCACCCAGGCCTACTACGCGCAGAGCTTCCTCTACGGCGAGGGCACCGACACCGTCGACGCCACCGCCAAGAAGATCACCGTCGACTCCGCCCCCGCGAAGAAGGCCTACGGCACCTGGCTGAGCCTGTTCTCCGGCAAGGGCCTGCACAAGGCCGACACCACCGCCGACGCCTACGCCCACATCCAGGACGCGTTCGTCAACGGCAAGGTCGCCGCGATCGTCCAGGGCCCCTGGGAGATCACGAACTTCTACAAGGGCTCGGCCTTCAAGGACAAGTCCAACCTCGGCATCACCACCGTCCCGGCCGGCTCCACCGGCAAGGCGGGCGCCCCGACCGGCGGCCACAACCTCGCGGTCTACGCCGGCTCCGACAAGGCCCACCAGGCCGCGGCGCTGAAGTTCGTGAAGTTCATGACCTCGGCGAAGTCCCAGGAGACCATCGCCCTGAAGAACTCCACCCTGCCGACCCGCTCCGACGCCTACACCGCGAAGGTCACGGCCGACCCGGGCATCGCCGGCTACCAGGGCGTCCTGTCCGCCGCCCAGCCCCGCCCTGCACTGCCCGAGTACAGCTCCCTGTGGGGCCCGCTGGACACCGAGCTGCCCAAGATCGCCGGTGGCAAGGAGTCCCTGGACAAGGGCCTGAACAACGCGAAGCTGGCCATCTCCAAGCTGGTGCCCGACTTCAGCAAGTGAGCTCTCGTGGCCGCCGGATCCTCCCTGTACCAAAGGGGGGAAGGATCCGGCGGCCACGGCCCCGCACCTCCCGGCCCGACCCGGTACCCTCCCGGCCCCACCCCGAACGTTCAGAAGGTGTCGAACCATGACAGTCGCCATCGACCGCGCGACCGGCAAGCGCCGCGGTGACCGCGCGCCTCGGCCCGGGCTGGGGCAGCGCATCAGGAACGGCTACCAGAAACACTGGTACGCCTACGCGATGATCGCCCCGGTGGTCGTCGTCCTCGCTGTCATCGTCGGATACCCGCTGGTCCGCGGCGTGTACCTGACTTTCACCGACGCCAACAGCCTCAACTCGGCGCGCACCATCGGCGTCAACCACATCGCCGCCACGTACAAGTTCATCGGCCTGGACAACTACAAGGACATCCTGTTCGGCCCGCTGTCGTACGACCGGTTCTGGTCGCACTTCCTGTGGACCGTCGTCTGGACGGCCTGCTGTGTGTTCCTGCACTACACGATCGGCCTCGGCCTCGCGCTGATGCTCAAGGAGAAGCTGCGCGGCCGCACCTTCTACCGGCTGCTGCTCGTCCTGCCCTGGGCCGTGCCCACCTTCGTCACCGTGTTCTCCTGGCGGATCATGCTCGCCGACTCGGGCGTGATCAACCAGGTCCTGCACGCGGTGCACCTGCCCCAGCCGCAGTGGCTGGAGGACACCTTCTGGCAGCGGTTCGCCGCGATCATGGTGAACACCTGGTGCGGTGTGCCGTTCATGATGCTCTCCCTGCTCGGCGGCCTGCAGTCGATCGACTCCACGCTCTACGAGGCGGCGGAGATGGACGGCGCCAGCGCCTGGCAGCAGTTCCGGCACGTCACCCTGCCGGGCCTGCGCTCGGTCAGCTCCACCGTCGTGCTGCTCGGCATCATCTGGACCTTCAACCAGTTCGCCATCATCTTCCTGCTGTTCGGTCCGACCGGCGCCCCCGACGCGCAGATCCTCGTCACCTGGGCCTACTACCTGGGCTTCGGACAGCAGCCACGCGACTTCGCCCAGTCCGCCGCCTACGGCGTGCTGCTGCTGTCGATCGTGATCGTCTTCACCTCCTTCTACTTCCGCTGGCTGAAGCGCAATGACCAGCTCGCCGTCTGACGCCGCAGGAGCCGCCGCCATGAGCACCACGACCCTGGACACGACCGAGACCGCGCCGGCCCCGGCCCCCGCGGCCCCGCGGCGCACCCGCCGGCGCGGCGAGCGCGGCCCGGTGGCCACCCTCCTCCTGCACGGCGGCCTCATCGTCGCGAGCGTCATCGCGCTCGCCCCGGTGGCCTGGCTGATCTTCCTCTCCCTCGGCCCGGACAAGGACGACTACCTGCACCCGGGCAAGATCCTCGGCAAGATCAGCTTCTCCAACTACAGCTACGTGCTGGAGCACACCGCGTTCTTCGACTGGTTCAAGTCGACGATGATCGTGGCCCTCGGCACCACCGTGATCGGCGTCTTCGTCGCCGCCACCACCGGCTACGCCGTCTCCCGCATGCGTTTCCCCGGCTACAAGTCGCTGATGTGGGTGCTCCTGCTCACCCAGGCGTTCCCGATCGCCATCCTGATCGTGCCGATGTACGAGATCTTCAGCGAACTCGGCCTCATCGACACCTACTGGGCGCTGATCGTCATCAACTGCACCACCGCCGTGCCGTACAGCGCCTGGCTGCTCAAGGGGTACTTCGACACCATCCCCTTCGAGATCGACGAGGCCGGCCGGGTGGACGGGCTCAGCCCCTTCGGCACCTTCTTCCGGCTGATCCTGCCGCTGGCCCGCCCGGGCCTGGCCGTCGCCGCCTTCTACAACTTCATCACCGCCGTCGGCGAGGTCGCCTTCGCTACGACGTTCCTGCTGGACGACTCCAAGTACACGTTCGCCGTCGGCCTGCAGACCTTCGTCAGCGAGCACGACGCCCAGTGGAACTACATGGCCGCCACCGCCGTCCTCGTCGCGATACCGGTCTCGGTCTTCTTCTACCTCGTCCAGAAGAACCTCGTCACCGGCCTCACCGCGGGCGGCACCAAGGGCTGACGCCCCGGCCCCGTCAAGGACCGGCCCGGCCCGTCAAGGACCAGGCGGCCGCGGTGTCCATCCGACCCCGCCGGCACCGCGGCCGCCTCGCACCCCCGGCCCGCCCGCAGGCCCGACCGTCGCCCGTCGCCCCTCACCCATGACCCAGTCACGTACTCCGTTACGCATCAAGGACGCCATGAGCCAGCAGCACCCTGCCGCCCCGGCCCCCCACACCGCCGTAGCCACTGTCGCCGGACACCGCGACTGGTGGCGGGACGCGGTCATCTACCAGGTCTACCCGCGCAGTTTCGCCGACAGCAACGGCGACGGCATGGGCGACCTGGAGGGCGTACGCTCCCGTCTCCCGTACCTGCGCGACCTCGGCGTCGACGCCGTGTGGCTCAGCCCCTTCTACGCCTCCCCGCAGGCCGACGCCGGCTACGACGTCGCCGACTACCGTGCCGTCGACCCGATGTTCGGCAACCTCCTGGACGCCGACGCGCTGATCCGCGACGCCCACGACCACGGCCTGCGCGTCATCGTCGACCTGGTCCCCAACCACTCCTCCGACCAGCACGAGTGGTTCAAGCGCGCGCTCGCCGAGGGCCCGGGTTCTCCTCTCCGCGACCGCTACCACTTCCGCCCCGGCAAGGGCAGGAAGGGCGAACTCCCGCCCAACGACTGGGAGTCCATCTTCGGCGGCCCGGCCTGGACAAGGGTGGCCGACGGTGAGTGGTACCTGCACCTCTTCGCCCCCGAGCAGCCCGACTTCAACTGGGAGCACCCGGCGGTCGGCGACGAGTTCCGCTCGATCCTGCGCTTCTGGCTGGACATGGGCGTCGACGGCTTCCGCATCGACGTGGCCCACGGCCTGGTCAAGGCGGACGGCCTGCCCGACCTCGGCGACCACGACCAGCTGAAGCTGCTGGGCAACGATGTCATGCCGTTCTTCGACCAGGACGGCGTGCACGCGATCTACCGCCAGTGGCGCACGGTCCTCGACGAGTACGCGGGCGAGCGTGTTTTCGTGGCCGAGGCCTGGACCCCGACCGTCGAGCGCACCGCGAACTACGTCCGCCCCGACGAGCTGCACCAGGCGTTCAACTTCCAGTACCTGGGCACCGAATGGGACGCCGGGGAACTCCGCACGGTCATCGACCGCACCCTGGAGGCGATGCGTCCGGTCGGCGCCCCGGCCACCTGGGTGCTGTCCAACCACGACGTCACCCGGCACGCCACCCGCTTCGCCAACCCGCCCGGCCTCGGCACCCAGATCCGCACCGCCGGCGACCGCGAACTCGGCCTGCGCCGGGCCCGCGCGGCCACCCTCCTCATGCTCGCGCTGCCCGGTTCGGCCTACGTCTACCAGGGTGAGGAACTCGGTCTGCCGGACGTCGTCGACCTCCCCGACGAGGTCCGCCAGGACCCCGCGTACTTCCGGGGCGCCGGCCAGGACGGCTTCCGCGACGGCTGCCGGGTGCCCATCCCGTGGACCCGCGACGGCTCGTCGTACGGCTTCGGCGACGGAGGCAGCTGGCTCCCGCAGCCGGCCGACTGGGCCGAACTGAGCGTCCAGGCCCAGACCGGCACCCCGGGCTCCACCCTGGAGCTGTACCGCGCCGCCCTCGCGGCCCGCAAGCAGCACCCCGACCTCGGCGCCGGCGACCGCGTCGAATGGCTGCGCGCCCCCGAGGGCGTCCTCGCCTTCCGCCGCGGGGAGTTCGTCTGCGTGGCGAACACCACCGGCGAATCCGTGACCACCCCCGCCCACGGCCGCATCCTGCTCACCAGCGGCGAGGTCGCCGAGACGGACGGCGAGGCGAAACTCCCGGCGGACACCACCGTGTGGTGGACGACCGGGGACTGACGACCCGTCTGAAAGTTCTTGCAGCAACTTCACAACCGGCCCGCTGTCTTTCGGACAGCGGGCCTCTAGCATCTGCGTCACCGCAAGTTTGCCGCAAGATTGCAGCAAGCTCCTTCAACGGTGAAGGACTCCCCACATGGCACGCAGAAGCAGAACACGCAGAAGCAGAACCCTCCCCACGGTCATATCCCTCACGGCCGCCGCCGCGATCGGCCTGTATCCGACGTCCGCCGAGGCCTCCCCGCCCGGCACCAAGGACGTCACCGCCGTCCTCTTCGAGTGGAACTACGCCTCGGTGGCCCGCGAGTGCACCACCACCCTCGGCCCCGCCGGCTACGGCTACGTTCAGGTCTCACCGCCCGCCGAGCACATCCAGGGCTCGCAGTGGTGGACGTCGTACCAGCCGGTGTCGTACAAGATCGCGGGGCGCCTCGGCGACCGAACCTCCTTCCAGAACATGGTGAACACCTGCCACTCGGCAGGCGTGAAGGTCGTCGTCGACACCGTCGTCAACCACATGTCCGCGGGCAGCGGCACCGGCACCGGCGGCTCGTCGTACACGAAGTACGACTACCCGGGGTTGTACTCCATCTACGACTTCGACGACTGCACCGCCCAGGTCACCGACTACCAGGACCGCTGGAACGTCCAGCACTGCGAACTCGTCGGCCTGGCCGACCTGGACACCGGCGAGGAGTACGTCCGCAAGACCATCGCCGGGTACATGAACGACCTCCTCTCCCTCGGCGTCGACGGCTTCCGCATCGACGCCGCCAAGCACATCCCCGCCGAGGACCTGGCCAACATCAAGAGCCGCCTGACCAACCCGAACGCGTACTGGAAGCAGGAGGTCATCTACGGCGCGAACGAAGCCGTCCAGCCCTCCGAGTACACCGGCAACGGCGACGTCCAGGAGTTCCGGTACGCCTACGACCTCAAGCGGGTCTTCCAGAGCGAGAAGCTCGCCTACCTGAAGAACTACGGCGAGGGCTGGGGCTACCTGAGCAGCTCGGTCGCCGGCGTCTTCGTCGACAACCACGACACCGAGCGCAACGGCTCCACCCTGAACTACAAGAACGGCGCCGACTACACCCTGGCCAACGTCTTCATGCTGGCCTACCCCTACGGCGCCCCGGACATCAACTCCGGCTACGAGTGGTCGGACGCCGACGCGGGCCCGCCCGACGGCGGCCAGGTGAGTGCCTGCTGGCAGGACGGCTGGAAGTGCCAGCACAAATGGCCCGAGATCATCTCCATGGTCGGCTTCCGCAACGCCACCCGCGGCCAGTCCCTGACCGACTGGTGGGACGACGGCAACAACGCGATCGGCTTCGGCCGCGGCAGCAAGGGCTACGTCGCCATCAACCACGAGACGTCCGGCGTGACCCACACATACCAGACGTCCCTCCCCGCCGGCACCTACTGCAACGTGCAGAACAACACGACGGTGGCGGTGAACTCCAGCGGGCAGTTCACCGCCACCTTGGGCTCCAACACGGCCCTCGCGATCTACGCGGGCAAGCCGAGCTGCTGAGCCGGGCCTACTTCCAGGTGTCGCTCGTCGTGAACCCGGACGAACCGCCCGTCGTGTAGGAGCGGTTCGTGCCGGACTCCCAGGTGACGTTCCCGGAGGCGTCCTTTTTGACGTACTTGTATTCGAAGGACGTGCTCCTGGGGACGATGGCCAGGCGGCTCCAGGTCGGGTACGACGCGGCGGACAGGGGGATGGCGTCCGTGGGGTTCCATGAGCCGAGGGAGGGGAGGGAGCCGACGACGTAGACGCCGGTGCCGAGGCTCGTGGTCGCGGTCTCGTTGAAGGTGACGTCGGTGGCGTCGGTGCTCGCCAGGTTCCAGGAGTTGTCCAGGGTGAGCGCCGAGGTGGTCGTGGCCGTCGAGCGGTTGGCGTTGGACTCCCAGGTGACGTTTCCGGACGCGTCCTTCTTGATGTACTTGTACTCGAAGGACGTGTTCACCGGCACGCTCACCTCGCCCGACCAGACCGGGTAGCCGGTGGAGGACAGCTTGACCGCCTTGGACGTGTCCCAGCCGCCGAGCGCGGGGATGGAGCCTACGACGTAGACGTTCGTGCCGGACGACGTGGACGCGTACTCGTCGAAGGTCGCGCTCACCGTGTCACCGGAGCCGCCGCCCGTGCCGCCGCCCGTGCCCCCGCCCGTGTCGCCGCAGCCCACCGTGCAGGTGTAAGAGGAGTCGTAGAAGGCGACCGCTCCCTTCGCCGGGATGGTGAGCGAGGCGCTGCCGCCGGAGACGGTGACCTTGGTGGTGCCGCCGTCGACGACGTCGCTGTACGTGTCGTCGGCCATGCCGGTCGAGAAGGTGTAGGTCGCCGGCGAGGTGCCGTTGTTCAGCGCGAAGAAGCCCGCCCCGCTGCGGCCGAAGCCGATGACGGAGGAGGACTTGGTCTGCCAGTCGGACACGGCGGCCGTGTCGACGTGGTTGTGCCAGGCCACCATGCCGACGACGGCGGTGTCCCGGTCCAGGCAGTACCAGCTGCCCGAGCAGTCCGTGTCGGACACGAACCCGGCCGAGTTCGGCGGCGCCTCGTCGCTCTGCGTCCACTTCCAGCTGGCGTACACGGTCGGCGTCGACCACTTGTAGGCGAGCTGGAAGAGGTTGGCGAGCTTGTAGGTGTCGCCGTCCTTGTACGACATGTCCGTGCCGTTGCGCGAGGTGTCGTGGTTGGTCACGAAGGACACCGAGTTCGCGGCGGGCAGGATGCCGGACGAGGAGAGGGAGGCGAGGTCGCTGACGTTGCCCTGGAACGCGGACTTCATCCTGCTCGCGTAGGTGAAGTCCAGCACGTCACCGGTGCCGTAGTAGTCCGGGGGCTGTGGGGTGGCGCCCGGGTAGATCTCCTGGAAGACGTACGGTGCCGGGCCGGCCGTCGTGGCCGTGAGCTTGGACTCGATGGCCGAGAGGTCGGTCGCCGGGATGTGCTTGGCCGCGTCCACCCGGAAGCCGTCGACACCCAGGGCGAGCTGGGAGTTGAGGTAGCCGGCTATGCCCGTGCGGACGTGGTCGGAGCCCGTCTTCAGGTCCGGCATGCCGAGCAGTTCGCAGTTCTGCACCTGGGTCAGGTTGGAGTAGTCCTGGATGGTCAGGTCGGAGGTGGGGCACTGCGAGGAGTCGTGGTAGTCCGACCGGTCCCACTCGGGGGTGTCGTACTTGGTGCCGATGGTCGTGCCGTTGTAGCCGGTGCCGGTCTGCGCGGCCGTGTGGTTGATCACCGCGTCGGTGTAGACCTTCACGCCCGCCTGGTGGCAGGTGCTGATCATGGCGGCGAACTTCGCCTTCGAGCCGAAGCGGCTGTTCAGGTCGTAGGAGTAGGGCTGGTAGACGTCCCACCAGTAGTAGTTGGACTGCTTGAGGGACTCCTCCGGCGGGGCCACCTGCACCGCGCCGTAGCCGGCCGGGCCGAGGACGTCGGTGCACTCCTTGGCGACGGAGTCCCAGTTCCACTCCCAGAGGTTGGCGATGACATCGCCCTTGGCAGCCGTGTCGGCCTGCGCCGACGGGGCCGGCAGGGCGACCACGCCGGCGAGGGCCAGCGCGCCTGCGGCCAGGGCACCGGCCGTTCGGCGGACGAGATCCGGGGGGTGGTTTCCGGTCATGTGCGGCTCCGAAATGTGTGTGGGGATTCAACCGTCGGTGAGCGTGCGGCAGTTGGGACAAGGCGTCAAGGACTCCGGTGAAATTTCTTGCTGTGAGTTTCAAGCCTCTTGCTGTAAGCCTTTCGTCGGCGATACGGTCACGCGGGCGCCCGGCACCGCACACCGTGCCGCGCGTCGGGGTCGGACCCAACAAGCCGTATTCGCAAGGAGTCACCGCCTGTGATACCGAGATGGCCGGCGCCCGGAACGCGCCGTTCCCCACACCTGAGGCGGGCTGCGGCCGTCGCAGTCGTCTCCCTCGCCGCAGCGCTCGTCCAGCCGCTCGCGGCCCGCGCCGCCACCCCGCCGCCCGCGCCCCCCTCGGACGCGAGGCTCGCCGCGCAGCCCGCCCGGCACGACGACACGCGCGAGCAGTTCTACTTCGTCATGCCCGACCGGTTCGCCAACGGCGACAAGGCCAACGACCGGGGCGGCCTGACCGGCTCACGCATGAGCACCGGCTACGACCCCACCGACAAGGGCTTCTACCAGGGTGGTGACCTCAAGGGCCTGACCAAGCGGCTCGACTACATCAAGGGCCTCGGCACCACCGCCATCTGGATGGCGCCGATCTTCAAGAACCGGCCCGTGCAGGGCACCGGGGCCAACGCCTCGGCCGGCTACCACGGCTACTGGATCACCGACTTCACCCAGGTCGACCCGCACTTCGGCACCAACCATGACCTCAAGACCCTCGTCTCCAAGGCGCACGCCAAGGGCATGAAGGTCTTCTTCGACGTCATCACCAACCACACCGCCGACGTCGTCGACTACCAGGGCACCTCGCAGGACTACCTGTCCAAGGGCGCGTTCCCGTACCTGACCAAGGACGGCAGGCCCTTCGACGACGCCGACTACGCCGACGGGACGAAGAAGTTCCCGGAGGTCGACTCCGGTTCCTTCCCGTACACCCCCGAGGTCACCAGCGCCGGCAAGGTCCCGGCCTGGCTGAACGACCCGACGATGTACCACAACCGGGGCGACTCCACCTTCGCCGGCGAGTCCGCGACCTACGGCGATTTCTCCGGCCTGGACGACCTGTGGACCGAGCGTCCGGAGGTCGTGCACGGCATGGAGAAGATCTACGAGCGGTGGGTCAAGGACTTCGCCATCGACGGGTTCCGGATCGACACCGTGAAGAACGTCGACATGGACTTCTGGACCCAGTGGGCCACCGCGCTGGACACGTACGCCGCCCGGCACGGCCGCAAGCACTTCTTCATGTTCGGCGAGACGTACGACGCCAACACCTCGGTCACCTCGCCGTACGTCACCCAGGGCCGCCTCGACGCCACCCTGGACTTCCCCTTCCAGGACGCGGCCCGCGCCTACGCCTCCCAGGGCGGCAGCGCCGAGAAGCTCGCCTCGGTCTTCGGTGACGACTACAAGTACACGACCGACAAGGCCAACGCCTACGAGCAGGTCACCTTCCTCGGCAACCACGACATGGGACGCATCGGGTACTTCCTGAAGCAGGACAACCCGAAGGCGACGGACGCCCAGCTGCTCGCCAAGGACAGGCTCGCCAACGAGGTGATGTTCCTCAGCCGCGGCAACCCGGTCGTCTACTACGGCGACGAGCAGGGCTTCACCGGCTCCGGCGGCGACAAGGACGCCCGCCAGACCATGTTCGCCTCCAAGGTCGCCGACTACCTCGACGACGACGAGATCGGCACCGACCGCACCCACGCAAGCGACTCCTACGACCCGAGTGCCCCGCTCTACAAGGAGATCGCGGCCCTCTCCAAGCTCCGCAAGGCCAACCCGGCCCTGGAGGACGGGGTCCAGACCGAGCGGTACGCCGCCGACGGCGCCGGGATCTACGCCTTCACCCGGACGGACGCCAAGACCGGCCAGGAGTACGTCGTCGCCCTGAACAACGCCGACGACGCGAAGACCGCGACCTTCACCACCGGCTCCGCCGACATGCCGTACCGGGGGATCTACGGCACCGACGGCACCCTGAAGACCGACGGCGACCGCAAGCTCACCGTCACCGTCCCGGCCGGTACCGCCGTCGTCTACAAGGCCGACGGCACCCTCGCCGCCCCCACCACCGAGCCCATGGTCACCCTGAAGGCCCCCGCCGCCGGAGCCACCGGGACCGTCGAGGTGTCCGCCGACCCCGACGGCGGGCAGCTCAACAGGGTCGTCTTCGCCGCCCAGGTCGGCGACGCCCCCTGGAAGGTGCTCGGTTCCGCC
The DNA here is from genome assembly GCF_040644095.1 of Streptomyces sp. NPDC047028. Classification (NCBI taxonomy): domain Bacteria; kingdom Bacillati; phylum Actinomycetota; class Actinomycetes; order Kitasatosporales; family Streptomycetaceae; genus Streptomyces; species Streptomyces sp. NPDC047028. The sequence goes on from NZ_JBEYVS010000013.1 coordinate 101,552, forward strand.
GACCACGCCCCCTACAAGGTCACCCAGGCCCTCGGTGCGAAGGTGCCCGCCGGGACCGCCCTGCGTTACAAGGCCGTCGTCATCGACTCGGCCGGGCACACCGCGAGCGCCACGGCGAGCAGCACCACCGGCACCCCGCCCGCGCCCGAGGTCCCCACGGCCTCCTCCCGCGACTACGCGATCGTCCACTACAAGCGCACCGACGGCGACTACGCCGACTGGAACCTGTACGCCTGGGGCGACCTCGCCGACGGCGAGTCCACCACCTGGCCGGCCGGGCACCCGTTCACCGGACGGGACGCCTACGGCGCCTTCGCCTACGTCAAGCTCAAGCCGGGCGCCACGAACGTCGGGTTCCTCGTCGTCGACAAGGACGGGAACAAGGACGTCTCCGCCGACCGGAGCATCGACGTCACCAGGACGGGCGAGGTCTGGATCGAGCAGGGCAAGGCCGATGTCCTCACCCAGCGGCCCGACTACCCGGCCCAGGACACCACCAAGGCCGTCCTCCACTACCACCGCGCCGACGGGAACTACGACGGCTGGGGCCTGCACGTCTGGACGGGCGCCGCGAACCCCACCGACTGGTCGAAGCCGCTGATGCCGGTCAAGACTGATGCCTATGGCGCGGTCTACGAGGTGCCGCTCACCGAGGGTGCCACCAGCCTCAGCTACATCATCCACAAGGGCGACGACAAGGACCTGCCCACCGACCAGTCCCTGGACCTCAAGGCGGCGAACGGCCACGAGGTATGGCTGGTGAGCGGCCAGGACAAGCCCCTGCTGCCGCAGCCCGCGGGCAGCGCGGCCGCGCTCGACCTGACCACCTCCAAGGCGGTCTGGATCGACCGGAACACGGTCGCCTGGAACGGGGCCGACGGCGCCGCCTCCACCCAGCTGCTCTCCTCCCACGACGGTTCGATCACCGTCAAGGACGGGGCCCTGACCAGCGACGACGAGCGCTGGCTGCGACTGGAGAAGACCACCCTCACGGACGCGCAGAAGGCGAAGTTCCCCTACCTGAAGGACTACACCGCCTGGTCCGTCGACCCGCGCGACCGCGACCGGGTGCGCGAGGCCCTCAAGGGCCAGCTCGTCGCCTCCCAGCGTGCCGCGAACGGGGCGGTGCTGGCGGCGACCGGCGTGCAGATCGCAGGCGTGCTCGACGACCTGTACGCGGGCGCCACGAAGGCCCACCTCGGGCCGGTCTTCCACCACGGCAGGCCCACCCTGTCGGTGTGGGCGCCGACCGCCCAGTCCGTCCACCTCGACCTCGACGGCCGCAGCGTGCCCATGCACCGGAACGCGGCCACCGGCGTCTGGTCCGTCACCGGCCCCGCGTCCTGGAAGGGCAAGCCCTACCGGTACGTCGTGAGGGTGTGGGCGCCCAGCGTCCGCAAGATGGTCACCAACAAGGTCACCGACCCCTACTCGGTCGCCCTCACCGCGAACAGCGAGCGCAGCCTCGTCGCCGACCTCGACGACCGCTCCCTCGCCCCGAGCGGCTGGACCCACCTGCACAAGCCCAAGGCCGTACCGCTCAGGGACGCGCAGATCCAGGAGCTGCACATCCGGGACTTCTCCGTCGCCGACAAGACCGTCCCGGCGGGGGAGCAGGGCACCTACCTGGCCTTCACCGACAAGAACAGCGACGGCTCGAAGCACCTGCGGGCGCTGGCCAAGGCCGGTACCTCCTACGTGCACCTGCTGCCCGCGTTCGACATCGCCACCATCCCCGAGAAGAAGGCCGACCAGGCCGGCCCCGACTGCGACCTCGCCTCCTACGCGCCCGACTCCGAGCAGCAGCAGGCGTGCGTGGCGAAGACCGCCGCGAAGGACGCCTACAACTGGGGCTACGACCCCTACCACTACACGGTCCCCGAGGGCTCGTACGCCACGAACCCCGACGGCACCGCCCGTACCGTCCAGTTCCGCAGGATGGTGCAGTCCCTCAACCAGGACGGCCTGCGGGTCGTGATGGACGTCGTCTACAACCACACGGCGGCCGCCGGCCAGGCCGACACCTCCGTCCTCGACCAGGTCGTGCCCGGCTACTACCAGCGGCTCCTCGCCGACGGCTCGGTCGCCAACAGCACCTGCTGCGCCAACACCGCGCCCGAGAACGCGATGATGGGCAAGCTGGTCGTCGACTCGATCGTCACCTGGGCCAAGGAGTACAAGGTCGACGGCTTCCGCTTCGACCTCATGGGCCACCACCCGAAGGCCAACATCCTCGCGGTCAGGAAGGCCCTGGACGCGCTGACGCCGGAGAAGGACGGCGTCGACGGCAAGAAGATCATCCTGTACGGCGAGGGCTGGAACTTCGGGGAGGTCGCGAACGACGCCCGGTTCGTGCAGGCCACGCAGCAGAACATGGCCGGTACCGGCATCGCCACCTTCTCCGACCGGGCCCGGGACGCGGTGCGCGGCGGCAGCCCCTTCGACTCCGACCCCGGCGTCCAGGGCTTCGCCTCCGGCCTCTACACCGACCCCAACTCCTCCACGGCCAACGGCACCGAGGCCGAGCAGAAGGCCCGGCTGCTGCACTACCAGGACCTGATCAAGGTCGGCCTGACCGGCAACCTGGCCAAGTACCACTTCACCGACAGCGACGGCAAGGAGGTCACCGGCGCCGAGATCGACTACAACGGGCAGCCCGCCGGGTACGCGGACGCCCCCGGCGACGCCCTCGCCTATGTGGACGCCCACGACAACGAGTCGCTGTTCGACGCGCTGACGTACAAGCTCCCGAAGGACACCTCCGCCGCCGACCGGGCCCGGATGCAGGTCCTGGCGATGGCCACGGCGTCCCTCTCGCAGGGCCCGTCCCTCTCCCAGGCCGGCACCGACCTGCTGCGCTCCAAGTCGCTGGACCGCAACTCCTTCGACAGCGGCGACTGGTTCAACGCCATTCACTGGAACTGCGCCGACGGCAACGGCTTCGGGCGCGGGCTGCCCATGGCCGCCGACAACCAGTCCAAGTGGCCGTACGCCAAGCCGCTGCTGACCGGCGTCAAGGTCGGCTGCCCGCAGATCACCGGGGCCTCCGCCGCCTACCGGGACCTGCTGAAGATCCGTACGACCGAGAAGGCGTTCTCCCTCGGCACGGCGGCCCAGGTGCAGGACCGGCTCGCGTTCCCGCTGTCCGGGAAGGACGAGACGCCCGGGGTCATCACCATGACACTCGGTGAACTGGTCGTCGTCTTCAACGCCACGCCCGAGAAGCAGGACCAGCGGATCCCGGCCCTGGCCGGTGTCCCCTACCGGCTGCACCCGGTGCAGGCGTCCGGCGCCGACCCGGTGGTGAGGACCGCCGTCTACACGGCCGGTCCGGGCACGTTCACGGTTCCGGCCCGCACCGTGGCGGTGTTCGTCCGGACAGCCAAGTAGTTCAGGGCGCCAGGGAGATGAGCCGGCCGACCAGCTCCGCGAAGGGGCCGTCGGCCGGCTCGTCCTTGACCATGGTGCGCAGCAGCAGCGCCATCTCGTCGTCCTGGGCGGCGCTGACGGCGACCAGCGCGGCGAGGTCGTGGACGAGCTGAAGCTCCAGTTCGGCGCGGGGCACGCGCCGGCCGTCCAGCCAGATCAGGGCCGTCGACTCGACGAGTGAGATCCACGAGCGCAGCACCAGGTCCAGCCGCGGGGGCGCCTCGGTGACGTCCAGGTGCGCAAGGATCTGGCCATAGGCGGCCTGCCGCACGGAGTCGATGAGCGCGTTCGTGGCCGACGAACCGACCGCCGGGCCGCCGCGCATCAGGGCCGCGAAACCGGGCCCGTGCCCCTCCACGAAGTCGAAGAAGCGGCGCATCACCCGCAGCAGCCGGGCACCGAGGGAGCCCTCGTGCGGCTCGGCGAACCGGCCCGCGAGATCCTCCGCGGCACGCTTCAACGCGGCCTCGTACAGGCTGAGTTTGCCGGGGAAGTAGTGGTAGACCAGCGGGCGTGAGATGCCCGCCGCCGACGCTATCTCGTCGATGGAGACGTCGTCGGGGGAGCGCTGGCTGAACAGTTCGAGGGCGACCCCGATCAACTGCTGCCGCCGCTCCTCCACACCCATCCTGCGGCGAACCCCGGTACTCATGCGAACACCTTACCGATCGAAACCGGCCGTGAACGGCACGGTTCCGTCCTGGCGTTGACACGTTCCGTCACATGTCGAGCACGAGCCGCTCACCTCGGGCCCGTGAGACACAGATCAGCATCGAATCGCCACGCTCCGCATCCGTCAGCAGCTCGTCCCGGTGGTCCACCTCACCCTCCAGCACCCGCTGTTGGCAGGTCCCGCAGAACCCCTGCTCGCAGGAGTACGCGGTGTCGGGCAGCTCCCGTCGTACGGCCGCCAGCACGGTCGATCCGGCGGCCACCGCCACCGTCCGCCCGCTGCGCCGCAGTTCCACCTCGAACTCCGTGTTCCCGTCGGCCGACGTGCGCGGCGCGAACCGCTCCAGGTGCAGCGTGGCCCCCGTCGGCAGCCGCTCCTCCACCGCCGCCATCAGCCCCTCCGGGCCGCAGCAGTACACGGCGGTCCCGGCGGCCAGGCCGGCGAACAGCGCGTCCAGGTCCGGGCGCCCGTCCTCGTCCTCGGCGACCAGCGTGAGCCGGTCGCCGGCGAGCTCCCGTACCTCTTCGAGATACGGCATCGAGGCCCGGGTCCGGCCGCCGTACAGCAGCCGCCACTCGGTGCCGTCCGGCAGGGCGCGCAACATGGGCAGCACGGGAGTGATGCCGATGCCGCCGGCGACGAAGACGTACGACTCCGCCTCGACCAGGGGGAAACGATTCCTCGGCCCGCGGACCTCCAGCTCCATGCCCTCGGCGAGCTGCTCGTGCACCTCCCGCGAGCCGCCCCGCCCGTCCGCCACCAGCCGGGTGGCCACCGTGTACGAGGAGCCGTCCTCGGGGTCCCCGCACAGCGAGTACTGCCGCACCATCCCCGACGGCAGCACCAGGTCCAGGTGCGCGCCGGGCTCCCAGCCGGGCAGACGCGCACCCTCCAGGCGCAGTTGTACGACGCCGTCGGCGATCGTCTCGCGCGCGGTGAGCACGAGCCGCAGCGCACGGGAGCGGGGCCGGCCGGAGACCGGCGGGTCCAGGGCGGGCAGTGGCCACAGCGGGGACGCCTTGACGCGGCGGCGCAGGGCCCGCCGGGTGAGCACGGCGGCCCCCGCGACGAGGACGAGGGTCAGCGGCCTCGGCGCCATCACGCCACCGCCTTGTCCGCGGCCAGGGCGGCGGGGGAGGAGGCCAGATAGGCGACCGCCTGCGCGGTGGAGCACTCCTGGGAGGGGTGGTAACCGCGGCTCAGGTAGCGCGGGATGGACTTCAGCATGGCGCCGGTGGTGGGCAGCGTGCCCCGTCGGCCGCTCTGCCGGAACTCCTTGAACGACGCCTTCCCGTCGACGAGGCTCGGGTCGTTCTCCATGAAGAAACGGGCCCCGCGCTGCCACAGGAACACCAGCGCGGAGAAGGCGAGCGCCCAGGTCCGCACCCGGCGCCGGTAGCCGCCGTCGACGTGCATGAACAGGTCGAACGCGACCGAGCGGTGCTCGACCTCCTCGGCGCCGTGCCAGCGCAGCAGGTCCAGCATGGTCGGATCGGCACCGCGCCGGTCCAGCGCGGCGGCGTTGAGCACCCAGTCGCCGAGGAAGGCGGTGTAGTGCTCGATGGCCGCGATCAGCGCGACCCGCTCCAGCAGCCACCAGTGGCGCGGCCCGCCCGGCGGCAGCGTGCGGTCGCCGAGCAGCTTCTCGAAGAACCAGTCGACCTGCGCGGTGTACGGCGTCGGATCGAGCCCCTGCTCCCTGAGGTGCGGCAGCACCTCGTCATGGGCCTGGGAGTGCATGGCTTCCTGCCCGATGAAGCCGACCACGTCCTCGCGCAGCCGGTCGTCCTTGATCAGCGGCAGCACCTGCTTGTACACGTGCACGAACCACCGCTCCCCGGCGGGCAGGAGCAGGTGCAGCACGTTGATGGTGTGCGTGGTGAAGGGGTCACCCGGCACCCAGTGCAGGGGGGTGCCCTCCCAGGCGAACGACACGTTGCGCGCCTTGAGCGCGTTCCGCTCGTCCTCCCCGGACCGGGCCTGCGTGTTAGACATGGCGTCAATGTACTGACGAGTATGCCTCCAGGGAACCCCTCTACGGTGCCTTATTGACGCCGGTGTCAACTAGCGTACTGAAGGGGCGCGGGGAACTGCGCGACAAGCCCCCACCGGCCTGAGGTCGAACAACTTGCCGCGGAACGCTAATGCAGGCCACTGACAGACTGACCGTCGGTCAACCGCCCCTTCAACTCCGCCCGAGCCCCCTGCTGAGCCTTCACCGAGAGCAGCGCCCCCTGGCCGGAGGCCGTCACCCCACCCGACGTGGAGATGGACGCCATGTCCTGGTCCCCGGCCGCCAGCAAATACCACGAACCGGTCCCCGACTTCCACAGCACCCCGGCCAGCACATGCGGATCACGCGGACCGCACGCCGCCACGTCCGTGCCCTTGGCCGTGACCGCCCCGACGGGTCCGCCCGGCGTGCGGAACTGGGCCAGCGCGACCGCCCCGGCGGCCCGCCAGGTGTCGGCCCGCGTGCACACCCACGTGCCCGTGCCGCCCGCCTCCGGCAACGGCTGCTCCGCGTACGCCCAGGCGTTCACGCTCCGCACGCCCGCCGAGCGTTCCGCGGCCAGGGAGCAGGCGAACGGCGCCCACGCCTGGAGCCCCTCCCTGCTGGTCGCCTCGCCGGTCGCGCCCGGCCGGCCCGCCGTGAGGTGGGCCGGCACCAGCTCGCCGAGGTCCGTGGCGAGCCGGGTGCCGGTGGCGTCGGTCAGCTCCAGCACCGTCCAGGACGTGCAGGTGCCGGGTTGCAGAGCGGGACTGGCCAGGGGGGAGGTGACCCCGTCGGTGAGGCTGAGGGCGGTCGCCGCGGCGTCCGGCTTCATCAGGTCCCGCTTGGCCACCTTGGTCACCCACGGGGCCGTCAGATACCGCACGTTGCCGTCGGTGCGGCCCAGGACCAGCACGCTCGCCTCCGCGGTGCTCGCCCCGTCGACCCGGGCGAAGTCCAGGGCTGCGCCCGCCGTGCCGTCCGTCTGCTCGGCGTACCGCGCGATGCGCAGACCGTCGTACAGGAGCACCACGCGCGCGTTGTCGACGACGCCCGCGTAGAGCAGCTGGGGCGGGCCGGCCGGGCCGCCCGTCTGGGTGCCCGGGGTCGCCGAGACACGGACCGTGTCACCGGGCCGGGCCCACACCGCCAGCGCCCGGCGCAGCAGGGCCGTGTCGCCGGTGAGCTTGCCGCGCGCGGGCCACACGGAGAAGTCGGTGCGCGCCGCCGACTCCCAGGCGGCCGGCGCCACCCGGACCAGTTTGCCCGGGTCCAGGGCGGCCTCGGCGGCGGGGTTCTGGGCGTACAAGGGCGCGGCCGCGCCGTCCGGGCCCCAGCCGCCGCCCGGCAGGGCGACCAGCGCGCCGCACACCGCGAGCGCCGCCGCGGCGGCGAGCACCGCCTTGGTGTGCTGGCGGCGCCGCATCAGGTCGGTGGGCCGGGCCTGCAGCGAGCAGGGGTCGAACTCGGGGGAGGTGAGCAGGTCGTACTGCTCGGGTACCTCGCCGGCCGCGGCGAGCGCCCCGCCCGCGTCGGCGACCCCGGCGGCCTTGAGGACCTTGCGGGTGTCGGAGTCGGACAGCTTCTCCAGTCCGCGCAGCACATATGCGGCCCGCGCCGGTCCCGACAGGGTGGAGAGCGCCTGGTCCAGGGCGAGTTCCTCGGCGCCGCCGGAGCGCGGGAACAGCTTCAGGCCCCACACCTGCGGCAGCAGCGGCGGCAGCGCGGCGCGCCGCCATCCCTTGCGCGAGCGGGCCGCCTCCAGCGCCGAACGCACCACCTGGAGGCGCACGAACGCATACCCCGGGTCGCCGTCCCGGGCGGAGGCCTGGGCCGGGATCACGGACGCCTGCTTGCGCCCCCGGGGCAGCGCCCGCTGGGCCAGGGCGTGTGCGGTCAGCACCCGGCGGCCGCGGCCCAGGCCCGGTGGCAGCACCAGGTAGGCGAGCCGGACCAGCCGTGGGTAGTGCTCGACGAGCGCGGCCTCGGCCTGCTCGACATCGACGACCGGGCCGGAACCGGCGGGGGCGGGTGCCTGACGCTGGGCTACATCCTGTGACTGCACGTCCGGCAAAACGAGCGAGTCGTTGGTTGGTCACCGCCACGCGGGTGAGCCACACCCGACTCATGTCTCCCTCATACCCGGCGCACACCCCGCGCGCTGCGGGCGGGTGCCCGGTTCAGGCCTCCGGGTCGACCAGCGCGCGGGCGTAGTTCGCCATCGAGCGCCGGTAGCGCGGCAGATGCGGGGCCAGGGCGCCGAGCACCAGCGACAGGCCTTCGCGGTCGCGGCCCAGGCTGGACAGGCACAGGGCGAGACAGGCGCGCACCGCGTCGTCCAACTCGTCCGAGGGCGCGTCCAGTTCCGGGGTGAGCAGCTTGACGCCCTCCTCCGCCTGCCCGATGTTCCGCAGCGAGCTGGACAGCTGGATCTTCGCACGCCGGCTCTGATAGCCGTCGAGTCCGCCCGCCAGCGCCTCCCGGTACAGCGGCGCCGCCTGGTCGGAGTGCCCCGTGGAGTCCCAGGCGCAGGCCCGCTCGAAGGGGCCGAGCGGGCTGTCGGCGGGCAGTTCGGCGACGAGGCCGTCGACGAGGGCGCGGAACTCGGCCGCACGCTCCTCGGGATACTCGCCGTCCTCGAAGGCGGCCCAGGCGGCGGCCACGCGGTCTTCCCAGTCCTTGTTCACCGGGCCACCCTCGCACACCCGTGCGGCCACCATTCGGGAAATTGAGCGGAGTGCGTGCGGGAGCCGTATCCGAAGGCGCTGAGGCATGCTTGCTCCCCAGGACCGGAGGAACAGATGAGGGTGACAAGGGCGCTGCTCGCCGCCACGGGTGCCGCCGTGGCCGTACTCGCGCTGGCCGGGTGCGGAGCCGGGGGATCCGGGGGGACGGCGGCCCAGAAGGTGCCGGCGACCGCCACCGGCAGCCTGGAGAGCCTGGCCGCCGAGGTGAAGTGCAAGCCGAACATGCAGACCGACGCGGACGAGATCCGCCAGGCGATCTGCAAGAACGGCGACGGCAAGTTCATCCTCGCCACCTTCGCCACCGACCGCGGTCTGCGCGAGTGGATCAACGACGCGAAGGACTACGGCGGCTTCTACCTTGTAGGCCGCAAGTGGGTGGTCGTCGGCGACGACGGCGTCGTCAAGGCGTTGCGCGGCACGCTCGGCGGGGACCTGGAGGTGGGTACGAACCACGCCGGCCACCACGCCCACGGCGGCTGACGACCAGCGGGCGCACGGCGAAGGCCGGTGGCGGAGGGAGGGGTTCCGTCACCGGCCTTCCACGTGACCCGGGCCGTGTCCGGCGGGGTTCAGCGGGTCACGCGCAGTTCCTCCCGTGGTTGATGCAGTACGCGATCCTGTTGGCCAGACCGCCGGTCGTGACGCTGACGAAGTCGTCGTGGTCGGTGATCGGCTTGTGCAGCTGCTCCGGGAAGCTGTCCAGCGCGTACGTGTTCTGCAGCTGGCCGTTCTGGATGCTCGGCGGCTGCAGGGCGTACACCAGGCGCATGGTCAGCTGGGGTATCGCCTTGAACCCGTTCTGGCAGTTGCCGCGCGCGTCGGCGAACACCACGTGGGTGCGGTGGTTGGCGCTGTCGATGTTCTTGCCGTCCCAGCAGTTGGGGAAGGCGAAGGAGCGGACCACGTCGCTGCCCTGCGGGCAGATCGGGTACTTGTCCGTCAGCTGCACCTTGTTCTCGAAGCCGGTGCAGCTCCAGTGCGCGTTGGCGTTGGCCGGTCCGTTGGTGAAGGACTTGGCGTCACCGGTGATGATGCGCAGGAACTGCGGCATCGGGACGACCTTGCCGGTCGGGCTGCCGACGTACTTGATCTCGGCCTGTTTGGCCGTCACGATCTGGCCGGCGTTCCCTTCCTTGCCGCCGCCGTCCTGGTTCTGGTCAGCCTCCTGCCTGCCGTTCTGCAGGCGGATCACCGGCCAGAAGTACGCGGACAGGTCGTTCTTGTTCTGGCAGCTGCTGCCACCTGCGAGGAACGTCTGGTTGCTGGAGAACGCGTTGACCTTCTGGTTGCCGACGTAGTCGTGCACGTGGTGGGCGCCGTTGGTGACGCCGGGCGCCGCGATCACGTTGTCGGAGTTGTGGTTCTTGTTCGCGTTCACCCCGCAGCGGGTGATGAAGGAGCCGGTCGAGGCGCCCCACCGCTTGCGCGGCTTGGCCTGGACGTTCGGCTGGACCTTCGTGATGTCGACGAAGTCCGCCGCGACGGGACCGTTGCCGCCCTGCCCGCCGATGTTCCCCTGCTGGCCGCCGTTCTGCTGGCCGCCCTGCTGCTGGCCGCCGTTCTGCTGGCCGCCGTTCTGCTGGTCACCGCCTTGCTGGTTCCCGCCGTCCTGCTGCTGGCCGCCGTTGGTCTGCTGGGCCGTCGTGCCGGTGCAGGAGGCGAGCTGGTCCAGGCTCTGAGGGGCGTTGCCGCCGACCCGGTTGATCTCCAGCTGGATCCGGTCGATGATCGCCTGCCGTCGATCCTTCAGCGGCCCGAGGATGGTGTTCTGGACGAAACTCGCGTCCTGGGCCTGCGCCCGCCGCGTGGTCGACAGCCGCTGGTAGGCCTCGGTGATCTGGCGGTCGAGCGTGGACAGTTCCCCGGCGACCTCGGTGCGGGCCTGGTTCGGCACGTCCGTCAGCTTCTGGCCGACGTCCGGACAGGAGATCGTCACCACCTGGGCCGGCGCGGCCTTGGTCTGGTTGCCTCCCCACGCGCCGTTGTCCGACTCGTGCGCGGAGGCGTAGAAGTTCGCCCAGATCAGCCCGCCCCCACCGAGCGCCAGTGCCGCCGAGGCGGCTATGGCCTTGGTCGCCAGCGGCGTACGACGTTTTCTTGTGTTGCGTCCCATGGAACTCCTCTGACTTCCTTGCGGGGCAGCATCGAGGTGCCCGACAGGAGTGAAGCGGCTCCCATGGATACGGACGCGGCACCACGGGTGTTCACCCGTCCCAGGGATTCAACGCCCGCACATGCCGCACAGCACCCCTCAAACCTCCTTTGACCAGGGCGGGTTGGGGTCAGAAGTCATCGGTCCCGGTTGAGGTGCGCGAGGACGGCCAGGACGCGGCGATTGTCGTCGTCCGACACCTCGAGTCCCAGTTTGCCGAAGATGTTGGAGGTGTGTTTCGCGATGGCCCGTTCCGTCACCACCAGCTGGGCGGCGATCGCCGCGTTCGACCTGCCCTGCGCCATCAGCTCCAGCACCTCCAGCTCGCGCGGCGTGAGCCGGCCGAGCGGCCGGTCGTCGGCCGACCGCCGGGACAGCAGCTGCTGGATCACCTGCGGGTCCATCGCCGTCCCGCCCGCCGCCACCCGCCGTACGGCGTCCACGAACTGCTCGGCGTCGAACACCCGGTCCTTGAGCAGATAGCCGATCCCGCCGGTGCCGTCGGCGAGCAACTCCCGTGCGTACAGCTGCTCCACGTGCTGGGAGAGGACCAGGACGGGCAGCCCCGGCCGGTCCCGGCGGGCCTTGAGCGCGCACTGCAGGCCCTCGTCGGTGTGCGTGGGCGGCAGCCGCACGTCGACCACGGCGACGTCCGGCTCCAACTCCTCCAGCGCACGGGCGAGTTCAGGGCCGGACTCGACGGCGGCGGCGATCTCGAAGTCGTAGGCCTCCAGCATCCGGACCAGTCCGTCGCGCAGCAGGAACAGGTCCTCCGCTAGGACAACACGCACGGGATCTCCAGGGTCACCAGGGTGGGACCGCCGGCGGGGCTGCTGACGGCCAGGACGCCGTCGAATGTACCCAGGCGCCGTTCGACCCCGGCCAGGCCCGAGCCGGCGCCGACCGTCGCGCCGCCCTTGCCGTTGTCGGTGACGGTGACGCGCAGCATCCCCTCGGCATGGTGCAGGTCGACCCAGATCCGGTCGGCTCCCGAGTGTTTGACCGCGTTGGTGAGCACCTCGCTGACGGCGAAGTAGGCGGCGGACTCCACGGGCGCGTCCGCCCGTCCGGCCAGGTCGACGTTCACCTCGGCGGGCAGCGGCAGCCGCAGCGCCAGTGCCCGTACGGCGTCGCCGACCCCGCGTTCGGCGAGCACCGGCGGGTGGATGCCGCGGACCAGGTCGCGCAGTTCGGCGAGGGCGTCCACCGAGGACTGGCGGGTCCGGGCGAGGAGCTGCCTGGCCTTCTCCGGGTCCTTGTCGAGGAGCATCTCGATGGTGCCCAGGTCCATGCCCATCGCGACCAGGCGGGCCTGCGCGCCGTCGTGCAGATCGCGCTCGATGCGGCGCAGTTCGGCCGCGGAGGTGTCGACGGCGTCCCGGCGGGTCTCGGTGAGCACCCGCACGCGCTCGGCCAACTCGCCCTGGCTGGGGCCGAGAATGCTCGCGGTGAGCCGGAAGTGGGCGGTCAGCAGGCGCGGGGCGTACGGCGTGAGCAGGAGGAGCGCGGCGGCCAGGGCGCCGGCGCCGAGCGCGGAGGTCTGGTCGGTGACGTGCACGAAGCCGTACCAGTAGCCGCCGTACGAGGACAGCGGCCGCCACAGCCCGGCCGCGACGGCGAACCCCTCCAGGGGGTAGAACAGCAGGACGGCGGGCAGCAGCGCGGTGACGAACCCGGCCGTGATGTCCACCGCCAGCCAGCGCAGGTCCCGCCAGGTCTGCGGATCGCCCAGCATCCCGGCGGTGCGCGCCCAGGGGTTGCCGCTCTCGGGAAGCGGCCGGTACACCGCGGGAATCCGCACGCCGCACCACTCGTCGGCGAGCCTGCGGCGAGTGTCCGCCAGCGTCCTGACACCGGTCAGGACCCACGGGGTGGTGACGAGCCCGAGGCCGATCGGGATCAGCCCGAGGGAGACAAGGGCGAGGACGAGGAACAGGGTCGAGAAGGGCAGCACCACCAAGGCCAGCACGAGCCCCCGTACGGCGGCCGGCAGCACCTCGCGGGCGCGTCCCCGGCCGCCGTATCTCTTCGTGTCGGTGTTCATGCGGCCAGTCTGGCCGACACGCCGCGCGGGTTCACTGGCCCGAGGCCCCCTCTGCGGGGGTGGTGCCAGGTACACCCCCGCCGCCGGCTCCGGCCAGTACCTTCGCCTCCAGCGCGGGATCCAGGCCCACCGGCGGACGGCCCGGCCGCAGCGGCGCCTCACCGCCGATCTGGGTCAGCCACCGCCAGGTGTCGGCGACGGTCTCGGCGGCCGGGCGGCAGCGCAGCCCGGTGGCCAGCGCCCGCGACACGTCCGCGCGGTGCGCCGCGTCGTACAGCTCACTGCCCGGCGGCACCCACACGGGCAGTTGCGTCCACGGCTCGATCCCGGCCGCCACCACCGTCTCCGGGTCCGTCCAGCGCAGGTCCGCGTCCGCGCCGGTGACCCGGACACACGTCTGGAGCAGCTCGCCCATCGTGGTGTGACCCGGCGGGCCGATCAGGTCGTACGGCCCGCCGAGCCCCTGTGCCACCGCGCCGAGCACCCACTCCGCGAGGTCGCGCGCGTCGACGTACTGCACGGGCAGTTCACGCGGGCCGGGCGCCAGGACCGGGCCGCCGCGCGCGATCCGGGTCAGCCACCAGGGCAGCCGTCCGACGTTCTCGTACGGCCCGAGGATCAGCCCGGCCCGCACCAGCAGCGACCCCTCCGCGCCGAAGGCCTCCACGGCGGCCAGCTCACCGCCCCGCTTGTCCCGCGCGTAGTCCGTCGGTTCCGCGTCGGCGGCTGCGCCCTCGACCACCGGCCCCGCCTCGGCCGGGCCGCCCATCGACGGCCAGGGCCATGCGTAGACGGACCGGCTGGAGATGTACGCGTACCGTCCGGCACGCCCCCGCAGCAGCCGGGCCGCGTCCCGCACCGCGCGCGGCCCGGCCGACCAGGTGTCGACCACCGCGTCCCAGGTGCCGTCGTCCTCGTCGAGCGCCGCCAGTCCGCCAGGGGCGGTCCGGTCGCCGCGCAGCGCCCGCACACCGGGCGGCGGCGCGTGCCGTCCCCGGTTGAGGACGGTCACCCGCCAGCCCCGCCCGAGGGCGGCCGCCACGACCGCCCGCCCCACGAATTCCGTACCACCCAGCACGAGAAGTTCCATGCGGCCGATCCTGCCCTCCACGACGCTTCGGGAGGCGGAACTCTGCTGACGGCAGAGCGGATCAACGCCCTCCGGGCGGGGTGTACTTGTAGCCGACCCTCCGGACGGTCCGGATCGCCTCCCGGTGCCGCTCGCCCAGTTTCCGGCGCAGCCGGGCGATATGCACGTCGACGGTACGGCCGTCACCGACGTGCCCGTACCCCCACACCGTGGTGACCAACTGATCCCGCGTGTGCACCCGATCCGGATACGCCACCAGGTGGGCCAGCAGTTCGAACTCCAGGTAGGTCAGCTCCAGTTCCCGCCCGTCGACGCTGGCGGTACGCCGCCCGGCGTCGATGCGCACGAGCGGGTCGGCGTCCTCGCCGCCGACGGCCGGCGACTGCTCCGGCACCGCGACGGGCGGGGCGGGCGGGAACGGCGGCTGCTGGTCCGCCGGGACCAGCACGAGATAGCCGACCATCGGCGGCCGGCCGGGGAGAGCGGGCACCGTGTGCTCAGGGGCCGGCAGCCAGGTGGCGCCGGGCGGCAACAGCCCGGTGACGTCTGCGACCTCGTCACGGTCGACGGCACGCAGCCGCTGCCGGGCGGGGACGGTCACGGGGGAGGCGGGGGACAGGGAGGAACGAGTGGTCGCCATGCGAGATCAGCTCTTTCGCGCGAGGAGGTCGTCGGTCGGACGTACGTCGTCTCGCGCGGGGCCCGGCGGGGGGTGCTTACGCCGTCATCGGGTCCGCGCGTTCGTCGCGCGGCAACACACCCGGTCGAAGTCGTCATGCTGACGGGAAGGCCAGAACGGCTCCAGGTCACACCGACCCGTCACCCCGACCTGCCGAAACCCGACCATGCCCCACATTGAACCAGACCCCACCCCAACGCGGTAGCGCCCCGCAGGGACGCGCGGCTGCGTCAATTTCCGGCCCCGCCACGCGGGCGCGCCCGGCCACGAAGCACCCGCGGCCGAAACACGGCCGGATGCCCCGTAAGGGGCGCGGGGAACTGCGCGACCAGCCACAAGGCACCCGCACCCGGCAACGCGCAGAACCGGGCAGACGCGAACCCGCCCGGCACCGCACCGCAGATGCAGTCACCCGAACCTAGACCTGGCCGGCCTTCTCCAGCGCGGAGCAACACGTGTCGACCAGCAGCCGCGTCACGACGTACGGATCCACGTTGGCGTTGGGACGCCGGTCCTCGATGTACCCCTTGCCCTCCTTCTCGACCTGCCAGGGAATCCGCACCGAGGCCCCCCGGTCCGACACCCCGTACGAGTACCGGTCCCACGGCGCCGTCTCGTGCAGCCCCGTCAGCCGCTCGTCGATGCCGGCGCCGTAGTTCTTGACGTGGTCCAGCGGCTTGGACCCCTCCCCGAGGGACTCGCAGGCGGTGATGATCGCGTCGTAGCCCTCACGCATGGCCCTGGTGGAGAAGTTGGTGTGCGCGCCCGCCCCGTTCCAGTCCCCCTTGACCGGCTTCGGGTCCAGCGTCGCGGAGACACCGAAGTCCTCGGCGGTGCGGTACAGCAGCCAGCGGGCCACCCACATCTGATCGGAGACCTCCAGCGGGGCGAGCGGCCCGACCTGGAACTCCCACTGGCCCGGCATGACCTCGGCGTTGATGCCCGAGATGCCGAGCCCGGCCTTCAGGCAGTTGTCGAGGTGGGCCTCGACGACGTCCCGGCCGAAGATCTCGTCGGCGCCGACACCGCAGTAGTAGCCGCCCTGCGGGGCCGGGAAGCCGCCCTGGGGGAAGCCGAGCGGACGGGTGCCGTCGAAGAACGTGTACTCCTGCTCGATGCCGAAGACCGGCTCCTGCGCGGCGAACCGCTCCGCGACCTCGGCCAGCTCCGCCCGGGTGTTGGACGGGTGCGGGGTCATGTCCGTGTCCAGGACCTCGCACAGCACCAGGATGTCGTCGCCGCCGCGGATCGGATCCGGGCAGGTGAAGACCGGCCTGAGCACACAGTCCGAGGAGTGGCCCTCGGCCTGGTTGGTGGAGGACCCGTCGAAGCCCCAGAGGGGCAGCGCGTCGAGACCGGCCGGGGCATCCGTGACGATCTTCGTCTTGGAACGCAGCTTGGCCGTCGGCGCGGTGCCGTCGATCCAGATGTACTCAGCCTTGAAGGTCACGGGGCCACATCCTTCGGGGTGGGTCGGGCGCGGGTGCGGGGAGTGCGGCGCTGCGGCACCGGGGCGCCGTACCGAACTGCTCCGCAGCCTGTCAACAGGCCGTTTCCCGTCCATTGCCCGTGTGTGAACCCCGTGTTACCCGTGGACGCACGCGCTGCGCTGCGCTGACGGCGCCGGTCCTGCTGCTCGTGGCCGCGAACAGCAGGACCCATGACCCGACGGAGGTGGTGGCCGCGGCCGACCGCCTCAGCGACTTCCTGTCCGGTTGAGCCTCACCCCACCTTCTCGATCAGCGCTCGGCGGATCAGGAACTTGCCGGACTCCCGGACCTGCTCGAACGCGGAGTTGTTGAGCAGGACGCAGCTGCCGGAGACGGAGGTGACCTTCACCGTGGTCGACTTGTTGTTGTCCAGGTTGGTGACCTTCAGCGTCGTCCCGGCCGGGAACTGGTTGCTGGACGCGGCCGGGGCGCCGCCCTCGCCGGAGAGCGTGACCGTGGACCCCTTGCAGACCTGCTGCCCGGCACCGGCCTGCTGACCGGTGTCCTGCCCGGCACCGGCCTGCTGCCCGGTGTCCTGCCCGTCGCCGGCCTGCTGGCCAGCGCCCTGCTGGGCGTTCCCGCCCTGCTGACCGCTGCCCGTCTGCGCGTCGCCGCCCTGCCCCGACTGGGAGCCCTGAGCCGACTCCCCAACGGTGCAACCGGACGCCTTCTGCTGGACCTTGATCTGCGCGATGACCGCCTGCCGGTTGGCGATCCGGGCCGCCGACTGCGAGTCGGGACTGGCCTGCTGCCCGGCGATGAACCGCTCGTTGTTGCCGAGGGCCGTGGCCAGCCCCTGGCAGACGGTGGAGCCGTCCGCGGCGGACAGCGTTCGCGCGCCCGGCGGACTCTGCGCCGCGTTCGACGTGGACGCCAGCGCGAAGGCCCCGCCGCCCGCCACCGCCGCGGCACTGACGAGCAGCGCGATCTTCTTCTTCGTCCCGAGAGTTCTCCTACGCGACATGCGCGCCTCCTGAAGAGGTAGGGGAGCGTACGCCGCTATGTACGAGATGCCGAACGTGGTTACTCAGCGGTTCCGGGACTCAATCCAAGTAACCTGGATCACAGTGGAGTTGAGCGCAGTTCAGCTCCTGGTGCGGGACAGCGCCTCCTGTACGGCGTCCTCGCTGCGGGCCACCAGGGCGGTTCCGTCGTCCGCCGTGATGATGGGCCGCTGGATGAGCTTGGGGTGCTCGGCGAGGGCCGTGATCCACCGGTCCCGCGACGCCTCGTCCCGGGCCCACTCCTTGAGTCCCAGTTCCCTGGCGTCCGCCTCCTGGGTGCGTGTGATGTCCCACGGCTCCAGCCCGAGCCGGTCGAGCACGGCCCTGATCTCGGCCGCGCTCGGCACGTCCTCCAGGTACCGCCGGACCTTGTACTCGGCCCCCTCGGCGTCCAGCAGACTGATGGCGCTACGGCACTTCGAGCAGGCCGGATTGATCCAGATCTCCATACCCCCACGGTACGCGAGGATCTCCCTGCGCCGGTGCACCGGGGACACCTCCGCCGGCCCCCTCTGTTCGATTTTCGGCCGTCTCCCGGGCCCCTCTCGACACGGCCGTGACACACCGACAATTACCCGGCCCACCAGCCGATTTGCCCGTCCGGGCGGACTGCTCGATGTCAGTGGTGGGCAGTAGACTGGAGTCAGTGTTCGAGAGCATCGCCGGGGCGTCCGGCGCATGCTCTGATCGCGACAGGAGGATGCCCGTGCCCGCTGCCGCACTCAAGCCGAAGCCGTTGCCGACCCAGTCCACCGCCAGGCGTGCCGTCCGGCTGGACTCGCCGTACGTGCCGCTGGAGAAGCGCCCGCTGCCCGCCGGGCGGCCGCGCGAGTGGTACCAGACGCACAACCGCCGCCTGAAGGCCATGCGCCTCGCCATCGCCCTGCTGGACTCCGGGGTCTACCTGCCCGACCAGGCCCGCGACGAGACGATCCGGGACACGGCGGAGACGATAGGCGTGCACCCGCCGTCCGCCACGACGTGCCGCATGGTGCGGGCGTTCATGCGCTACCACCGCTGACGCGACGGGGTCATCGGGCGCCGGGTGCTCCGCCGCACGAGGCGGGGCACCCGGCGCCTCCCCGCCGCCTGCCGCCACAGCACCCCCGGCAGGGAGGACGCACCCCCCGCCGGACGGCTCACGCGGACAACTCCTTCTCCAGCGGCGTCCGGAAACGCGGCGTGATCCTCGTCGTACCCGCCCACCCCCGCAGCCGCTCGGCCTCCGCCGCGACGGCCGCCGCGGCCTCCGCGCCCGCGCCGTCCCGCTCCACGATCCGCCAGACGATCTCGCCGTCCGGACGCCGGCCCCAGCCGCCCACCACCCGGCCGTTCCACCACACCGTCGGCCCCACGTTGCCGCTGCGGTCGAAGAGCAGGGGGCGCATGTCCGGGGCGAGGTACCAGTCCCGCTGCTGCCAGCCCATCGCCGTCGGATCCAGGCCGGGCAGCAGGGCCGCCCAGGGCTCCTCCGGGGGCCGTACCGGAGCCGTGTCGCCGGCGGTGACGTATCCCGTGCCCTCGTCCAGGGACACCTCCCGCGCGCCGATCGCCGCCAGGGCCCGGCGGACCTCGGTCACCCGCCAGCCCGTCCACCACTTCAGATCCGCCTCCGTCGCCGGGCCGCACGCGCCGAGCCAGCGCTCCAGCAGCTCCGCCTGGGCCGCCGCCGGGTCAAGCTCCGGGTGCGGGGGCGCCACCGCCCAGCGGAACTGGGTGGACGTCCAGGAGCCGAGCGGGCGGCCACGGACCACCTTCCCCTCGACGCCCAGCACCCGCAGCAGGCGCGAGGAGACCGTGTGGACGCCCTCGTAGCTCTTCCCCGCCGCGTACGCGAACTGTTCGCGCAGGCGCGGCTCGTCCACCGCGAGCTCCGACGCCGTCGCCTGTCCCCTCCGGGCCAGCGCGGCCAGCGTCGAGACCTCCACCTCCGTCAGCCAGGCCGCGTCCGGGGCGCCCGCGTCGGCCATGTCCTTCACCAGTTTCGCCCGCTCCCGGGCGGCCACCGTCAGACCGGTCGAGGCGTGGACGACCGCCGTCAGCTCCGTGGGGAACACGAACACCGTGTGCCGCATGCCGTGCATGCGCACGAGCGTGCGGTCCTCGTACAGCGCGCGCTCGGTCTCGGGCAGCGCCTTCGCCGGCTCGGCCAGCCGCGCGGCCACTGCCAGATACACCGTCGCCGGATCCGTGCCGTGCAGCGCGACCAGCGAGCCCGCGACCTCCTCGGGACTTCCCGCGCGCGCCGCACCCGCCAGCCGGTGCCGCAGGGCCAGCCGGGCCCGCCGTTCCGCCGCGTCGATGTGCCGCCGCCCACTCTCACCCATGCCGACCTCCACCCGTCACATCACGTCAGCTCCGACTCCTGCCCCCATCCTCTCCGACCCCACTGACAATCGACCGTCCCGCCCGCGCCACCGTACGGAAAACCAGGTGCACGCCCCGTAACCGCCTCCCTACGCTGAAAGGGCGTCACGAAACCGGCAAACCACACCCACGGAGGTCCGACATGCGCAGTTTCGTCCTCGCCGCGACCGCCGTCCTGGTGGTCCTCGGCATCGAGAACCACGTCTGGTGGCTGGCCGCCGTCACCCTGTTGTGCCTGTACGTGAGACACGGCAGGGGCTCGCCCGGTACGGCCCCTCCCACCACCGGCACACCCGCGCCCCCGCCCGACTCCTACCGCGCCTACCGCGACCGCCGGGACCGCCAGGCCAAGTGGGAGCGCCGCTACCGCCGCGAGCGCCCCTTCGAGGCCCGGCGCCAGGAGCATGGGCGGACCAAGTGAGGCCCGGCGCCCCCGGTCACAGGCCGGGGGCGCCCCACACGGGGAACCAGCGGCTCAGGTCCTGCTCGATCCGCAGGTCGTTCGCGAGGGTCGCCTTCAACTGCAGCTCCAGCGCGTTGTCCCGGCGCTTCGCCCCGCCGGGCAGCGGGGCGAAGGGGTAGAACGCGCCGCGCTTGTACAGGTAGACCAGGGCCAGGCGGCGGTCCCGGTCGTCGGTGAACGCGGCCAGGGAGCACAGGAGCTGGGGGCCAAAGCCGTTGACCTCCATCGAGGTGTTCACCGCGTGCAGGTCGGTGACCAGCTCCGGCAGCTCGTCGGGGGCGCGGTGGGAGACCAGCCACGAGTAGCCGTAGTCGTCCTGGCTGAACGCCACCGGCGGCCCGGTGCGGTCGGTGTCCGCGTCGAGCAGGGCCTGGACCTCCCGGTGGGTCTGCTCGAAGGCCGCGCCCTCCACCGTGGCGAAGCAGACCGCACCGGCCCCGGTCGGTGTGAAACCGGCCGAGGCCTGGAGCGTGATCGCCGCCGACGGCAGCCCGAACAGCTGATCTAGGTCGGGCGCGACGGGTTTCGTACGGCCCAGCAGGATGTCCAGCAGCCCCAAGACTCAGCCCGCCTTCCCCGGTGCCGCCGCCTCGCCCAGCTCGGCGGAGATACGGCCCAGCTGCTCCAGCCGCTGCTCCAGCGTCGGGTGCGTGGAGAACAGGCGGGCGATGCCGGGCTCGGCGCCCAGGGCCGGGGTGAAGTAGAACGCGTTGAACGCCTGGGCGGTGCGCAGGTCCTCGCTCGGGATGCGGGCGATGTCCCCGGTGACCTTGGTCAGCGCGGACGCCAGCGCCGAGGGGCGCCCCGTCAGATGGGCCGCGGCCCGGTCGGCGGCCAGCTCCCGGTACCGGGACAGGGCCCGGATGAGCAGGAAGCTGATCGCGTACACGGCGGCCGAGACACCCATCACGATGGCGAACACGGCCATCGTGTTCTGGTCCTTGCGGCCCCGGAACAGCTCCGAGTAGAACGCGAACCGGACCATCAGGCCCGCGATCACGCCCAGGAAGGACGCGACCGTGATCACGGCGACGTCCTTGTGCGCCACGTGCGACAGCTCGTGCGCGAGGACGCCCTCCAGCTCGCCCGGCTCCAGTCTGCGCATCAGCCCCGTCGTCACGCAGATCACCGCGTGATCGGGGTTCCGCCCGGTCGCGAACGCGTTCGGCATGTCCATCCGGGACACGGCGACGACCGGCTTCGGCATGTCCGCCTGTGCGCACAGCCGGTCGATCACCCCGTGCAGGTCCGGATACTCCTCGCGCTCCACGATCCGGCCGTGCATCGCGTACAGCGCGATGCGGTCGGAGAACCAGTACTGGGCGACGAGAAGCCCCGCCGCGACCACCACGACCAGCACCCACGACTTCAGCAGCACGATCAACGCGGCGACGAAGCCCACGTACAGCAACCCGAGCAGGAACAGCGTGACCCCCATACGCACGGTCAACCGCCGGTCGCTCCGGAAGCGGCTCTGCATCTTGCATCACCCCGCAGTCAGGCACTCGTCCCGCTGTCCAGTGTGCACCTGCCGACCCCCATGAAGCGGTCCCGATCGCCCCTAGGAGCAGCAAAAGCTCCCGGTATGTCGCCACCCGTCGCCGACAGTCACCCCCGGCCTCGCAACCGTTGTACCGCCTGCTCCGCGCGGGCCCGCAGCCGGTCGTCCGGGTCGCCGAGCAGCACCCGGGCGGCCCGCATGCGTACGGCCGCCTCGTGCGCGCCGATCAGCCGCGCGGCGGACGCCCGCACCCACCGGGGCCGCCCGGTGTCCAGCCGCTCCAGCAGCCAGTCGGCGGGCAGTGCGTCGGCTGAGGCCGCCAGGGCCAGGGTGGCCTCGCGCACCACCCCGGGTGCCGGGTCGTCCAGCAGCCGCCGCATCCGGGGCACGTCGGTGACGTCCAGGGCCCGCAGGCCGGCCACCGCCTTCGCCCGGACCGCCGGAGCCGGATGCTCCAGCAGGGGCCACAACAGGGCGGCGTCCGCCCGCTGCCCGCACTCGCCGAGGCCGAGCGCGGCTCCCGGCGGCAGCGCCGGGTCGGCCGGGTCGGCACACCGGTCCCGGTACCAGGGCAGCGGGTCGGTGCCGTGCTGCCGTACGACGTACCGGGCGCAGGCCCGGACCAGAGCCGACCGGTCCGCGAGGAAGGGGACGGCTCGGCGGGGCCGGCCGAGCCGGCGCAGCGCGGTCACCCCGGCCGACCGGGCCCGGGGACCGCGGGCACCGAGCAGCACGGCCAGCACCGCCTCGGCGTCCTCCTCGGTCACGGCGGCCAGGGCGGCGTCGGCGGACCGGCTCTGGATCACCGCGTCCTCGTCGTGCGCGGCGGCGCGGGCCAGTTCAACAGGGGAGAGGAGACCCCGGCCGGTGGCGATGCCGTACGCGTACCGTCGTACGCCCCGGTCGGCACCGGTGAGCAGGGGCGCGAGCACGCCCGCGGAAGCCCCGGCGAGCAACTCGCCCACCCGGTCCGCGGCGAAGTCGCCCCGGCCGCGCCGGCCGAGGCGCAGCACCAGGGGCGCCAGCCGTACGGCCATCTCCTCGTCCAGCGCGTCGGTGAGCCGTTCACGGGCCCGGTCCCGGACCGGGGCGGCCCAGTCCGCGCAGCGCAGGACGACGAGCGGCAGCAGCGCGGGCCGGCCGGCGGCACGCCCCAGCGCCCGGTGCCGGACGCGGCCGTCGCGATGGCACAGGGCGAGGGCGAGCTGCCCGTCGGTGAGCGTGGCACCGGCGCGCAGCGCGGCGATGAGGGCCCGGCCGCCGTCGGACCGCTCCCAGTCCGGGTCGGCGTACCAGTGGTCCGCCCGGGTTCCTTCGTCCAGGGCGATCCAGGCGTCCGGGTCGCCGGTGTCCAGGGCCTCGTGCGGGGTGGCGCCGGCGGCGAGGTGCCGCGCGGCGCGAATGCCCTCTCGCCTGTCCGGGAGCACTAGTACGGGGAGCTGAGCTGGGCGTAGCCGAGGAGCAGGATCACCGCGGCCACGCAGCCCAGGACGATGGCCGTGGACACCCAGGACGAGCGGCGGGGCGCCACCGGCTCGGGGTCGGCGCGGAAGGGGGCCGGTTCCGGCGGGTTCTCCTTCCAGCGGGCGGCCAGCATCCGGGCGCGGGCGGACGGCTCCTTGTGCTCGGCGGAGTTCGCCCACCGGTGATCGAACTCCCGCTCCCAGTCGTCCTGTTCAGTCATCCCCGTGCAACCTCTCTCCGTCCGGCGGTCAGGGAGGATGATCCCCCGACAATAGGAAGTCTGGGAAGCGCAAAAGGTTGCACGGGCCCCGGGAACGCGGGACGCCCCCGCCTCCGGAGAACCGGAGACGGGGGCGTCGGCGACGCACAGGGACGGCGACGGCACACGAGACCGGGGCCGGCCTCGGGCCGGACTACACGTCGAAGTACAGCTCGAACTCGTGCGGGTGCGGGCGCAGCTGCAGCGGGGCGATCTCGTTCGCGCGCTTGTAGTCGATCCACGTCTCGATCAGGTCCGGCGTGAACACGTCGCCCTGGAGGAGGAACTCGTGGTCGGACTCCAGGCGGTCGAGGACCGCGCCGAGGGAGGTCGGGACCTGCGCCACGTTGGCGTGCTCCTCGGGAGCCAGCTCGTAGAGGTCCTTGTCGATCGGCTCGGCCGGCTCGATCTTGTTCTTGATGCCGTCCAGGCCCGCGAGCAGCAGCGCGGAGAAGGCCAGGTACGGGTTGCCGGAGGAGTCCGGGGCGCGGAACTCGACGCGCTTGGCCTTCGGGTTCGAACCGGTGATCGGGATACGCATGGCCGCGGAGCGGTTGCGCTGCGAGTACACCAGGTTGATCGGCGCCTCGAAGCCCGGCACCAGGCGGTGGTACGAGTTCACCGTCGGGTTGGTGAAGGCCAGCAGCGACGGGGCGTGCTTGAGGATGCCGCCGATGTAGTAGCGGGCGGTGTCCGACAGGCCCGCGTACCCGGCCTCGTCGTAGAACAGGGGCTCGCCGTTGCTCCACAGCGACTGGTGCACGTGCATGCCCGAGCCGTTGTCACCGAAGATCGGCTTCGGCATGAAGGTCGCCGTCTTGCCGTTCTTCCACGCCACGTTCTTCACGATGTACTTGAAGAGCTGGAGGTCGTCGGCGGCGGCGAGCAGCGTGTTGAACTTGTAGTTGATCTCCGCCTGGCCGGCCGTGCCCACCTCGTGGTGCTGGCGCTCGACCTTCAGGCCGGACCGCTCCAGCTCCAGGGAGATCTCGGCACGCAGGTCGGCGAAGTGGTCGACCGGCGGGACCGGGAAGTAACCGCCCTTGTAGCGGACCTTGTAACCGCGGTTGTCCTCCAGCGCACCGGTGTTCCAGGCGCCCGCCTCGGAGTCGATGTGGTAGAAGGACTCGTTCTCCGCGGTCCGGAAGCGGACGCTGTCGAACACGTAGAACTCGGCCTCGGGGCCGAAGAACGCGGTGTCGGCGATCCCGGTGGAGGCCAGGTACGCCTCGGCCTTCTTCGCCACGTTGCGCGGGTCACGGGAGTACTGCTCGCCCGTGATCGGGTCGTGGATGAAGAAGTTGATGTTGAGCGTCTTGTCGCGGCGGAACGGGTCCACGCGGGCGGTGGACAGGTCGGGGCGCAGGGACATGTCCGACTCGTGGATGGCCTGGAAACCACGGATCGAGGATCCGTCGAAGGCCTGCTCGTCGTCGGGGTCGAACGCCTCGGCGGGCAACGTGAAGTGCTGCATGACGCCCGGCAGGTCGCAGAACCGGACGTCGACGAACTTGACGTCCTCGTCCGCGATGAACTTCTTGGCCTCGTCGGCGTTCTGGAACATCCAGCTCCTCCTACTCCCGACCGTCCCGCCGGGGTGGTAGATCGTTCGTGCGGCCAGTGCGGTGGCACACGCTGTCCTCGACCCTAGGGACGTGTGATTTCTCGGGCGTGACCCATTTGTTTCGCAGAAGTTAACCGGCCACCGTTCCACGTTAGCCCCGACACACCCCTCGGCGCCTCCGCCACTTTTGCGGGCCGGTACCGTGGACGGGTGGACAACAGGCAAGCACTCGGATCGTGGCTCTCGGGGCCACGCGCGGCCATGGAGGACGCCGGGGCCGACTTCGGTTACCGGGGCGAGCAGCTCGGTCTCCCCGAGGCGGGCCCCAACTCGATCGCCCGGCCCGGCAGGCGGCTCGGCGCGATCGCCGTCGACTGGGCCCTTTGCGTACTGATCGCATACGGCCTGATCACGCATGGCTACAGCCAGGCCACCAGCAACTGGGCCCTGCTCATCTTCTTCGTCATGAGCGCCCTGACGGTCGGCACGATCGGCTTCACCCCGGGCAAGCGCCTCTTCGGCGTCCGCGTCCTCTCCCTGGAGACCGGCACGGTCAACCCCCTCCGCTCCCTCCTCCGCACCTTCCTCCTCTGCCTCGCCATCCCCGCCCTCATCTGGGACCGAGACGGCCGAGGCCTCCACGACCGCCTGGCGAAGACGGTGGAAGTCCGCATCTGAGAGCCGCGTTCGTATACGCCGAAGGGGGCGCCCGGAGTGATCCGGGCGCCCCCTTCGGCGTACGTCGCGTGTGCGTGCCCCGAAGGGGCGCGGGGAACTGCGCGACAAGCCCCCACCGGCCGGCAGCCGACGAACTACGGAACTACCGCCCCCGCGGCCCACCCTTGGGCATCCGCATCCCCTTGGGCATAGGCCCCTTCGGCAACGGCATATTGCTCATCAGATCCCCCATGGCCCGCAACCGGTCATTGGTCGCCGTCACCTGGGGACCGGCCAGCACACGCGGAAACTTCAGCATCGTCGTGCGCAGCTTCTTCAGCGGGACCTGGCCCTCGCCGTTGCCCACGATCACGTCGTGCACCGGCACGTCGGCCACCACACGGTTCATCTTCTTCTTCTCGGCGGCCAGCAGGCCCTTCACCCGGTTCGGGTTGCCCTCGGCGACCAGCACGATGCCGGCCTTGCCGACCGCCCGGTGCACCACGTCCTGGCTGCGGTTCATCGCCACCGCCGGAGTCGTCGTCCAGCCCCGGCCGACGTTGTCCAGGACCGCCGCCGCCGCGCCCGGCTGGCCCTCCATCTGCCCGAACGCGGCCCGCTCGGCCCGACGGCCGAACACGATCGCCGTCGCCAGGAGGCCCGCGAGCAGGCCCAGGATCCCGAGGTAGACCGGGTGGCCGATCGCAAAGCCGATCGCGAGGAGGACAACGAGGGTTCCGATGCCGACGGCCGCGAGTACAAGACCGATCTTTGTGTCGGCCTTGCGGGTCATCTTGTAAGTGAGAGCGATCTGCTTCAGTCGCCCCGGGTTCGCGGCATCCGCCGCCGTTTCCTTCCTCGCCATGTCACGAAGTCTACGTGGCCCGGAGGAGTGAACACGACGGCAGTACCCGGCCGCGCGGGGAACTCAGGGGCGGCCGGCGGCCCGGTCCAGGACGCGCTGCGCCTCGACGCGGTCCTTGGCGCGGCGGCGGTCCTCCAGGACCGAGGTCCAGGCGTTGCGGCGGGCGGTGCGCTGGCCGCCGCTCATCAGCAGTGACTCCACGGCGCGCAGCGCGCTGGTGAAGGACGGAATGGCGGTGGCGCGAACGGGCGCGGCCTGCATGATCGGGGTCCCCCCTCGGGACTGGTGAACGTACTGTGATTCCGGGGCGCGGTTTCGGTGCGTGAATCCAGTGTCACTGACAGGTGTTACCAGCGCATGACCGGACGGTCAAACACCCATGAAGGATCGGTTCCGCTCCCGGAAGCCCCGGGGAGTGCCCGGAAGACGCCGACGCGGCCCCGGCGGGTGCCCTCATCAGCGAGGACGGCCGGGACCGCGTCACCTCGGCCATTACTGGCCGGTAATTCCTTGTGCGTGAATTCACACAGCCTGCGAGGCGATGTAGGCGCCTCCCCGCTGCGGAGCAGCTGATTGACGCTGCTCGATGGCCATCTGGTACAGCCGCCCCGCCCGGTAGGAGGAGCGGACCAGCGGGCCGGACATCACACCGGAGAAGCCGATCTGCTCGGCCTCCTCCTTCAGCTCCACGAACTCGTGCGGCTTGACCCAGCGGTCCACCGGGTGGTGGCGCACGGACGGGCGCAGGTACTGGGTGATGGTGACCAGCTCGCAGCCCGCCTCGTGCAGCTGGCGCAGCGCCTCGCTGACCTCTTCGCGGGTCTCGCCCATGCCGAGGATCAGGTTGGACTTGGTGACCAGGCCGTAGTCGCGGGCGTCGGTGATGACCTTCAGCGAACGCTCGTAGCGGAAGCCGGGGCGGATCCGCTTGAAGATCCGGGGGACCGTCTCGACGTTGTGCGCGAAGACCTCGGGGCGGGAGGAGAAGACCTCGGCCAGCTGCTCGGGCACCGCGTTGAAGTCGGGGGCGAGCAGTTCGACCTTGGTACGGCCGTCCGCGCGGTCCGCGGTCTGCGCGTGGATCTGGCGGACCGTCTCCGCGTACAGCCAGGCGCCGCCGTCCTCCAGGTCGTCGCGCGCGACCCCGGTGATCGTGGCGTAGTTCAGGTCCATGGTAACGACCGACTCGCCGACGCGGCGCGGCTCGTCACGGTCCAGCGCCTCGGGCTTGCCCGTGTCGATCTGGCAGAAGTCGCAGCGCCGGGTGCACTGGTCGCCGCCGATGAGGAAGGTCGCCTCGCGGTCCTCCCAGCACTCGTAGATGTTCGGGCAGCCGGCTTCCTGGCAGACCGTGTGCAGGCCCTCGCTCTTCACGAGGTTCTGCATCTTCGAGTACTCGGGGCCCATTTTCGCCCGGGTCTTGATCCACTCGGGCTTGCGCTCGATGGGGGTCTGGCTGTTGCGGACCTCCAGGCGCAGCATCTTGCGTCCGTCGGGTGCGACTGCGGACACGACCGGCTCCCTGTGACTTCGATTCTTCGGCGCACACCAGCGTACGCCCGTGCTGTTCGCGCCCTGCCAGTGAGGCCAACCTCATGACCGCAGGGCGCATTCCCCGGGCAGGGTCTAGGCGGATGCCTTCTCGATCACCCTCGGCTTGAGGTCCGCGTTCTCCAGGACGTCCTTCAGGTGCTTCTCCACCACCGGCAGGACCTCCTCGACCGTGATGTCGCGGCCCAGCTCGTTCGCGAGGGAGGCGACGCCCGCGTCGCGGATGCCGCACGGGATGATCCGGTCGAACCACTTGTTGTCGGGGTTCACGTTGAACGAGAAGCCGTGCATCGTGACGCCCTTGGCGACGCGGATGCCGATCGCCGCGATCTTGCGGTCCTCGCGGCGCTGCCCGGCGTTCGAGGGCGCGTACTCGGGGCCGTTGAGGCGGGGGTCGAACTCCTCGTCCGTCAGGCGCGGGTCGAAGTCGAGGGACAGCCCGCCGAGCGCCGGGCGCTGCTCCACCGGGTCGCCGAGCACCCACACGCCGCTGCGGCCCTCGACCCGGGTGGTCTCGACGCCGTACTCGGCGCAGACGCGGATCAGGGCCTCCTCCAGGCGCCGGACGTGCGCGACCACGTCCACCGGGCGGGGCAGCTTCTGGATCGGGTATCCGACCAGCTGGCCCGGGCCGTGCCAGGTGATCTTGCCGCCGCGGTCCACGTCGATGACCGGGGTGCCGTCCAGCGGGCGCTCGTTGTCCGCGGTGCGGCGGCCGGCCGTGTACACCGGGGGGTGCTCCAGGAGCAGCACGGTGTCGGGGGCCTCGTCGGCGAACCGGGCCGCGTGCACCCGGCGCTGCTCGTCCCAGGCCTCCTGGTAATCGACGGCATCCGCACCGAACCCCATGCGGACGAACCGCAACTCACTCACGGCAAGCGCCTCCCTCAGCGACCGGCGTCAGGCGCGAAACGCGCCCACGCCACTGTACGTCCGCCCCGCGAACGTCAGCCCTGCGGCCAATCCTCACACGATCGGATGAATGAACCGGGAAGAGTGCGATCACCTGCTCACTCTCCGCTACATTCGCGCCGTTCGTGAGGCCAAAAGGGCAGCTCACAGGCAATCCCGGCACCTCAGAGGCCTGGAAGGCAGGAGACCGCACCGCACCATGACGGACCGACCCGCGCAGCGCACCCCCAACCGCCAGCTCGCCGCGCTCATCGCAGAAGCGGGGTTCTCCAACGCGGGTCTCGCCCGACGCGTCGACCAGCTCGGCCTGGAACACGGGCTCGACCTCAGATACGACAAGACATCCGTCACCCGCTGGCTGCGCGGCCAGCAGCCCCGGGGTACGACCCCGGCCCTGATCGCCGAGGTGTTCACCCGCCGCCTCGGACGCCGGCTCACCGCCCAGGACCTCGGCCTGGACGCCTGCGCGCCGGTGTACGCCGGACTGGAGTTCGCGGCGAGCCCGGAGGAGGCCGTGGACATCGTCAGCGGGCTGTGGCGCAAGGACTCCGGTAGCCACGGCGAACTGCGCAAGATCGCGTTCACCCCGGCCGGGCTGGTCGTGCCCAGCCGGGACTGGCTGATCGGCAAGGCCGACGACCGGGTGGCCCGCGAGCGCACGCCCCGGGTACCGGCGCAGGGCAGGCCGGGCCCGCACAAGCCGGCGCCCGGACCCGGACGCGTGGAGTCCGCGCCCGCCCTGCCGCCCCGGCCGCGCGCACAGGCCGAACGGGGCGCGGGGCACAAGGTCAGCGGTGGCGACATCGCCGCGCTGCGCTCCGTGGGTGAGCTGTTCCGCACCCTCGACGACGCCTACGGCGGTGGCCACGCCCGGCAGGCCCTCGTGCGCTACCTGGAACACGAGTGCGAGCCCATGCTCCGCGGCGCCTACGACGAGCCGACCGGCCGCCGCCTGTTCGCCGCGGCCGCAGACCTCACCCGGCTCGCCGGCTGGACGTCGTACGACATCGCGGCGCACGGACTCGCCCAGCGCTACTTCGTACAGGCGCTGCGGCTGTCCCAGGCCGCCGCCGACCGTGCCTACGGCTCCTACGTGCTGGTCACCATGAGCCGCCAGGCCGTGTACCTCGGGCACGGCAGGGAGGCCGTCCAGCTGGCCCGGGTGGCCCAGCAGGGAGTCGGCACCGGCGGCCCGCCGGTCGTGCAGGCGCTGCTGCACGCAGCGGAGGCGCGGGCGCACGGGGTGCTCGGCGAGGTGCGGGCGTGCACCGGCGCACTGGTCCGGGCCGAGCGCGCCCTGGAGGCGGCCCGGCCCGGGGACGAGGTGCCGCACTGGGCCCGGTTCTTCGACGAGGCACAGCTCGCCGACGAGTTCGGGCACTGCCACCGCGACCTCCAGCAGTTCCGGTCGGCCGCGCAGCACGCCGAACGGGCCCTGCGGCTGCGGGCCCCCGCGCATGCCCGCAGCCGCCTGTTCTGCCGCGTCGTCCTCGCCACCGCCCGCCTCGGCCTCGGCGAACTCGACCAGGCCTGCACCCTGGCCGCGGAGGCCGCCGGCCAGGCCGCGGAGATGCGCTCGGTCCGCGCGATCGAGTACGTCCGTGACTTCGAGCGCCGCCTGGAGCCCTACAAGGACGCCGCCCCGGCGAGGGGCTACCGGGAGAAGGTGGCGGCCCTGGGCTGAGAAGGGTCAGGCTGCCCGGGGGAGGCTGGCGGGCGGGTCGGCCCGGTGGAGGGAGCCGGCCGCGCCGAGGTCCGTCAGGATGGCGGCGGCGGCGCGGTGGGCCGAGTGGAAGGCGCCCTGCACGGTACTGGTGTCCCGGTGGTCGCCACAGACATACAGACCCGCCAGGATGCGTACCGGCCGCCGCAGGTCGTGCGGCGGCCGCATCGCGGGCACCGCCTCGGGCGTGTGGCGGACGGCCAGCGTCTCCCAGCGGCGCGTCGAGGTGCCGTACAGGCGGGCGAGATGGATGCGTACGGCCGTGTCGACGCCCTCGGGCGGGGTGCCGAGGACGGTCGAGGAGATCAGCACCCGGCCCGCCGGCGCCCGGCTCGGGTCGACATTGCTGAGCACCGCCGTGTGCGCGACCGGCCCGCCCCGGTCGGCGTCCAGCAGCAGCGAGGTGCCCGTGGACAGCGCCGGGGCCGGATCGTCCGTGGTGTGGTGCAGCACCGTC
Source organism: Streptomyces sp. NPDC047028 (assembly GCF_040644095.1). Lineage (NCBI taxonomy): Bacteria > Bacillati > Actinomycetota > Actinomycetes > Kitasatosporales > Streptomycetaceae > Streptomyces > Streptomyces sp. NPDC047028. The sequence goes on from NZ_JBEYVS010000013.1 coordinate 132,636, forward strand.
ACCGGATGGAAGTCCGGTACCCGCAGCCCCGGCAGCAGCTCGGCCGCGGCCCGCGCGTCCGTCGCCAGCAGCACCGCCCGGCAGCGGATCTCCCCGTGCTCGGCGGTGGTCACCGAGGTCGTGGACACGGAGGTCGCCCGCACCCCCGTGCGCACCGTGCCCGGTGGCAGCGTCCCCGCCAGGAGTTCCGGCAGTACGTCGGCGCCTCCCTCCGGCACGCACAGCCGGCCGCTCGCGAAGGAGCGCAGCGCCAGGTCGGCGCACCTGCTGGACGTGGTCAGCTCCGGATCGCACAGCAATGCGGCGAGCAGCGGGCGCAGAAAGCCATCGATCGTCCGGGCGGGCACCCCGCGCGCCGCGAGGGCCTGCGCGGCGGGCAGTTCGGGGCGCGTCAGGACGCGCTCGACGGGCGTCGCGGCGATCCGCGCCAGCGCTGCGCCGAGGCGGGCCTGGTCCACGGCGCCACCGAGGGGGGCGCTCGTGCGGCCGGGGACCGCCGGCCCGCGGGGGGCGCTCGCCAGGGCGCGCACTGCGTGAAGTGCGCCCCTTGCGCTCCGTCCGCCCGCCGGAGTTCCCACCCGGTGCCTGCGGCCGTCGCGGTGCAGCAGCACGCCCGGCGCGAACCGGCGCAGGGCGAGCCCGTCGAGGCCGGGGGACAGGCCGAGTTCGGGGTAGGACGTGGAGAGCAGCTGTCCGATGCGGTCGAGCCGGAAGCCGTCGACCTTCTCGGTCGACATGCGGCCGCCGACCCATGGGGCGGCCTCCAGGACCGTGGTCGTTACTCCTGCGCTGATCAGCCGATGAGCCGCGGAGAGACCGGCGATTCCGGCTCCCACGATGACGACGTCCACCTGGTACGCGGGCTCAAGCACGAGGCCCCCTCCTGTGGTTGCGCGGCCGGTGGAGACGTCATGCCCCCAACAGGCCCCAGGGATACCCGAGTTCCGGTCGAGGTTAGGCCCACGACCGGTCACAGGCAGTCGCGCACCAACAGAGCACAGTCGCACACCGGTCGCATACGCTCACCTTCGATCCCCCGGCCCCTCGATCCCCTCGCCCCCTTGTTCCCCCGGCCCCCTGGAACCCGCCGCGACGGCGTTCGTCCCCACGCGCGGCTCGGCGGTGCCGAACCGCCCCAACCCGGCCCGCCCCAACCGGCCCTGCCCCCAGCCCCGCTGTGTCCCGGCCTAACCCGCGGAGCGGATCGCCGCGTCGATGGACGGGAACGCGAACCTGAACCCCGACTCCAGCAACCGCTTCGGCACCACGCGCACACTGCCCAGCACATCCCCGGCCATCTCCCCCAGCACCGCCCGCAGGACCGGAGCCGGGACGGCGAACACGGTCGGCCGGTGCAGTACCCGGCCCATGGCGGCCGTCACCTCACGGTTCGTCAGCGGCTCGGGTGCCGTCAGGTTGAACGGTCCGGACAGAGCCTCCGCGTCGATGAGATGACGGATCGCGGCGATCTCGTCGTGCAGCGCGATGTACGACCAGTACTGGCGGCCGTCGCCCAGCCGCCCCCCGAGCCCCGCCCGGAACAGCGGGAACAGCCGCCCCCAGGCGCCGCCCCCGCGCGCGATCACCAGTCCCGTGCGCAGGAACACCGTCCGTACGCCCGCCTCCCGCACCGGCTCCGCCGCCTCCTCCCACTCCACGCACACCGACGGCAGGAACCCGTCACCCGGCGGGGCGCCCTCGTCGACGATCCGGTCACCGGTCTCGCCGTAGATGCCCATCGCGCTGCCGTTCACGAACACCCGCGGCGGGTCCGGCAGCGACGCCACCGCCTCCGCCAGCGCCGCCGTGCCCAGCACCCGGCTGTCCCGGATCCGCCGCTTGTACTCGGGCGTCCAGCGCCGGTCACCGACCCCCGCCCCCGCCAGGTTCACCACCGCGTCACAGCCCGCCAGACCCGCCGCGTCCACCCACTGCCGGCCGGGATCCCAGCGCACCTCGCCCGCGCCCGAGGGCGCCCGGCGGACCAGACGCACCACCTCGTGCCCGTCCGCGGCCAGCGACCGGACCAGGGCGCTGCCGATGAGACCGGACGCACCGGCCACCGCGATTCGTGAACGCTCCATACGGCCATCCTGCCCGGCGCACCTTAAGGTTGCCGTCATGCCGGACCCGTTCATACCCGTCGCCATCCGCGCGGCCCAGCCCGCCGACGACGCCGCACTGAGCCTCCTCGACCGGGAGACCTGGTCGACCCTGCACGCCGTCATGCCCGAACCCCAGCCGCCGTACAGCCCGTTCTTCGGTGACCGGGACGACCCCCGCGACACCCTCGTCGCCGAACTCGGTCACCAAATCGTCGGCTACGTCAGGCTCGGCCTCCCGACCCCGCTCGCCTCCAACGCCCACGTACGGCAGATCCAGGGCCTCGCCGTCCACGACGACGCCCGCGGCAAGGGCGTCGGGCGCGCGCTCGTCCGGGCCGCCATCGCGGAGGCGCGCGAGCGGGGTGCGCGGCGCATCACCCTGCGCGTCCTCGGCCACAACACCCCGGCCCGGGCGCTCTACGCGTCCGAGGGGTTCGTCGTCGAGGGCGTGCTCCCGCAGGAGTTCCTCATCGGCGGCGAGTACGTCGACGACGTGCTCATGGGCAGCCCCCTGTAGGCGCGCGCGGACCATCCGCCCCTGCGACGTGATCTACGACGTGACCAGGCGGCCCGTGTCCACCGCCGTCGTGGCGGTCGCCGCCTGCCGGGCGTCGCCCGCCACCTCGGCCGCCGTCAGCGCGTACCCCGTCTCCGCGTCCGAGGTGGAACGGGCGAAGACCATGCCGAACACCCGGCCGTCGGTGGTCAGCAGCGGCCCGCCGGAGTTGCCCGGCCGGACCGTCGAGCGGACCGAGTAGATCTCCCGGGTGACCGTCCGGTCGTTGTAGATGTTCTGGCCCGTCGCCCGGACCCGGCTCGCCACCGTCGCCGCCCTCAGGTTCAGGCCGCCGTCCTGCGGATAGCCCGCCACCACAGCCGCCGCGCCGCGATGGGCGTCGTCGTCGAAGCGCAGCACCGGCGCGTGCAGCCCCGGCACGTACAGCACGGCCACGTCCCGGTTCGGGTCGAACAGCACCACCCGCGCCGCGTACGAAGGCCCGACACCGCCCACCCGGACGCTCGGGTGGTCGATCCCGGCCACCACGTGCGCGTTCGTCATCACGTGCCGCGCCGTGTACACGAACCCGCTGCCCTCGCGGCCCTCACTGCCCGAGAGCCCCTCGATCTTCACCGTGCTCCGCTTGGCCGCCTCCGCCGCGGCCGGCGTCACATTGTCGCCGGAGGGCTCGGGCACGCGGGCCGCCGCCTCGTTCTCGAACGGGTTGAACACCTGCGGGAAGCCCGCCTGGGTGAGGGCGGACGTGGCCCGCGAGAACCAGGCGGGCGTGGTGTCCGGCATCGCCTCCTGCACCGTGCCCAGCAGGGCGGAGTTCCGTATCGCCGTGGACAGGGTCTGCGACGGGGTCGCCGCCAGGACGCTCGCCGCGACCCAGGCCACGACCAGCACCGCGACCGCGTTGGCCGCCGCCCCGCCGATCCCGTCCGCCACCCGCAGCGGCCCCCGGTCCAGCTCCCCGCGCAGCCGCAGCGCCAGCCGCCCCGCCAGCTCGTGCCCCACCACGCCGGGCACCAGCACCGTCAGCACCGCGAGCACCGTCGACGTCGTCGACCCGCGCGCGGCCAGGCCCGTCACCCAGGGCAGCACCCACACGCCGACGGCCGCGCCGCCCACGAACCCGGCCAGCGACACACATCCGGCCACCAGCCCACGCCGGTACCCCGACGCCGCGTAGCCGACGATCAGCAGCACCAGCAGCAGGTCGAGCAGGTCCACGCAGCCGCCTTTCTCTCGGGCCCCTCACCACGAGCCGTACCGGCCATGACGGGCGGACATGCCCGATGGTCAGCCACGCGCGTGCGGCCGGCCACCGGGCCGCGCACCGGCCACCGTGCGTGTACCACCAGAAACGTCCCGGACCGGAACAATGGTTCCACCACATGGCACAGCACACATCGCGGACGCGGTCGTACGACCCGACAGTGGGACCATGCGTGTCCTGCGAAGAGCGCGGGCGGGCCGGCGACGGCGCCGCGCGCACATACCCGGCGCGGTGCTCGTGCCGCTCGCCTGCCTGCCCGGACTGGCCGCCGTCCTCGCCCTGGCCCTGTGCGCCCAGGGCGTGGAGCGGGCCGTCACGACCCGCCTCGACCGGCCCGTCCCGTCCACCCGGCCGGCCGCCGCCGATCCGGCGGCCGCGCACCGGGCGCCCCGGCCCCGGATCGTGCTCCGCGCCGCCTGGCTCGACCCGGCCACCCGGCGCGACCAGCCGCCCCCGCGCTACGACGACAAGGTGGTCGCCGTCTTCGTCCACCACACCGACTCGCCCAACACCTACCGGTGCGCCGACACCCCCCGGATCATCCGGGACCTGTACGCCGGCCAGACCAGCGGCGCCCGCGACTGGGACGACATCGGCTACAACTTCCTCGTCGACCGCTGCGGCACCATCTACGAGGGCCGCGCCGGGGGCGTCGACCGGCCGGTCACCGGCGCCCACACCAAGGGCTTCAACCACCGCACCGCCGGCATCGCCGCCATCGGCACCTTCACCGCCGGGGTGCCCGTGCCCCGGGCCATGACCGACGCGATCGCCGCCCTCGCCGCCTGGAAACTGGGCCTCGCCGGCGTCGACCCGCGCGGCCGCACCCGCCTTCTCTCCAGCAGCGGCCTCAGCCGCTACCGGGCCGGCACCACCGCCACCCTGCCCACCCTCGCCGCCCACCGGGACGCCTACATGACCAGCTGCCCCGGCGCCGCCCTGACCGCGCTGCTCCCGAAGATCAGACAGGAGGCGGCCCGCCTCCAGGGGCGGCCGGTCACAGGAACCTCCTGAGGCGGCACCCGGCCCCCCGCGCGCACGGGGACACACGCGCCCCCAAGTCCGCCCGGTGGCAGGGAAATCGGGCTTGTTTGCAACTTGGCGCACGGATTCGGGAAGCCTAACCTTTTCAGGGCAAAGTCAGGCAGGAGTGAGTGACCTGCGGTCGGGTTGGTGCCGCGCACTGGCCACTCCCGCCGTCGTCCTGCGAGGGCCCGCGCGCGTGCGATACGGTGCGTGCGGACCGGCGAAAGCGGGAAATACGGGGGTTTCCAGGCATGGCGCAGCCTCGCACCGTACGGTCCCGACCGCGGGGTGAGAGGGAGTCAGGGGTGGGCGACGGTGACCTGCTCGCACGGGGGTGGCGCAAGAGCAGTGCGTGCGATCCGTACCAGTGCGTGGAAGTCGCCCTGATGGACGGGGGAGTTCGGGTGCGTGTGTCGCATCGTCCGGACGGGCACGTGATCCCTTTTCAGGCCCGGGCCTGGGGGGAGTTTCTGCGCGCGTTATGCGGTAGAACCCTGGAGGGACCGGCGTGAGGAAGGACGTCCGGCCGGCGGGCCGGGATGACGGCGGGGGACGGGGGGTCGCTGTGCTTCGACCGGGGCCGGCGGTCACACGACATCCGCGTCACCACGAGAGTCCGCATGAGCTGCCTGGGGGCGAGATGGGGGATTCCGCACAGACGCCGCTTCCCGTCAAAGGCCCGGCCGGGCCGCGCGGCAGACCGCTGTTACCGCTCGCCGTCCTGCTCGTCGTCGGTTTCGTACTCTCCGGGGGGACGGCCACGCTGGTGGGGGTGCTGATCTCCCTGGCGGTGACGCCGGTGCTACGGCCCTGGGTGTGGGGGGTGGCCGGCGCGGCGACCGCCGCTGTCGCGGGCCTGCTGCTCGACCGCGGTGTTACGGCCGCGGCCCGCCGCTTCCCCCAGCTGGCGGCTCGGCGGTTCCGGGGGCCGGTGTAGGAGCGGGCGGCCTGCGCCGGTGGTCCTTGAGCCACCTGCGGACGCGCACACCGGCCCAGCAGAGGGCGCTGCCGCCGGTGAGCCAGCCCACGCTCCACTTCACGGTGCCGAGCGACGGCGCGGCTCCCGGCGCGATCCGCTGGGCCACGGCATGGATGGTGAGGGCGCAGACCCACAGGACGACACAGGCGGCCACACCCGTGCAGACCAGGTAGGTGAAGGCCTTGAGGAACCTCTTCAGGGCGAGGTCCGAGCCGAAGACGACGCGCGTGAAGTAGAGCGCCAGGTCGACGAGGGTGGGCTGCCGGTCCGGGAGGACGTCGCGCGGCGAGGGGATGTCCTGCCCCTCCGCGCCGACGGCGGCGCCGGAGATGATCACGGTCGGCCGGATCGGCTCCAGCGCGGTCCCCGGGCCGGGGGAAACGTCACCCCCGCCGGCTATCTCCGGAGCGCCGGCAGCGGCAGGCCCGGCCAGGCCGTCCGGCCCGGCCACCGCCGCAGGCTCGGCCACCGCCGTCGGCCCGGCCACCGCCGTCGGCCCGGCCACCGCCGGCTCAGCGGTCGGCTCGGCCCCTGCCGGTACCGCTGCCACCGTCGCCTCCGCGGCCATCGCCGGCTCCGTCGACCTGGTCGGCTCGGCCCGCTCGGCCCGCTCCGACGGGGTGTGCGGCACAGGGGTGCCCGGGCGGCCAGGGTCACCTGCCTGCCTTCGGCGTATGCGGTTGAAGACACCCGCCACGGGCCCTCTCCGATCTCTGCCCGACTGTCTCCAGTGCGGTGGGACGTGCTAGGACGGGTACTGCGCCAGCACCTCGTCGATGAACGCGATCGCCTCGTCGCCCGACAGGGACTGCCTGCGGGACTCCGCGAACCGCGTCAGGTACTCGTCGACCGCGTGCTGGTCGTCACGCGTGGTCAGCGCGCCGCTCGAGCTCTCCGCGAACAGCACGTCGTCGCCGTCGCTGAACGTCAGCGCGATCGAGCCGTTGCGCAGCACCGGGTGCGCGCCCAGCGAGAAGGGCACCACACCCAGGTCCACGTGCGCGATCCCGGCGACGGACTTCAGCCGCTCCAACTGCCCCCGCATCGTGGCCGGTCCGCCGACCCAGCGGCGCAGCGCCGCCTCGTCGACCAGGAACGACAGCCGGGGCTCGGACGCCTCCCGCAGCAGCCGCCGCTGCCGTTCGGCCCGCAGCCGCACGATCGCGTCGGTCTCCTCGGCCGGCTGCCGGCCGTCCCCGCCTCCGTTCCCGTCTCCGAGCAGGGCGCGGGTGTACTCCTCGGTCTGGAGCAGACCCGGGACGAGCGTCGGGTCGTAGGCGAACAGTTCGTGGGCCGCGCTCTCCAGGCCCAGGTACGTGGCGAAGTGCGGGGGCACCACGTCCCGGTAGGCGCTGTACCAGGGCGGCCGCCTGCTGTCCCGGGTGGCCTGCTCCAGGTCCTGGCGGGCCGCCTCGTCCCGTACGGCGTACAGATCGAGGAGGGCGCGCAGGTCGGTGACGGACACGCCGACCGAGCCGCCCTCGATGCGGATGACCTTCGACGGTGACCAGGCCAGGTGCTCGGCCACTTCGGGCTGGCTGATGCCCGCCTTGTTGCGATAGTTGCGCAGGGCGAGACGTACCCTGCGCCGTTCCAGAGCCGGATCTTTCGCTGTCATCTCCTCGCGTTCCTGATTCTTCCGAGGGTGACCGGGCACTGCCGCCGACGCGTCTGCCAGGTGGCAACCTGCCAGGAGGACATCGGCTTACTGGCGGCGGTGGCGGAGTGCGCCCAGCCTACCTCCGGCGCGCGGAAAGCGGGGAACACACCCCCGGCGTACTGTTTCTGACGGTGTGTCCACTGGGGCGGGCGAGGCCCAGGGGAGCAGAAGGAGCCGCAGTTCAGGGCGGGCGAGGGTGCCGGAGAAGCACGGCGGTGTGCCCGATGGAACGTTTTCGGTCGTTCTCGGCGACCGAATCAGCCCTTGAAGCGGTCCCAGAGTTTGGGATAGAGGTCGGCGAGGACCGATTCCTTCTCGAAGTCGACCGGGGTGCCCTGGGGCTCGGCGGGGGCCGGGGCGATGCCCAGGTCGGTGGCGACCGTGCCGGTCAACTGCTCGTACGCCTCGTCCGCCGCGTACCCCAGCTCCTCGCCGTCACCGTCGATCTCCTCGTCGAAGTCGTCGAGCAGGTCCGCCAGCGCGTCCGGCTCGTGCAGGGCGCCCTCGAAGACCTCCCGGCCCTGTCCGATCAGCCAGCACCGGAAGTAGTCGAACGCGTCGTCGCTCGCCCCGTCCAGCAGCACCCAGGCGGCGCCCCACAGGTCCCAGCGGTACGCGCGGTTGTAGCGGGCCTCGAAGTGACGGGCGAAGTCCAGCACCAGCTCCGGCTCCAGCTCCAGCAGCCGGGACACGAGCACGTCGGCCTGCTCCTCGGGGTCGCCCTCGGCGGCCTCCCGGGTGGAGTCGATCAGCTCCCAGAACTCCGTCTCGTCCATCACCGCTCCAGCATCGGGCCTCAGCCGGTGGGGCGCACGCGGAGTGAGCCACTTGTTATGAGCGGTGCGGGCCCGGGAATCCGGGGGCGGTGTCCGCCCCACGACATGCCGGAGCGGCGGGGAGAGGGGTGCGCCCCCTCTCCCCGCCGCTGCCGGTGGTACGTCGGCCGGGACTACAGGCCGTACTCCTCGCGGGCTTCCTTCACCGCCGTCGCCTTGACCTCGCCGCGCCGGGCCAGCTGGGCCAGGGCCGCGACGACGATCGACTCGGCGTCGACGCCGAAGTGGCGGCGGGCCGCCTCACGGGTGTCGGAGAGGCCGAAGCCGTCCGCGCCCAGCGAGGACCAGTCCTGCTCCACCCACTGCGCGATCTGGTCCGGGACCTGGCGCATGTAGTCGGACACCGCGAGCACCGGGCCCTCGGCACCCTGCAGCGCCCGGCGGACGTACGGCGTCCGCTCCTCGCCGCGCAGCAGCGCCGCGTCGGCGTCCAGGGCGTCCCGGCGCAGCTCGCCCCAGGAGGTCGCGGACCACACGTCGGCGGCCACACCCCACTCCTCGGCGAGCAGCCGCTGCGCCTTGAGCGCCCAGTGGATCGCCGTGCCCGAGCCCAGCAGCTGGATGCGCGGGGCGCCCGCCGGGACGGTCATACCCGCCGACTCCGCCGTGTTGAAGCGGTACAGGCCCTTGACGATGCCCTCGTCCACGCCGGCGACGGCCGGCTTGGCCGGCTGCGGCATCGGCTCGTTGTAGACGGTGAGGTAGTAGAAGACGTTCTGGTCCTCGCCCGGCTTCGCCTCGCCGTACATCCGGCGCAGGCCCTCCCGCACGATCACCGCGATCTCGTAGGCGAACGCGGGGTCGTACGACAGCGCCGCCGGGTTGGTCGCGGCGATCACCGGGGAGTGGCCGTCGGCGTGCTGCAGGCCCTCGCCCGTCAGCGTCGTACGGCCCGCCGTCGCGCCGACGAGGAAGCCGCGGCCGAGCTGGTCGCCGAGCTGCCACATCTGGTCGGCGGTGCGCTGCCAGCCGAACATCGAGTAGAAGATGTAGAACGGGATCATCGCCTCGCCGTGCGTCGCGTACGACGACGACGCCGCGATGAAGTCGGCCATGGAGCCGGCCTCGGTGATCCCCTCGTTGAGGATCTGGCCGTTCTTGGCCTCCTTGTAGTACATCAGCTGGTCGCGGTCGACCGGCTCGTACGTCTGGCCCTTGGGGGAGTAGATCCCGAGGGACGGGAAGAGCGACTCCATGCCGAAGGTGCGCGCCTCGTCGGGGACGATCGGCACCCAGCGCTTGCCGGTCTCCTTGTCGCGGACCAGGTCCTTGACCAGGCGGACGAAGGCCATCGTGGTCGCCACGCTCTGCGAGCCGGAGCCCTTGTCGAACGCGCCGAACGCCTTCTCGGCCGGGGCCGGCAGCGGCGCGACCGGGTGGAGGCGGCGGGCCGGGGCCGGGCCGCCGAGGGCCGCGCGGCGCTCCTGGAGGTAGCGCACCTCGGGGGATCCGGCGCCGGGGTGACCGTAGGGCACCACGCCGTCGGTGAAGTCGCTGTCCTTGATCGGCAGCTCCAGCAGGTCGCGCATCGCCTTGAACTCGTCCACCGAGAGCTTCTTCATCTGGTGGTTGGCGTTCTTCGACGCGAAGCCCTCGCCGAGGGTGTGGCCCTTGACCGTCTGGGCCAGGATCACGGTCGGCGCGCCCTTGAACTCGACGGCGGCCTTGTAGGCGGCGTAGACCTTGCGGGCCTCGTGACCGCCGCGGGAGAGGTGGAAGACCTCGAGGATCTTGTCGTCGCTCAGCAGCTTCGCCATCTCCACGAGCGCCGGGTCGGCGCCGAAGAAGTCCTGGCGGATGTAGGCGGCGTCGCGGGTCTGGTACGTCTGCACCTGCGCGTCCGGTACCTCGCGCAGCCGCCGTACCAGCGCGCCCGTGGTGTCGAGCCGGAACAGCTCGTCCCAGGCGGAGCCCCAGAGCGTCTTGACGACGTTCCAGCCGGCGCCGCGGAACTGGGCTTCCAGCTCCTGCACGATCTTGAAGTTGGCGCGGACCGGGCCGTCCAGGCGCTGCAGGTTGCAGTTGATGACGAAGGTGAGGTTGTCCAGCTCCTCACGCGCGGCCAGCGCGAGCGCCGCCGTCGACTCCGGCTCGTCCATCTCGCCGTCACCGAGGAACGCCCACACGTGCGAGGCGGAGACGTCCTTGATGCCGCGGTTGGTCAGGTAGCGGTTGAAGCGCGCCTGGTAGATCGCGGAGAGCGGGCCGAGACCCATCGACACCGTCGGGAACTCCCACAGCCAGGGCAGGCGCCGCGGGTGCGGGTACGACGGCAGGCCGTCGCCGCCGGCCTCCTGGCGGAAGTTGTCCAGCTGCGCCTCGGTGAGGCGGCCGTCCAGGAAGGCGCGGGCGTAGATGCCGGGGGAGGCGTGGCCCTGGATGTACAGCTGGTCGCCGGAGCCGTCGCCCTCCTTGCCGCGGAAGAAGTGGTTGAAGCCGGTCTCGTACAGCCAGGCCGCGGAGGCGAAGGTGGCGATGTGGCCGCCGACGCCGTGCTTCGCGCCGCGGGTCACCATCGCCGCCGCGTTCCACCGGTTCCACGCGGTGATCCGGGTCTCCATGGCCTCGTCACCGGGTACGGCGGGCTCGGCGGCGGTCGGGATGGTGTTGACGTAGTCCGTCTCGAGGAGCTTCGGCAGCGCGACGCCGCCCCGCTCGGCACGCTCCAGCGTGCGCCGCATCAGGTACGCGGCGCGGTGCGGCCCCGCTTCCCGCGCGACGGCGTCGAGGGAGGCCTGCCATTCGGCGGTCTCCTCCGGGTCACGGTCCGGGAGCTGGTCGAGCGCGCTCGGCTGGATGGCGTTGGGGTCGGTCATGTCGCCGCCTTCCTCAGTCGAAGGGGGTTCCCTCATCGGTAAGGGTTCGGGTGTGCCCTTGGTCTTTGGCAGGACAGGGCTAGGACCCCGGTTGGAGGTCCGTCGGCGACTGTAACTCCCTGATCGATGATCGATCAAAGGGTTGAGGCCCAAAACCTCTCGATCACGAGAAAGTCGGCACGGGGTGCCTCCGGCGGTGGCACCGGGTGACCTTGAAGTTGGGGTGTTTTGCCAGGTGAGCGGAGGTTGGCTCGGGTGTGCTCATAGGGGTGCGGGCACGCGCCCCTATGGGGGCGCGGGGAACTGCGCAAAGGGGAGTCTGGGGGCTCGCCCCCAGGGACGGGACGGGAAGGGGCGGCGGGGGCGAGAAACTCAGGCGCGGGGCGCGCAGCCCAGGACGTGCGCCTTGACGAGCGCCGAGATGTCCGGATCACGCCGCTTGAACGCCTGCACCAACTCCTCGTGCTCCTCGGCATACGACTGCTGCACCGTCCCCAGCCACCGTATCGACAGCGCCGTGAACACCTCGATCCCCAGCCCCTCCCACGTGTGCAGCAGCACCGAGTTGTCCGCGGCCCGCACCAGCTCCCGGTGGAACCCGACGGTGTGCCGGACCTGCGCCGTCCCGTCGGCGTCGCGGTCGGCCTCGTACAGGGCCAGCACGTGCGGTTCCAGGGCCGAGCAGTCCACGGCGAGCCGGGCGGCCGCCAGCTCCGCCGCGATGGCCTCCAGGCCGGCCCGGACGGGGTAGCTCTCCTCCAGGTCGGCCGCGCTCAGGTTGCGCACGCGGACGCCCTTGTTCGGCGCGGACTCGATCAGCCGCAGGGACTCCAGCTCGCGCAGGGCCTCCCGGACGGGGGTCTGGCTGACCTGCAGTTCCGTGGCGATCCGCCGCTCGACGATGCGCTCGCCCGGCTGCCAGCGCCCGCTGACGATCCCCTCCACGATGTGCTCGCGGATCTGTTCGCGCAGCGAGTGGACGACGGGCGCGGTCATGAGGGCTCCTCCCGGGGGCTGACGTTTAGACAATACGGCCGTGCGGCGCGTTGGGCGGGGTGGTGGGGGTGCTTTCACGCAGGTGAGATCAGTTGCACACGGGGTTTGGGGCGCGTGGGGACTCGGGAGGTTCCGTCGTGGGGCGGCTGCGGGTGCGTCGTGGCTTGTCGCGCAGTTCCCCGCGCCCCTCAGGGCGTTGTGGTTGCCCGGGCTGAAACGGCGACGCCCCGTCCGGATGGCTCCGGACGGGGCGTCGTAGCACCTGATCAGGAAATCAGAGACCGAGCTCGACCTCGAACTCGCCTGCTTCCAGGATCGCCTTGACCGCCGTCAGGTAACGGGCCGCGTCGGCGCCGTCGACCAGGCGGTGGTCGTAGGAGAGGGTCAGGTAGGTCATGTCGCGGACGCCGATGACCGTGCCCTCCTCGGTCTCGATGACCGCCGGGCGCTTGACCGTGGCACCGATGCCGAGGATCGCGACCTGGCCCGGCGGCACGATGATCGTGTCGAACAGTGCGCCGCGCGAACCGGTGTTGGAGATGGTGAAGGTCGCGCCGGACAGCTCGTCCGGGGTGATCTTGTTGCCGCGGACCTTGCCGGCCAGCTCCGCCGTGGCCTTGGCGATGCCGGCGATGTTGAGGTCGCCCGCACGCTTGATGACCGGGGTCATCAGGCCCTTCTCGGAGTCCACCGCGATTCCGACGTTCTCGGACTCGAAGTAGGTGATCGTGCCCTCGGCCTCGTTGATCTTGGCGTTGATGACCGGGTGGGCCTTCAGCGCCTGGGCCGCGGCCTTCACGAAGAACGGCATCGGGGAGAGCTTGACGCCCTCGCGCGCGGCGAAGGAGTCCTTGGCCTGGGCGCGCAGCCGCATCAGGCGGGTGACGTCGACCTCGACGACCGACGACAGCTGCGCCTGCTCGTGCAGCGCCTTGACCATGTTGTCGCCGATGACCTTGCGGATGCGCGGCATCTTGACGGTCTGGCCGCGCAGCGGAGAGGCCTCCAGGCTGGGGGCCTTCTTCGCGGCGGGCGCGGCGGCGGCCGTGGCCGGCGTGGCGGCCTTCGCGGCCTCGGCGGCGGCGATGACGTCCTGCTTGCGGATACGGCCGCCGACGCCGGTGCCCTTGACGGTGGACAGGTCGACGCCGTTCTCGGCGGCGAGCTTGCGCACCAGCGGGGTGACGTAGGCGCCCTCGTCCGTGGCCTGGGCGGCGGGCGCGGCGGGGGCGGCCGGGGCCGGGGCCGGGGTGACCGGAGCCGGGGCGGGCGCCGGAGCCGCGGGCTGGGCCGGAGCCGGAGCGGCGGCGGGCGCGGCCGGGGCGGCGGCGGCCGGAGCCGGGGCAGCCGGGGCGGGCTGGGCCGGAGCCGCGGGGGCGGCCGGGGCCTCGGCGGCGGGCGCCGGGGCCGGAGCGGCGGCCGGGGCGGCACCGGCGGCACCGATGACGGCGAGCTTGGCGCCGACCTCGGCGGTCTCGTCCTCGCCGACCACGATCTCCAGCAGCGTGCCCGAGGTGGGCGCCGGGATCTCGGTGTCGACCTTGTCCGTGGAGACCTCGAGCAGCGGCTCGTCGGCCTCGACGGAGTCGCCCACCGACTTCAGCCAGCGGGTGACGGTGCCCTCGGTGACGGACTCGCCGAGCGCGGGCAGGACCACGTCCGTGCCCTCGGCGGAGCCGGCGCCGGCGGCGGCCTCGGCGGTGGGAGCCGGGGCCGGGGCGGCCTGCTCGGCGGAGGGGGCGGCCTGGGCGGCCGGAGCGGGCTCGGCGGCCGGGGCCTCGGCGGCGGCCGGGGCGGGCGCGGCCGCGGGGGCGCCGGAACCGTCGTCGATCAGGGCCAGCTCGGCGCCGACCTCGACCGTCTCGTCCTCGGCGACCTTGATGGAGGCCAGCACACCGGCGGCGGGCGAGGGGATCTCGGTGTCGACCTTGTCGGTCGACACCTCGAGCAGCGGCTCGTCGGCCTCGACGCGCTCACCCTCGGCCTTCAGCCAGCGGGTCACTGTGCCCTCGGTGACGCTCTCACCGAGCGCCGGAAGGGTTACGGAAACCGCCATGGTTTCGGTTGCTCCTAACGAATTGCGGAAAGTCTGTGTCGTCGCGCCCGATGGACCGAGGGCGTCAGTCGTGGGCGTGCAGCGGCTTCCCGGCCAGAGCCAGGTGAGCCTCGCCGAGCGCCTCGTTCTGCGTCGGGTGGGCGTGGATGAGCTGGGCCACCTCGGACGGCAGCGCCTCCCAGTTGTAGACCAGCTGGGCCTCGCCGACCTGCTCACCCATGCGGTCGCCGACCATGTGGACGCCGACCACGGCACCGTCCTTGACCTGGACGAGCTTGATCTCGCCCGCGGTCTTGAGGATCTTGCTCTTTCCGTTGCCCGCCAGGTTGTACTTCAGAGCGACGACCTTGTCCGCGCCGTAGATCTCCTTGGCCTTGGCCTCGGAGATGCCGACGGAGGCGACCTCCGGGTGGCAGTACGTCACCCGCGGGACACCGTCGTAGTCGATCGGAACCGTCTTCAGACCGGCCAGACGCTCCGCCACCAGGATGCCCTCGGCGAAGCCGACGTGCGCGAGCTGGAGCGTGGGGACCAGGTCGCCGACGGCCGAGATCGTCGGCACGTTGGTCCGCATGTACTCGTCGACGAGGACGTAGCCGCGGTCCATGGCGACCCCGGCCTCCTCGTAGCCCAGGCCCTGCGAGACCGGGCCGCGGCCGATGGCGACGAGCAGGACCTCGGCCTCGAACTCCTTGCCGTCCGCCAGGGTGACCTTCACGCCGTCCTGGGTGTACTCCGCCTTCTGGAAGAAGGTGCCCAGGTTGAACTTGATGCCCCGCTTGCGGAACGCGCGCTCCAGCAGCTTGGAGCTGTTCTCGTCCTCGACCGGGACCAGGTGCTTCAGGCCCTCGACGATCGTGACGTCGGCGCCGAAGGACTTCCACGCCGAGGCGAACTCGACGCCGATGACGCCGCCGCCCAGGATGATCGCGGACTTCGGCACGCGGTCCAGGACGAGGGCGTGGTCCGAGGAGATGATCCGGTTGCCGTCGATGTCCAGGCCCGGCAGCGACTTCGGTACGGAACCGGTGGCGAGGAGCACATGGCGCCCCTGGATCCGCTGGCCGTTCACGTCGACGGAGGTGGGGGAGGACAGCCGGCCCTCACCCTCGATGTACGTCACCTTGCGGGACGCGATGAGACCCTGCAGACCCTTGTACAGGCCGGAGATCACCTCGTCCTTGTACTTGTGGACGCCCGCGACGTCGATGCCCTCGAAGGTGGCCTTCACGCCGAACTGCTCGCTCTCGCGGGCCTGGTCGGCGATCTCGCCCGCGTGCAGCAGGGCCTTGGTGGGGATGCAACCCCGGTGCAGGCAGGTGCCGCCGACCTTGTCCTTCTCGATCAGGGCGACGTCCAGGCCCAGCTGCGCCCCGCGCAGGGCCGCGGCGTAACCACCGCTACCACCGCCGAGGATCACTAGGTCGAAAACGGTGCTGGCGTCGTTCGCCACGTCACGTCCTCCATGCATGTGCGCCTCACGCCGGTCTCCTGTGACCGGCGGGCGGCTGGTGTCCGGCCGCTTGATGCTTCGGCCCTTTGGTGGGGGCCCTGTCCTGCCGGGCTCCATCTTTGCACTTGTTCGACCCGTACGAGACGCGGGGCTGGAGTGTGAGACACCCCACGTAGCGACCAGCGCCGCGAAGGACAGCGCCCCCGAAGGGGCGCGGGGGACTGCGCGACCAGCCCCCACGCCCCCGTGGCCGCCGGACTACGGACAGCACAGGTCTCTCAGGCGGCTAGCCGAGCTCGCCTTCGGCGGTCAGCTCGGCGAGCCGCACCAGCGTGCGCACGGCGGAGCCGGTGCCGCCCTTGGGCGTGTACCCGAAGGGACCGCCCTCGTTGAAGGCGGGACCCGCGATGTCCAGGTGCGCCCAGGTGATGCCCTCGCCCACGAACTCGCGGAGGAAGAGCCCGGCGAACAGGCCGCCGCCCATCCGCTCGCCCATGTTCGAGAGGTCGGCCACCTGGGACTCCCCGGCCTTGCGCAGGTGCTCCGGGAGCGGCATCTGCCACGCCGGCTCGCCGACCTCTTCCGCGGCCTCGTGCACCGCCGCGCGGAACGCCTCGTCGTTGCCCATGATCCCGAACGTCCGCGTGCCCAGCGCCAGCACCATCGCGCCGGTCAGCGTGGCCACGTCCACGATCGCGTCCGGGTTCTCCTGCGAGGCCGCCCACAGCGCGTCGGCCAGCACCAGTCGGCCCTCGGCGTCGGTGTTGAGCACCTCCACCGTCTTGCCGCTGTACATGCGCAGCACGTCACCGGGGCGCACGGCGGAGCCCGACGGCATGTTCTCGGCCAGCGCCAGCCAGCCGGTGACGTTGACCTCCAGGCCGAGCCGGGCGGCGGAGACGACCGCGGCGAACACGGCGGCGGCGCCGGCCATGTCGCACTTCATCGTCTCGTTGTGACCGGCCGGCTTCAGGGAGATGCCGCCCGAGTCGTAGGTGATGCCCTTGCCGACGAGCGCCAGGTGCTTGTCGGCCTTCGGGTGCTTGTACGACAGCTTGACCAGGCGCGGGGTGGCCGCGGAGCCGCCGCCGACACCCATGATGCCGCCGTAGCCGCCCTTGACCAGGGCCTTGTCGTCGAGCACCTGGACCTTGAAGCCGTGCTCCTTGGCCGCGGCCTGCGTGATCGCGGCGAACGCCTCGGGGGTGAGGTCGTTGGGCGGCATGTTGATCAGGTCGCGGGAGCGGTTCAGCTCCTCGGAGACGGTGACCGCGCGGGCCAGGGCGCCCTTGTGGGCCGCGTCCCGCGGCTTGCCGCCCAGCAGCGCGGCCTCGCCGAGGGGGGCCTTGCCGTTCTTCGCCCTGCCGTTCTTCGCGCCGTTCTCCCGCTGCGCGTCGTAGGAGTACGCGCCCAGCAGCACGCCCTCGCCGATCGCGCCGATGGCACCGGGGCCGTCGACCGGCAGCGCGAACGCGGCCTTCTTCGACCCGGTGAGGACCCGCGCGGCCACGCCGGCCGCCCTGCGCAGGGCCTCCGGGTCGTAGGCGTCGTCCTTCCCGGGCTCGTCACCCAGGCCCACCGCCACCACGAGCGGGGCCTTGAAGCCGGCCGGGGAGGGGAGTTTCGTCAGTTCGCCCTCGGCACCCGAGGCGCCGAGGGTCTCCAGAACGCCGGCCAGCTTGCCGTCGTACGCCGCGTCCACGGCCTCGGCGCCGGGCGCGACGACGAGTCCCGCGGACCTGGATGCAGTGCCCTTGGCGACACCGATCACGATCGCGTCGGCCCGCAGGCCGGCCGCCGCGGCGGTGCTGAGAGTCAGAGCAGTCACGGTGGTGAATTCTCGCTTCCGATGTGAAGTTGCTGTGGCCGAATGGGGGTGGGTCGACCGGGCCCGAGAGCCGACCCTAGGTCCAGGCCATGGGGTGGGTGGCAACCGGGGCCTTCACCCTGCCGGCGAACACCCGCCCCGAGCCTACGCGCGTACGCCCCCGCACTCGTCCCTCCGGGTACCAACCCCGAGGTCCCCCGGAAGGTCCCGGTCTCATGATCCCGGCCGCCGACAGCGCGCCCCCAAAGGGGCGCGGGGCTGGGCTTGATGTGCGGCTCCGCCGCGTGGGCGCGATCAACCACGACGCACCCGCAGACGCACTCGACAGCCCCCCGACCTCGCCGGCGTCCGCGCCTCACCCCAGCGCCAGCACCACCAGCGCCGCGGTCGCCGCCGTCTCCGCGAGACCTCCGAACACATCCCCGGTCACCCCGCCGAACCGTCGCGTGCAATGCCGCAGCAACAGCTCGGCCGAGGCGAGCGCGATGATCACCGCGACAGCGGTCCGCACCGCCGTGTAGCCGCCGAACAGCGCGCCCCCCGCCGCGGCCGCCGCCGCGACCACCACGGCCGCCACGGTCCAGGCCCACCTCCTCGGCACCACCCCGGCGACCGCCGCGCCCAGTCCCTCCGGGCGCGCGGCCGGTATCCCGGTGCGGGCCGCCAGGGTCAGCGCGAGCCGGGCCGCCGTCGCCGAGACTAGGGCGGCCAGCGCACCCCGCGCCCACGAGTCGTCGTACCCCCGGGCCAGCGCGGCGACCTGACCGAGCAGCACGAAGACCAGGGTGAGGACACCGAACGGCCCGATGTCCGACTGCTTCATGATCCGCAGCGCGTCCTCGGCCGGTTTGCCGCTGCCCAGCCCGTCCGCCGTGTCCGCGAGCCCGTCCAGGTGCAGACCCCGGGTGAGGGCGGCCGGCACGGCGGCGGTGGCGACCGCGGCCAGCCAGGGGCCCGCGCCCAGCAGGAGCAGCAGCAGTCCGAGCCCGGCCGCGCAGCCCCCGACGACCAGCCCGACCAGCGGGGCGTTCAGCATGCCGCCGCGCGCGGCCTCCCGGTCCCAGCGGTGCACCCGGACGGGCAGCGCGGTGAGCGTGCCGAAGGCGAAGCGGGGGCCGTCGAACGACGCGGTCACGGGGGTCTCGGTCACCGGCGCAGGGTACCGGCCGGTTGACGGAGCCCCACCGTCCGGCTGCGACTAAAGTTCGCATATGGGGCATTGGTGGGTACGGAACATCATCGAGCCGGGCAAGCTCCCGCTGCTGCTCGCCCTCGCCGCCTTCGTCCTCACCTTCTTCGTCACCCGCCTCATCACCCGGCTGATCCGGGCCGGCAAGGGGCCGTTCGGCAACGTCAAGGCGGGCGGGCTGCACATTCACCACGTCGTCCCCGGCATCCTCCTCACCATCATCGGCGGTTTCGGCGCGGTCGCCAGCGACCGGCACGGGGCCGGCGGGGCCGTCGCCGCCGTCGTGTTCGGCATGGGCGCCGGCCTGGTCCTGGACGAGTTCGCCCTGATCCTGCACCTCGACGACGTCTACTGGACCGAGGACGGCCGCAAGAGCGTCGAGGTCGTCGTCCTCACCGCTGCCCTCGTCGGCCTCCTGCTCGCCGGCTTCTCGCCGTTCGGCGTCAACGACCTCAGCCAGCAGGAACTCACCGACCGGGGCTCCGCCATCTTCAGCGTCGCCCTGAACTTCCTGTTCTCGCTGATCGCCCTGAGCAAGGGCAAGACACGCATCGCGGTGGTCGGCGTCATCGTGCCGCTCGTCGCGATCGTCGGCGCGATCCGCCTGGCCCGGCCCGGATCGGCCTGGGCCCGCCGGTGCTACGGCCGCCGCCCCCGCGCCCGCGCCAAGGCAGCCCTGCGCGCCTACCGCCACGACCGCCGCTGGTCCGGGCCCAGCCGCGCCGTTCAGGACTGGATCGGCGGCAAGCCCGACCCGCGCCCGGCCCGCCTCCCCGACCGCCGGTGACGCCGCCGCCACGACCGGATCCCGTACCGGCGCCGGATCCCGTACCAGGGGCGCGCCGCGGTCACCAGGCAGAGCAGCCCTACGGCGATGAGCGCGGCCAGGTGCTCCTTGCCCGCCAGGTTCTCCTTGACCAGCACCTCGACCACCATCGCCAGGGCCACCGCGCTCGCCGTGACGTAGGCGCCGTAGCGCCAGCACACGAACACCGCGAGCCCCACCACGGCCGCCGACGGGCCGGTGTCCACGACCTGCGCGTCCGAAGCGGGCAGCCCGAACGGGGCGTGCGGGCCGAGGGCGATGCCCACGCGCGCGTACAGCGTCCCGGCGAGCGTCGCGACGTACGCGATGCCCATCGTCCGCCACCAGCCCAGGCACACCTCGGCGATGCCGAACACCAGCAGGATCTGCGCCAGCGCGCCCCACACCGGCAGGTCCAGCGCCGGAACGAACAGCGACAGGGGTGTGCGCAACAGGGCCTGCCACAGCGGGTCCTGCGCCCGTACGGCACCCACGTCCTGCACGAGACGAAAACCCCACGGCTGGTTCTGCACGTACTGCAGGAGCGCCGTCAGGCACACCGCGCCGACCGTCATCGGGACCGCCCGCAGCCGCCGCTTCAGCAGCGGCTCGCGCACGCTGACGTACAGCAGCCCCCACTCGGCACGGGCCCAGCGGGCGAGCGGGCCGACGTGCGTCCCCATCAAACGGTCCTCATCCGGTGATCACCCGGTATTCCCTCATCGATGCGTGTCCAAGTGCCGCCGATGCACCCACTTCGGCAGCCCCGGCGCCGCTGGGCCTGCCGCCGGATTCCCTCCCCCAGCCTCCGGCCGGGAGGTGCCCCCAGCCCCGCGGCGTCTGGCACGCACGCTCGCGGCGTTGCCGAAACGCCCACGTGGCTCCGCCACGAAGGCACTCCGGCGCCTTGCGATCGCACGCACCAGACGCCGCGGGGCCCGCCCTCCGGGCGGACGGCGGGAATCCGGCGACAGGCCCCCCAGGAACCCTTCGGCCCGCGCCGACGCGAGGCCGATGCGCAGCAGGTCCGCGCTCTTCTCGAAGAGCAGGAACCGGGGTTCCCAGATGGGCCGGTACTTGGCGTTGGCGCGGTACAGCGACTCGATCTGCCACCACCGGGAGAAGAAGCTGAGCAGCGACCGCCACAGCCTCAGCACCGGGCCGGCACCGAGGCGCGCACCGCGTTCGAAGACCGATCGGAACATGGCGAAGTTGAGTGACACCTGAGTGATCCCGATCTCCCCGGCCCGCCGCAGGAGTTCGATGACCATGAACTCCATCAGCCCGTTGTCGGAGTCCCGGTCCCGCCGCATCAGGTCCAGGGACAGCCCGTGCGGCCCCCACGGCACGAACGAGAGCAGCGCGCGCAGCCGGCCCTCGGCGTCCGTGCACTCCAGCATCACGCACCGGCCGTCCTCGGGGTCCCCGAGCCGGCCGAGCGCCATGCTGAACCCGCGTTCGGTGGCCCCGTCCCGCCAGTCGTCCGCGCGCTCGATCAGATACGCCGTCTCGTCCGCCGGGATGTCCTCGTGGCGCCGGATCCGCACCTGGTAGCCGGCCCGCCGCACCCGGTTGTAGGCCTGCCGGACCGTGCGCATCGCCCGCCCCTCCAGGGTGAACTCGGCGACCTCAACGAGCGCCTCGTCACCGAGTTCCAGAGCGTCCAGGCCGTGCCGCGCGTAGACCGTCCCGGCCTCCTCGCCGGCCCCCATCACCGCCGGGATCCAGCCGTGCGCCCGTGCCTGGGCCAGCCACGGCGCGATCGCCCCGGGCCACGCCTCCGGGTCGCCCAGCGGGTCGCCGGAGGCGAGGCTGACCCCGCCGACGACGCGGTAGGCGACGGCCGCCTTCCCGGTCGGCGACCACACCACGCTCTTCTCGCGGCGCAGCGAGAAGTACCCGAGCGAGTCCCGCTCCCCGTGCCGCTCCAGCAGCTCGCGCAGCCGCTTCTCGTCGTCCTCGGTGAGCGGGTCGACGGCACGGCGGGAGCGGAACGCGGCGTAGAGGACGGCGAGGACGAGGGCCGTGCTGAGGACGTTGATCGTCACGTTGGCCCAGTTCGGCGGGTCGATGCCGGGGAAGCGGGACTCCTCGGCGGCCACCGACACCAGCCGCAGCGTGCCGTAGTGCCAGCGCTCCGGGAACGTCGAACGGGCCGCGTCCGCCGCCTGGTTGGTCGCCGTCACCAGCAGGCCGGCCAGCAGCGAGCAGAGCAGCCCGCCGCCGAGGGCGACGGTCGCCGCGAGCCGGGGGTTGGAGCGGTCGCCCTTGGCGTAGAACTCCTTCCGGCCGGCGACCAGCGCGGCCACGAAGCCCGCCGTCAGCGCCAGGGAGATCCAGTTCTGTGTGTACTGGCGGATCTCCGGGAACGCCATGGCGAACGCGAACAGCGCGAGGAACAGCCCGCTCAGCACGAGGTTCAGGATCCACGCGGCCCGCTTGCGGCGGCGCATGGTGATCGCCAGGAACGCGGTGAACACACCGGAGGCGAAGCCCGCGGTCAGCAGGTAGGGGGTGAAGAAGTTCTCCTGGTTGTGCCGGCGCACGTCCTGGCCGAGCGACACCCACACCGCGCTCAGGAAGTTGACGAACGCGACGGCACGCAAGTACCAGACGGCGAGGGCGGCGGCCCGACGAGAGGCCCCACCCCCACCGGCCCGCTCCGGCTCGCCCCGCTGTTCCACCGCAATTCGGGCATCTCCCATAGGGGAGGATCATATGGGTGCCGTACCGGCGAACGGCTCTTTTCAGACCCGCGTAGCCCGCGTCACTCCGCTTCCGCCGCCTTCTCGCCTTCCGGTGCCGTGTCGCCTTCCGGTGCCGTGTCGACTTCTGGCCGCTCCGGCAGCTCCGCGGCCAGTGCCGCCGCACTGCGCACCAGCGGCAGGGCCAGCAGCGCGCCCACGCCCTCGCCGACCCGCACACCCTGGGCCAGCAGCGGCTCCAGGGCCATCCGGTCCAGCGCCTTCGCCTGCCCGGGCTCCCCGCTGTCGTGCCCCGCCAGCCACCAGTCCGGCGCCCGGAAGGCGGCCCGCTGCCCGACCAGCGCGCACGCGGCCGCCACCACCCCGTCGAGGATCACCGGGAGCTTCCGCACCGCGCACTGCAGCAGGAACCCGGTCATCGCCGCCAGGTCCGCCCCGCCGACCGTCGCCAGCAACTGCAACTGGTCCCCGAGGACCGGCCGGGCCCGCCGCAGCGCGTCCCGGATCGCCGCGCACTTGCGCATCCAGACCAGGTCGTCGATCGCGAGCCCGCCCCGCCCGGTCACCACCGAGGCGTCGGTCCCGCACAGGGCCGCGACCAGCACCGACGCCGCCGTCGTCCCGCCCACGCTGACATCGCCGAGAACCACGAGATCCGTCCCCGAGTCGGCCTCCTCGTCGGCGACGGCCATACCGGCCCGGAACGCCGCGTCGGCCTCGTCCGCCGTCAGCGCGTCCTCGACGTCGATACGGCCGCTGCCGCGGCGCACCCGGTGCCGTACGACGTCCGCGGGGAACGCGTCCGGGTCGCAGTCCACGGCCATGTCGACGACGCGCACGGGAACATCCAGGCGCCGGGCCAGCACCGCCACCGGGCTGCCGCCCTCCAGCACCGCCCGCACCAGCTCCGCGGCACCGCCCGCGGGACGGGCGGAGACGCCCAGCTCGGCGATGCCGTGGTCGCCGGCGAAGAGCACCACGCGCGGCCGTTCCAACGGCCGTACCGGCACGGCGCCCTGCGCCGCGGACAGCCACTCGCCCAGTTCGTCGAGCCGGCCGAGGGCCCCGGGCGGCACGATCCGGCGCTCCCGGCGGGCCTCGGCGTCACGGCGTACGGCACCGTCGGGGCGCTCGATGAGATCGGAGAAGTCGTCGAGATCAATCCTGCTCATTCGCCGAACAGTACCGGCAGCGAACGAACGCTTTCCGCGTCCCGTCGCCACCACGCCGTCCCGACGTCGTTGCACCCGGGAGGGGTATCCCATACGTTCCGGTTTGCAGCAGAATGTCGTACAGGGAGCCGTCCATGCCACCCTCGCCACCCATCACGGACACCGCGTCGCGCTCCGCCACCGACCTGTTCCACGAGCCGCGCCGCGAGGACTGCCCCTGGTGCGGCGCGCGCACCCTGCGCACCCGGCTGCGCACCACCGACCCGACGGGACACCTGCCGGGCACGTTCACCGTGGACGAGTGCCGGGGCTGCGGGCACGTCTTCCAGAACCCGCGGCTCGTCACGGAGGGGCTCGCCCTGCCCCACGGCGACTTCTACGCGGGCCACCTGGAGGACTTCGCGGCCCGCGTGCTGTCCGCCCGCGCGGTACGGCGCCGGCACCGGGCCACCGCCCACAAGCTGTCGGAGCTGCCCGAGCCGGAGAGCTGGCTCGACGTGGGCACCGGGTACGGCCACTTCCCCGAGGCGGCGAGGGAGTTCTTCGTCTACACCTCCTTCGACGGGCTCGATCCGTCGCCGCGCGTCCTGGAGGCCCGCGCGGCCGGGCGGGTGGAGGAGGCGCACGTGGGGCGGCTGGCCGGGCCGGGCATGACGACGCGGTTGCGGGGCCGCTACGACGTGGTGAGCATGTTCCACCACCTCCAGCACATGCCGGACCCGCGCGCGGAACTGCGTGCGGCGCTGGCCGTGCTGCGGCCCGGGGGGCATCTCGTCGTCGAAGTGCCGGATCCCCGCAGCGGGTTCGCCGCGCTGCTCGGCCGACGGTGGCTGCCTTACGGGCAGCCGCGCCACCTCCATCTGCTGCCGGTGGCCAACCTGTGCGCGGAGTTGGAGTGCCTGGGGTGCAGGGTCCTGGTCGTCGACCGGGCCGCTCCCCACGTCCCCTACGACCTCTCGGCGGCCGTCAGCCTCGCCGTGGCCGGCGCGCCCCTCGCCGTTCGGGCGGCGGCGGCCCCCTTCGCCACGGCAGCCTCCGTCCTCGACCGCGCGGTCTCCCCCCTGGCCCGCCACACCCCCCTCTCCAACGCGTACCGGGTAGTGGCCCGCAAGAACCCCCGATAATTCGCAACCTGCTGGCGCGCCGTGGCTCGTCGCGCGGTTTCCCGCGCCCCTGAGGGGGCGCTGCCCAGCGGCGCCGTGTTCGGCCGCGGGCACGTCGTGGCCGATCGCGCAGTCCTCCGCGCCCCTTCGGGGCGCGTCCCCACGCGCGGGCGCGCCGCCCCCCCCCAGCTGCGGGGCATGCGTGCCTCCCCCAGTGCCTTAAGGGCCTGGGGGACCCCCAGGGCGGCACGGGTGGGCGCAGCGGCACCCTGCCGGTGCCGGTGAGCGGACCCAGCCCCGGCCGGCCGCAGCGGAGCGTGCTGCTCAGCCCCGCAGGACCATCGCCTGGCCGGCGATCACCAGGAGGACCTGCTCGCACTCGGCGGCGAACGCCGTGTTCAGGCGCCCCAGTTCGTCGCGGTAGCGCCGTCCGGAGGCCGTCGCCGGGACGATCCCGGACCCGACCTCGTTGGACACGGCCACCACCGTCCGCCGAGCGGACCGCACCGCCGCCGCCAGCTCGGCCACCCGCTCGCGCAGCGCCTTCTCGCCGCCGCCCGCCCACTCCGCGTCGTCCCACGCCCCCACCGCGTCCATCGCGTCCGTCAGCCACAGTGACAGGCAGTCGATCAGCACCGGCGGCCCCTCCTCGGCCAGCAGCGGCACCAGGTCCGTCGTCTCCGCCGTACGCCACGACCCCGGTCGCCGCTCCCGGTGCGCGGCCACCCGCACCGCCCACTCGCCGTCCCCGCTCCGCGTGCCACCGGTCGCCACGTACAGCACATCGGGGAAGGACTCCAGCCGCCGCTCGGCCTCCACCGACTTGCCCGAACGCGCCCCGCCCAGCACCAGGGTCCGGCGCGGAACGTCCGGTACGTTCTCGTACGCGCCCACCACCAGCGTCGTACCGTCGGGCACCGCACGCGCCCCCGCCGCCGCGAGCCGCCGCACCGACTCACCGCCGGACGGCACGTCGTGGTCGAGGTGGACGGCGACGACGTCCGTGGTCGGCCCGACCGAGCCCACCGCCCGCAGCCGGGCCAGCGCGTCCGGCCGCCCCACCACGTTCGCCAGGACCATCTGGTACGTCTCCGCCCGCGACTCCTCGAGTCCAGCGGGCGCGCCGCCCGGCGGCAGGTACAGCAGCCGCTGCCCGTCCGGCCCGGTCACCGCGTACCCGGTGCCGCCCGCGTCCATCGCCACCGCCCGCACCCGATGCCCCGTCAGCAGCGCCAACTCCCGGCCGTCCGGGACCCGGCCGGGCTGCGGCAGCCCGGCCGGCACCTCCACCGCCGGGCCGTCGTGCGGGTGCGACAGCAGCACCTGCCGTACCCCGCCCAGCGAGTGCCCGGCGCGGGCGGCCGCGAACGCCACGCCCGGGGTCAGGTCGAGCAGCAGCGCCCCGTCCACGAGGACGGCGGTGGCCGCCCGCGCGGCCGGCCCGAGCGCGGTCGCGCAGACGGCGCAGGGACAGTCGGGGCGGGGCAGTCCCGCGGGGGCACCAGTGCCGAGCAGAGTCAGTTCCACGCCCCGATTTTCACCCGTCCTCGCAGGTCTTGCGCATCCGGCTAGGCTGGTCGGCAGTTGGATCAAAGGAGGCCCAGATGGCGGCATGGACGTGGCGGTTCGAGAAGGCCGACGGGACGGAGGTCCAGCCCGCGGTGCAGCCCGAGGAGTTCACCACGCAGGGGGACGCCGAGTCCTGGATCGGTGAGCACTGGAAGGAACTGCGGGACGGCGGCGCGGACCAGGTGCGGCTCTTCGAGGAGACCAGCGAGATCTACGGCCCGATGAGCCTGCACGCCGAAGACGCCTCGTAACACGTCCGGGCCGGGTGAGCGGTGAGCGGGCAGCACTGCTCACCCGGCGTCAGGTGTCACCGCTCACCCGGCCTCATGCCTCACTGCTCACCCAGTGTCACCTCGGCCGTCGTCGTGCGGCCGTCGCGCAGGAACGTCACCTTCGTGTGCTGGCCGGGCCGGTCCGACGCGAGGGCCTCGGAGAGGGACGTGATGGTGGTGATCGTCTGGTCACCCAGCTTGGTGATGATGTCACCGGCCCGCAGCCCCGCCTTGTCGGCCGCCCCGCCCCGCTCGACGGTGACCACCGCGACGCCGGCCGGCTGGTAGTCGCTGTCGACGACCGTCCGCGCCGTGATGTCGAGCGCGGCCCGCCCCGAGTCGACGACCTTGCCCTTCTGGATGATCTGGTCGGCGACCGTCTTCACCATCGACGCCGGGATCGCGAACCCGATGCCCGGCGCCGCGCTGCCGCCCAGCTGGGGGTCGGTCGCCGCGAGCGTCGGGATACCGATGACCTGCCCGTCCAGATTGACCAGGGCGCCACCGCTGTTACCCGGGTTGATGGCCGCCGACGTCTGCACCATGTTCGCGATGGTGGCGCCCGTTCCGCCGCCGCTGCTGCCCTCGCTGACGGTCCGTCCGGTTGCCGAGACGATGCCCTGCGTCACGCTGGACGACAGCCCGAGCGGCGAACCCATCGCCAGCACGATCTGCCCGACCGCGACCTTCTCGGTGTTCCCGAAGGACGCCGCCTTCACCCCGTCCGGCACCTTGTCCAGCTTGATCACCGCGAGGTCCTGCTCCGGGTAGGAGTACACCAGGGACGCGGTGAGCGCGGTCTCGCTGTTCGCCGTGGTCACCTTGAACGTCTTCTCCGAGCCGACCACGTGCGCGTTGGTGACGATGTGCCCCTTGTCGTCGTACACCACGCCGGAGCCGAGGTCCTGGCTCGCCTGGATCTGCACGACCGACGGCAGGACCTCCTTGATCACCTTCTCGTACTGGCTCTGCAGGTCGCTCGCGTCCATCGGCGCGGCCGCCGCCCGGGTGGCCGTGACGTCGTCGCGCGACGCGGGCGCGGGCCCGGACCGCGAGCAGCCGGAGAGGAGGGCCAGGGCACACACGAGCGCGGTGACGCAGGCGGCCCTCCGAAGAGCACGGGCGGGGGAAGCGTCCATGTCCCGAGTCTCACCTCGGGCCGGTCCGACGGCTCCCCGGCTTCACCCGAACGAGGCCCGCCGAGGGCCGGGGTCAGCCACGCACCCCGCACAGGTGCAGCAGCGCCGCCACCCCGCGGTACGGGTCGGTGCGGCCGGCCTTCTCCTCGGCCGCGAGCAGCGCCCGCAGCTCCTGCTCCCCGGGGACCTCGGCGCCGTCCGCCGCCGTGTCCGTGAAGACCCGCACGCCGTACCAGGCGTGCAGCGGCGCGTTGATCCCGGCGAGCGTCGCGGTGAGCGTGGCCAGCCGGTCGGCGCGGACGTCCAGACCGAGCCGGTTCCGGTACGCGGTCGTGTCGAACGCGGCCAGCGCGCCCGCCCAGTCGCCGGACAGCCCCGGCCGCATGGCCAGCGCGTCCCCGTTTCGGACCAGCAGGGACAGCAGACCGCCCGGCGCCAGCATGCGGGCCAGCCCGGCCACCATCGCGTCGGGCTCCTCGACGTACATCAGGACGCCGTGGCACAGCACCACGTCGAAGGCGCCCGGCAGGAAGTGCACGCCGGTGTCCCGCCCGTCGCCCTGCACCAGCCGGACCCGCTCGCGGATGCCCACCGGCTCCCCGGCCAGGGCCTCGCGGGCCGCCTCGATCATCGTCGGGTCCTGCTCGACCCCCGTCACCTGGTGCCCGAGCCGGGCCAGCCGCAGCGCCTGCGTGCCCTGACCCATGCCCACGTCGAGCACCCGCAGCCGCTGTCCGACCGGGAACCGCGCGGCCAGCTGCTCGTCGAGCTGCCGGGCCACCAGCTCCTGCCGTACGACATCGCGCAGACCGCCCAGCTTGCTCAGCCAGGAAGCGGCCGCGCCCCCGTAGAACGCCTCTGTGCTCAGGGCCGCTCTCCGCGCTTGACCTGCGGCTTCGGCAGCCGGAGCCGGCGCATCTGGAGGGAGCGCATCAGGGCGTAGGCGACCGCGCCCCGCCGGTTCGCGTCCGGGAACCGCTCCGCCAGCCGCTTCTTCAGCCGGAAGCCGCTGACCGCCGCGTCCAGCACGATCAGCACGATCACGATCAGCCACAGCAGCAGCGCGATGCTCTGGATCGCCGGGACCCGCACCACGCTCAGCACCAGGATGACCACGGCCAGCGGCAGGAAGAACTCCGCCACGTTGAACCGGGAGTCGACCCAGGCACGGGCGAACCTGCGGACCGGGCCCTTGTCCCGGGCGGGCAGATACCGCTCGTCGCCGCCGGCGAGCGCCTTGCGCTGCCGGTCCATCGCCTGGCGGCGATCCTCCCGCTGACGCTTCGCGGCGTCCTTGCGGTTCGTCGGAGTGCTGGCGACGCTGCGGCGCTGGGACTGGGCCTCATTGCGCTTGGGGGTCGGCCGGCCCTTCGGGGCCTGGGGGTCACGGGTCTGCTTGGAGTCGGTCAGCCCCGCCTTGGCGGCGGGGGCCTTCTCTTCCTTGGCGCGGCTACGGAACACAAAGACCAAGGGTAAGGGGTGCACCGGCATGGACCACAGCCCGCCGGGGAACGATCCGGCAACGCCGGACGTCTGTACAGGGACAGAGGGTGCGTCGCGGACGGTTCACCCGCACGCCGACGGGGGATCACCTACTCCCTGCGCCGGAGCGGAACGGTCCGCAGTCGTCCTTGGGGATGAGCGCATCCGTCCCCGAACAGTGCGGTAATGGAGTCAGGGCCCGT
Organism: Streptomyces sp. NPDC047028; assembly: GCF_040644095.1. Lineage (NCBI taxonomy): Bacteria > Bacillati > Actinomycetota > Actinomycetes > Kitasatosporales > Streptomycetaceae > Streptomyces > Streptomyces sp. NPDC047028. The sequence goes on from NZ_JBEYVS010000013.1 coordinate 161,811, forward strand.
ACTGTGGGTTCTGTCGCAGGATCTGTGAGCTGGAGTCCGTCAGAAGGGGGCGCGCGAAGCCCATGAGCGGTGTCATGAAGCGTATGGGGATGATCTTCCGCGCGAAGGCGAACAAGGCCCTTGACCGGGCCGAGGACCCGCGCGAGACCCTCGATTACTCGTACCAGAAGCAGCTGGAGCTGCTGCAGAAGGTGCGCCGGGGCGTCGCCGACGTGGCGACCTCCCGCAAGCGTCTCGAACTGCAGCTCAACCAGTTGCAGCAGCAGTCCACCAAGCTGGAGGACCAGGGCCGCAAGGCGCTCGCGCTCGGCCGCGAGGACCTGGCCCGCGAGGCGCTGTCCCGCCGCGCCGCGCTCCAGCAGCAGGTGACCGACCTGGAGACGCAGCACACCACCCTCCAGGGCGAGGAGGAGAAGCTCACCCTCGCGGCCCAGCGGCTCCAGGCCAAGGTGGACGCCTTCCGCACGAAGAAGGAGACCATCAAGGCCACCTACACCGCCGCCCAGGCGCAGACCCGGATCGGCGAGGCGTTCTCCGGCATCTCCGAGGAGATGGGCGACGTCGGGCTGGCGATCCAGCGGGCCGAGGACAAGACGCAGCAGCTCCAGGCGCGGGCCGGCGCCATCGACGAGCTGCTCGCCTCCGGCGCGCTCGACGACCCCTCGGGCATGGCCAAGGACGACATCGCGGCCGAGCTGGACCGGCTCTCCGGTGGTACGGATGTAGAGCTGGAGCTGCAGCGCATGAAGGCGGAGCTGGCCGGGGGCCCGTCCTCGCAGCAGCAGGCGATCGAGGGCGGCACCGGACAGGGGCAGTCCCAGCAGCAGCCGCAGGACACCCCGCGCTTCGACAAGCAGTAGTCCGGCGCCGGGACGGGAGCCGAGGAGGCCGACGTGATCGTACGGATCATGGGCGAGGGCCAGGTGACGCTGGACGACGCCCACTTCCCCGAGCTGAACAAGCTGGACGACGAACTGCTCGAGGAGATGGAGAAGGGGGACGGGGAGGGCTTTCGGCGGACGCTGGGTGCCCTCCTGGACGCGGTGCGGCGACTGGGCGCTCCGCTGCCGGACGATGCGCTGGAGCCGTCGGATCTGATTCTCCCGGGCGCCGACGCGACTCTGGCCGAGGTGCGCGACATGCTGAGCGACGACGGCCTGATCCCGGGCTGACGCCTCGGGGGAGTTGCTGTCGTACGGCGACTGCGGGCGCGTCGTGGCTTGTCGCGCAGCTCCCCGCGCCCCTTACGGGGCACCGCCAGGGGCGGCACGGGTGGGCGCAGCGGCACCCCGCCGGCGCCGGTGAGCGAGACCCACCCCCGGCCGGCCGGAGCGGGCCCGTACATTCGTGGGCGTGAGGACAATCGAACGTGCGCGGTGTGGGCTCAGGGCTCACCCCCTCGCCCTGGACGCGGCCATCGCCGCAGGCGTTCTCGTCTGCATGGTCGCCGGCTCGTTCGTCGTGCCGGGCGGCGGCGGCCGGGGCATCAGCTGGGGCGTCCGGACGCCCGCGCCGCTCAGCCTCCTCCTCATGCTCCTCGGGGCAGCCGCCCTCGTGTTCCGGCGTCGCGCCCCGAAGGCGGTCCTCGCCGTCACCGGCGCCGTCTCCCTCGCCGAACTGGTCACCGCCGACCCCCGCGCCCCCGTGGCGATGTCCGCCGTCATCGCCCTGTTCACCGTCGCCGCCGCCACCGACCGCACCACCACCGTCCGCGTCGGCCTGCTCACCATGACCGTGCTGACGGGCGCCGCCATGCTCGGCGGCAGCCTGCCCTGGTACGCCCAGGAGAACCTCGGCGTCCTCGCCTGGACCGGTATCGGCGCCACCGCCGGGGACGCCGTACGCAGCCGCCGCGCCGTCGTGCGGGCCATCCGCGAGCGCGCGGAGCGCGCCGAACGCACCCGCGAGGAGGAGGCCCGCCGCCGCGTCGCCGAGGAGCGGCTGCGCATCGCCCGCGACCTGCACGACGTCGTCGCCCACCACATCGCCCTCGTCAACGTGCAGGCCGGAGTCGCCGCGCACGTCATGGACAGGCGCCCCGACCAGGCCAAGGAGGCCCTCGCCCACGTCCGCGAGGCCAGCCGCTCCGCGCTGAACGAACTGCGCGCCACCGTCGGCCTGCTCCGCCAGTCCGGCGACCCCGAGGCCCCCACCGAACCCGCCCCCGGCCTCAGCCGCCTCGACGACCTCGCCGGCACCTTTCGCAGCGCCGGCCTGCCCGTGCAGGTGGCCCGCGCCGACGACGGCACCGCCCTCCCCGCCGCCGTCGACCTGGCCGCCTACCGGATCATCCAGGAAGCCCTGACCAACGCGCAGAAGCACGCGGGCCCGAACGCCAGGGCCGAGGTCAGCGTCGTACGCGTAGGACCGAACATCGAGGTCACCGTCCTGGACGACGGACCGGGAGCGGACGGTGAACCCGGCGCGGGCGGCGGCCACGGGCTGCTCGGCATGCGCGAGCGGGTCACCGCCCTGCGCGGCACCCTGACCACCGGCCCCCGCTACGGCGGCGGCTACCGCGTCCATGCGATCCTGCCCGTCGAGACCCGTACGACGGCCCCGGGGGAGACCGCATGACGATCCGTGTCCTGCTCGCCGACGACCAGGCACTGCTGCGCAGCGCGTTCCGCGTGCTCGTCGACTCCGAGCCCGACATGGAGGTCGTCGGGGAGGCCTCCGACGGCGCCGAAGCGGTCCGCCTCGCCCAGGAGCAGGGCGCCGACGTCGTCCTGATGGACATCCGGATGCCCGGCACCGACGGGCTCGCCGCCACCCGGCTGATCAGCGCCGACCCCGCCCTCGGACATGTCCGGGTCGTCATCCTGACCACCTTCGAGGTCGACGACTACGTCGTCCAGGCGCTGCGCGCGGGCGCCTCCGGCTTCCTCGGCAAGGGCAGCGAGCCGGAGGAACTCCTCAGCGCCATCCGCGTCGCCGCCGGCGGCGAGGCGCTGCTGTCCCCGGCCGCCACCAAGGGCCTGATCGCCCGCTTCCTCGCCCGAGGCGACGACGGCGACGGCGCCGACCCGGCCCGCGCAGAACGGCTGGACGCGCTCACCGGACGGGAGCGCGAGGTCCTCGTCCAGGTCGCCGGCGGCCACTCCAACGACGAGATCGCCGAACGCCTCGAAGTCAGCCCGCTCACCGTGAAGACCCACGTCAACCGGGCCATGGCCAAGCTGGGCGCCCGGGACCGCGCGCAGCTCGTCGTCATCGCGTACGAGTCGGGACTGGTCCGTCCGCGGATGGACTGATCTCCACCCGCGTGTACTGCGCGCGGAGTAGGGCGCCGGTAAGGAAATGGACCTGGGGCCTACGCGTGAGCGCTCGGCCATGGCCCAGGGTGGTGGGGTGGGCGCGCACCTGCGCGCCCGGCGTCCCGTGTCCCCCCCCCGATTCAGCCGATCCCGCCGATCCCGTCGATTCCGCCGATCCGTCGATCCCGCCGCTTCTGCCGCTCACAGGAGAGAGACCCCCAACGCCATGTCCTGGCTGTCCAGGTTCAGCCTCGCCCAACGGGCCCTGATCGGGCTCGTGTCCATCATCGCGCTCGTCTTCGGGGCGATCGCGATACCCCAGATCAAGCAGCAGCTGCTGCCCACCATCGACCTCCCGGTCGTGTCCGTCCTCGTGCCGTACCAGGGCGCCTCGCCCGACGTCGTCGAGAAGCAGGTCGTCGAGCCGATCGAGGACAACCTCCAGGCCGTCGACGGCGTCTCCGGCGTCACCTCCACGGCCAGCGAGGGCAACGCCGTGATCATGGCGTCCTTCGACTACGGCAACGACAGCAAGCAGCTCGTCGCCGACGTCCAGCAGGCCGTCAACCGGGCCCGCAACCAGCTCCCGGACGGCGTCGACCCGCAGGTCATCACCGGGTCCACCGACGACATCCCGACCGTGGTCCTCGCCGTCACCTCCGACAAGGACCAGCAGGCCCTCGCCGACCAGCTCGACAAGACGGTCGTACCGACCCTGAAGAACATCGACGGCGTCGGCCGCGTCCAGGTCACCGGCGTGCGGGACCTCCAGGTCACCGTCACCCCCGACAACGCGAAGCTGGCGCGGGCCGGACTGTCCCCCGCCGCGCTCGGGGAGGCCCTCAAGGCGGGCGGCGCGACCGTCCCGGCCGGCTCCTTCGCCGAGGACGGCAGGAACCGCACCGTCCAGGTCGGCGCCGGCTACACCTCGCTGGGGCAGATCCGCGACCTGATGGTCACCGGACAGGACGGCGGGAAGCCCGTACGCCTCGGGTCCGTGGCCACCGTGAAGGAGCAGCCGGCCCCCGCCGACTCCATCACCCGCACCGACGGCCGGCCCAGCCTCGCCGTCAGCGTCACCACCGACCACGACGGCAGCGCCGTCTCCATCTCCAAGGCCGTCAACGACAAGCTCCCCGACCTGCGGAAGGACCTCGGCGCAGGGGCGAAGCTCACCGTCGTCAGCGATCAGGGCCCGGCCGTGTCCAAGTCCATCAAGGGCCTGACCACCGAGGGCGCGCTGGGCCTGCTCTTCGCGGTCCTCGTCATCCTGGTCTTCCTGGCCTCGATCCGCTCCACGCTGGTCACCGCCGTGTCGATCCCGCTGTCGGTGGTCCTCGCGCTGATCGTGCTGTGGATCGGCGACCTGTCGCTCAACGTGCTGACGCTGGGCGCGCTCACCATCGCCATCGGCCGGGTCGTCGACGACTCCATCGTCGTCCTGGAGAACATCAAACGGCACCTCGGCTACGGCGAGGAGCGCCGCGAGGCCATCCTGGGCGCCGTTCGCGAGGTGGCCGGCGCGGTCACCTCCTCCACCCTCACCACGGTCGCCGTGTTCCTGCCGATCGGCCTGGTCGGCGGCATGGTGGGCGCGCTGTTCGGCTCGTTCAGCATCACGGTGACGGCCGCCCTGCTGGCCTCCCTGCTCGTGTCGCTGACGGTCGTACCGGTCCTGTCGTACTGGTTCCTGCGCGCCCCCAAGGGCACCCCCGAGGACGCGGACGAGGCCCGTCGGCGGGCCGAGGAGAAGGAGGCGCGGAGCAGGCTCCAGCGGATCTACGTCCCCGTCCTGCGGTTCGCCACCCGGCGCCGGATCACCAGTGTGCTGATCGCCGTCGTCGTGCTCTTCGGCACGTTCGGCATGTCCGGCCTGCTGAAGACCAACTTCTTCGACCAGGGCGACCAGGAGGTCCTCACCGTCAAGCAGAAGCTGAAGCCCGGCACCAGCCTCGCGGCCACCGACGCGCAGGCCAAGCGGGTGGAGAAGCTGCTGGCCTCGACCGAGGGCGTCAAGGACTACCAGGTCACCGTCGGCTCCTCCGGATTCATGGCCGCCTTCGGCGGCGGCACCGACACCAACCAGGCGTCGTACCAGGTCATGCTGAAGGACTCCGCGTCCTACGACGATGTGCAGAAGCACATCGAGGACGGGCTGAAGAAGCTCGACGGCATCGGTACGACCACCGTGTCCGCCGGTGACGGCTTCGGCAGCCAGGACCTGAGCGTCCAGGTGAAGGCGTCCGACCCGGCGGCGCTGCGCACGGCCTCCGAGCAGGTCCGCGCCGCCGTCGCCGGACTCGACCACGTCACCGACGTGACCAGCGACCTCGCGCAGAGCGTGCCGCGGATCTCGGTGAAGGCCAACGCCAAGGCCGCCGCGGCCGGCTTCGACGACCAGAAGCTCGGGCTCGCGGTCGCCCAGGCCGTGCGCGGTACGACGGCCGCGCAGGCCGTCCTCGACGACACCGAGCGCGACGTCGTCGTGAAGTCCGCGAAGCCCGCGACCACGCTGGCCCAGCTGAAGGCGCTGCGCCTCGGGCCGGTGAAACTGGGGGAGATCGCCACGGTGAAGCTGGAGCCCGGCCCGGTTTCCCTGACCCGGATCGACGGGCAGCGGGCGGCCACCATCACGGCCCGGCCGACCGGGGACAACACGGGCGCGGTGAGCACGAAGCTCCAGTCGAAGATCAAGGCGCTGAAGCTGCCGGCGGGTGCGACCGCGCAGATCGGCGGGGTCAGCTCCGACCAGGACGACGCGTTCAAGAACCTGGGCCTGGCGATGCTGGCCGCGATCGCGATCGTGTTCATGCTGCTGGTGGCGACGTTCCGCTCGCTGGCCCAGCCGCTGATCCTGCTGGTCTCCATCCCGTTCGCGGCGACCGGAGCGATCGGCCTGCTGAGCGCCACGGGCACCCCGATGGGCGTCCCGGCGATGATCGGCATGCTGATGCTGATCGGCATCGTGGTGACCAACGCGATCGTGCTGATCGACCTGATCAACCAGTACCGCGCGCAGGGCTACGGCGTCGTCGAGGCGGTCGTCGAGGGCGGCCGGCACCGGCTCCGCCCGATCCTGATGACGGCCCTCGCGACGATCTTCGCGCTGCTCCCGATGGCCCTGGGCGTCACCGGCGAGGGCGGCTTCATCGCCCAGCCGCTGGCGGTGGTCGTCATCGGCGGTCTGATCAGCTCCACCCTGCTGACCCTGCTCCTCGTCCCGACGCTCTACGCGATGCTGGAGCTCCGCAAGGAGCGGCGGGCGAAGAAGCGGGCGGCGAAGAGGGACGCCAAGGAGGCGGCCTCCACCCGGGAACCCGTGGGGGTGTAGCCCGGCGGGCGGGTGCGGGTCGCCGCGGCGGACGATTTTCCCGCCCACCCGCCCGTTTCGGGTCGGTGAGGAAGCGGAGCACGGCCGCCGCCGGCCCGGCAACCGTGAACCGCCCGAAGCCCCGTACCGCGTGATGCCGCGGTACGGGGC
>NZ_JBEYVS010000014.1:0-167527 GCF_040644095.1 Streptomyces sp. NPDC047028
AGATCAACGTCCTCTACGCCATGCTCCGTGACCGCCAGCCCTTCCAGGCCCGAGCACCCCTGCGTCTCGTGGCTTGACAACAGCATTAGGCAGCCTGCTCCTCGTCCTCGATGACTCGCCCGGCGTACAGTGCGGCGGCCATGCGCATGCCCTCCGACCAGGCGACCGGCCCGACCTGACCGAGCCTCAGCACCCGGCCCGCCGGGTCCGACCACACCAGCGGACCGGTCTCGGTCTCCTCGTAGCCGTCGTAGTCACCGATCCAGACGCGGGCCTCGATGCCGCGCCCGCCCTCCAGGACCGGGCACACCGCGTGCCCGCCGCGCACCCGGTAGCCGAGCTGGGTCGCCCTGCCGTGCAGGAAGCGCAGCTCCTTGAACGAGCCGCCCGCGTACTCGTCGACCTGCGTGCCCTCGGCGTCGACGGCGGCCGGCCGGTGCCAGACCTCGCGGAACAACTGCTGGGCACGCTGCTCCACGCCGAGTTCGACGGCGAACTCGCGCAGCTCCTCCAGGTCGTCGAGGAGGACGGGGTGCGGGATGCGGACCAGGTCGGGGGCGATGCGGACGGTGTCGCCGTCGAGGTCGACCAGGCCGAGGCCACGCCCGGCCCCGGCGTCGCGCAGGAAGCCGGCGACCCGGCCGTCCTCCCCCGTGACGACGACGTCGCGGAGGGCGGCCTGCCAGGCGGGATCCGGCCACACCCGGGTGACGACGTCGAGCGGCACCGGCAGCGAGCGGACCATCCACCGCTCCACATCGGCCAGGCACTGGCGCTCGTGCCGCTCCAGCCACTCGACGAGCTGCCTGAGGCCCACCACCGCCGGTTCGTCGGCGATCTTCGGCGGGACCGACTTCAGCCGCCGCCCGGCCGCGTTGCGGCAGACCACCTTTCCGCCGTCGAGGGCGACTTCGTAGTCGCCGGCCGACACCCACCCCATCCGTGCCTCCCCGCACCGCAGTGATCAACTGTCGGGAACTGTAGGGGAGACCACTGACAACGCGGCCGGGCCCGGGGAGAGACGTTTCGCCTCCCGGGCACGGCCGCGCTACGGGGAATGAGGAGCCGGCGGACGTCAGTCCCGCCCGCCGCCCCGCTCCTCCTTCTGCTGCTTCTCCTTCTGCGCGTCCTTGAGCCGGGCCGCCTCCTTGCGGACCTCGGCCTGGGTGGCGCGCTCCTTCTCCAGCCACTCGGGCCGCTCCTGCTTGAGCGTCTCGATCTGCTCGGTGGTCAGCGCCTCGGTGACCCCGCCGCGCGCCAGGCCCGCGATGGACACACCGAGCTTCGCGGCCACGACCGGACGCGGGTGGGGGCCGTTGGCACGCAGCTCCCGCAGCCACGCGGGCGGCTCGGCCTGCAACGCGTTCAGCTCGGCGCGCGTGACCACACCCTCCTGGAACTCGGCGGGGGTGGCGGGGAGGTACACACCCAGCTTCTTCGCCGCGGTCGCGGGCTTCATCGTCTGGGTGCTCTGCTGCGAACTCATGCGGTCCAGCGTATCGGCCGCGTGCCCGCCGGCCGACCACGGCCGGTAACCTGGCCAGGTGACAGGCTCGCAGGAATCACCGTCGTTCCGGCTCGCGTACGTCCCCGGAGTGACGCCCGCCAAATGGGTGCGGATCTGGAACGAACGCCTGCCCGGCATCCCGCTCACCCTCACCCAGGTCCCGGCCCCCCACACGGACGGCGTGCTGCGCGCGGGCGAGGCCGACGCGGCCTTCGTACGGCTGCCGGTCGACCGTACGTACTTCAGCGCGATCCCCCTCTACACCGAGACCACCGTGGTCGTCGTCCCCAAGGACCACCTGATCACGGCGGCCGACGAGGTGACGCTGGCCGACCTCGCCGACGAGGTGCTGTTCCACCCCCTGGACGACGTCTTCGACTGGGCCGCGCCTCCTGGGGAGCCCGCCTTCGAGCGTCCCGCCACGACACCGGACGCCGTCGAACTCGTGGCGGCGAACGTCGGTCTCCTGGTCGTCCCGCAGTCGCTGGCCCGCCTGTACCACCGCAAGGACCTCACCTACCGCCCGGTCGTCGACGCCCCGCAGTCGAGCGTGGCCCTCGCCTGGCCCGAGGAGGCCACCACCGACCTGGTGGAGGACTTCATCGGCATCGTCCGCGGCCGCACCGTCAACAGCAGCCGTGGCCGTACGCCGGCGCAGTCCACGATGGAGAAGCCGCAGGGCAAGCAGGCCGAGCAGAGCAGTGGTGGCGGCCGGTCGAAGCAGGGGGCGCGCAAGCCGGGGACGACGGCGTCCGGAGCGGCGAGGGCGGCCGGCGGCAACCCGCGCGCCCGCGCGCAGAGCGGCAAACCCGCGGCGAAGCGGGGCCGGCCGCGCAGGAGATCGTAAGCCGCGCAGGAGATCGTAAGGGCACCGGACCTTCGGCCCGGCCCACGCCAATTCTCCCCGGATCCTCCGGGCTCTCGGCAGAGTCCCCGACAGCCCGCTCAGTGTGTGGGGTCGGGTTCCTGTGACGGTGCCCGTTCCGCCGTGGGCGGGGCAGGCTGCGGGTGGGTGCGGCGTTCGTGGAGGTCTGCGATCGCCAGGGTAAGTGCGATCACGATGATGCCGACGGCCGTGAGCAGCCCGAGTTGCAGGGCCGCGGCCGGGGTGCCGCGTCCGGCCAGATGGGCGAAGTAGACCGCGCCCACGACGGCGATGCCGGCCGCCGACCCGATGCGCTGGGCGGTCACCAGTACGCCACCCGCGGCCCCCGCGCGGCGCACGGGAACGCGGGCCAGGGTGAGGGTCGTGTTGGGGGAGATCGTCACGCCCGAGCCGATCCCGGCGATGAGCAGGGGCAGCGCCGTCGCCCACGCCACTCCCCGCCCCGGCACCACCTCCACGGCGGCGACGACGGCGAGCAGCCCCACGGCCACCCCGACCAGCCCGACGACCACGAGTTTGCGTCCGTGCCGTACGACCAGCCGCCCCCCGGCGGCGGCCCCGACCGCCGAACCGACCGCGAACGGCAGCGAGGCGAGTCCCGCCGCGAGGGCGCTGTATCCGACGCCGTTCTGCAGGAACAGGGTGTAGACGAAGAAGACCGTGGTGAAACCGCCGAAGTACACCAGGTTGAGCAGCACGCCGAGCGTGAACGACCGTACGGAGAACAGCGCCAGGTCGAGCAGCGGAGCCCGCCCGTAGCGCCCCTGGCGCCGCTCCCACGCCCAGAACGCCGCCAGCAGCAGGACGGCCAGGGGCAGCAGCGCCCACTTCAGGCGCCCGCTCCACTCCTGCTCCTGCACCAGCGGCAGCATCAGGGCCAGGACGCCCGCGCCGAGGAGCAGCACGCCGGGCAGGTCGACGCCGTCGCGCTCGCCTGCGGGCCCGGGCGATCGGGGCAGCAGCCGCAGCGCCGCCACGAACGCGGCCACGCCGATCGGCACGTTGACGTAGAACACCCAGCGCCACCCGTCGCCGGTGCCGAACGCCTCGATCAGCAGGCCGCCGGCCGGGGGGCCCACCGCCGTGGACAGTCCGACGACGCTGCCCAGCATCCCGAACGCCCGGGCCCGTTCGGCGCCCTGGAACATCTGCTGGATCAGCCCCGTCGTCTGCGGGGCGACGATGCCCGAGGCGGCACCCTGGAGCAGCCGGAACAGCACCAGCCAGCCCGCGCCGGGCGCCAGCCCGCACGCCACCGACGCGAGAGTGAACAGCGCGAGCCCAAACAGGAAGGCCTCCCGTCGTCCGCGCAGATCCCCGAGCCGGCCCGCCGGGACGAGGACGAGGCCGAAGGTGAGGGCATAGCCCGACACCACCCACGACAGATCGGCCGCGTCGGCGCCCAGGCCGCGCTCCATCGACGGCAGCGCCACGTTCACGATCGAGCTGTCGAGCAGCGTCATGAAGCCCGCCGTCAGGCAGACCGCGAGCGCCCGCCACCGCCGCCGGTCGTCGGTGGCCCGCGGGGGCCGCGCCATCGTCATGCGATCACGCTACGCAGTCACCGGCCGTCGAGCCCGGTAGGCGTGCCGCCGGTGCCCCTGGAAGACCCACGAACCGTGTGCTCCACCCCACCGGCTGTCGCTCATCAGTTCGGGTGGCCGAACTGTGACTGGCTATGATCACCGCGATCATCGACATGTCAGGCCGGTCGTCGCAGACCGGCCGGGGGGAGGGACATCATGGCCCGAGGGGTCAGCAGACGCGGATTGCTGGGCGGAGCCGCGCTCGTGGGGGCCGGAGCGCTGGCGGGCGTGGTGCAGAGCGCCGGTACGGCCGTTGCGGAGGCGCCGCTGGACACACCGTTCACGCCGGTGTCGGTGCCGCACCTGCTACAGGCCGAGCAGATGGTGCAGTACCAGCGGCTCCTGGCCGCCGGTCACCTGCCGAGCGGTCTGACCGGTCACTGGCCGCTGGCCGGCACGGCCGCCGACCGGTCCGGCTTCGGCCGTTCGGTCACGCTCGGCTCCGGTGCGACCTGGACGAAACTGCGGGCCGGCGGGGAGCTGAGCCTGGACGGCACGTCGGGCGCGTACGCGGCCACGGATTCGGTGCTGGACACCACGGCACCCTTCACGGTCTCCGCGTGGGTGCGACTGTCGGACACCGCCAGTCTCTCCACGATGTACACGGCGGTGAGCCAGGACGGCACGACGGCCAGCCGCTTCCTGCTCCAGTACGACGACACGGCCGGCACCTGGGCGTTCAAGGTGCGCAGCGCCGACCAGAGCACCAAGGTCTCCGCCGTGGCGACGGCGCCCGCCGCCCTCGGGAAGTGGACCCACCTGACCGGCGTCTGGGACGGCACGCGGATCCACCTCTACGTCGACGGAGCCCTGGCGGGCACCGCGGACACGACCGTGTCCTGGGCCGCGACGGGCGGCTTCAGTATCGGGCGCGCCAAGTGGGACGGCGCCCCGGCGAACCGCTTCGACGGCGCGATCGGCGACGTACGCGCCTACCAGCGCGTCCTGACCGCCGACGAGGTCGCCCTCATCAGCGGCCGTACGGCCCGCGCCAACAACGTCTACCTGATCGGCTCCCCGTCGTCCCTGGCCTGGGGGACCCCCGACGATCCGGCGACCTGGATCTCCCGCGCCCGCTGCTCGTCCTTCGTCACCAGGGTGCTCGAACATACCTACGGCTGGGCGACGGACGACTACTTCACCACGTACTTCAAGGACAGCGTCCCGGAGGCGGCCGACTACCGGAAGGCGTTCACCGACGGCACGGCCGGCCCCCGCTTCCGGCGCGTCGAGAAGGTCACCGACCTGCGGCCGGGCGACCTGATCGCCATCGACTACAGCGGCCAGGTCCCGGACAACACCGGCCACATCGTGATGGTCCGCGAGGTGAAGGGCACCTTCAGCGGTACGGCCGACTTCTCCGGGGAGACCCAGTACGCCGTCGAGATCGTCGACTGCACCTCCGACCCGCACGGCGTCTACGGCCTGAGCACCTACGCGTCCTACCCCGACACCCGGATGGTCAGCGACGTCGACGGTGACAACTTCCAGGGCGCCGGCATCGGCCACATGATGTTCTACGCCTCCGACTCCACCGGAGAGTTCTCGCGGTACCGGTGGAGCGTGAACACCAGCAGAACCACGGCTCAGACCCTCACGGTCGCCGACCGGCCGATTGCCGCGGCCCGGGTGGTCTGACCGGCCGCACGATGCCGGGGCGCCCCGGCGCGCGGCCGGTCTCCGGATCAGCCGCGCGCCGCGCGTCCGACCGACTCCACCAGCGGCAGCAGCCGGTACGGCACGCGCTCGCGGAGGGCCACCTCGGTGCGGGTGCGCACCACGCCGGGCATGCTGATCAGCTTCTGGATGACGTCCTCCAGGTGAGCGTTGTCCCGGCCCACCACCCGCGCCAGCAGGTCCCCGCCGCCGGTGATCGAGAATGCCTCGACGATCTCCGGTACGGCGGCCAGCGCGTCCCCGACGTCGTCGAGGTGGCCCTGGGTGACCTCGATGTGCACGAACGCCAGCACCGGGTGGCCCAGGGCGGCGGGGGAGAGGGAGGGGCCCGTGCCGGTGATGACACCGTCCCGCTCCATGCGGTCCAGGCGGGCCTGGAGTGTGCCGCGGGCGACCCCGAGGACACGGGCGTACTCCCGCACGCTGGTGCGGGGCTGCTCCAGCAGCAGTCGCAGGATGCGGGTGTCGAGTTCGTCCACGGCCATGACGGACGACTGTACCAATGGCCCAGCGATCCGCGCGGCGAGTGGGCCGCCCGCCCTGGTCCGTTGGCCTCGCACGTGCTGACCATCTCCTTGGGATGCTGGGCCAATGGCCCAGTGATTCGGAGTCGAGTTGAGCCAAGGGCTCCGAAGGTGCTCTCATGGAGTCGTCGATGGCGCTGCGGAATCCCGCGGCGCCTTTTTCGTGCGGGTTGACCATCGAGGGCGGGCAGTAGTGCTGAAGAGGGTGTTCGTGGCTCCGGATCCGGGGCGGGCGCGGTCGCGGTTCGCCGCGCGGGCCGTCCTCGGCATCGGGCTGGCGGTCGTGGTCTGCGGACTGACCGGTCAATCCCTCGTCGGCGCGGTCACCGGCGGCCTCGCCGCGCTCCTGGCCCTGTTCACGGTCACCGACGCCACCGTGCGCGGCCAGGCGGTCACCACCGCCCTGCTGCCCGCCGCCGGACTGCCCGTGCTCGCTGCCGCGGCCGAGCTGCACGCCCACCCGGTCGCCCGTGACCTGGCCCTGCTCGCCGTGATCGGTGCCGGTGTGTACGCCCGCCGCTGGGGTCCGCGCGGCCACAGCCTCGGCGTCTTCGCGTTCATGACCTTCTACGTCGCCGAGTTCCTGCACGCCACCCCGGGCCAGTTGCCCGGGCTGTGCGCGGCCGTCCTGCTGTCCGTCCTCAGCGCGGCGGCGGTGCGCTTCGGGGTCTGGTGCTACGAGCGCCGGCTCCCCCCGGCCGCCGTACCGGCCCCGCCCGCCGGCCGCGGCCTGGCCCGCGTGACCACCCGGCAGGCCGTGCAGGCGACCGCGGGCGCCGGTTTCGCCCTGCTCGTCGGCCAGCTCGTCTCCGGCCAGCGCTGGTACTGGGCCGTCGGCGCCACCTGGTGGGTGTTCGTGAACACCGCCTCGCGCGGCGAGACCCTGGTGCGCGGCTTCCGCCGGGTCATGGGCACCGTCATCGGCATCGTGCTGGGCGTCGCCGTCGCCGTCCCGGTGCACGGCGCGCCCCTGCCGACGGTGGTCCTCGTCGCGGTCGCGGTGTTCGGCATCTTCTACACGGCCGCCGTCTCCTACACCTGGATGATGCTCTGGGTGACCGTGCTGGCCGAGTCGCTGTACGGCCTGCTCGGCGTCCTCAGCCCCGGCCTGCTCGCCCTGCGCCTGACCGAGACCGGAGTCGGCGCGCTCGGGGCCGTGCTCGCCGTACTGTTCGTCCTCCCGGTCACGACGCATGTCACCACCGACGCCTGGATCCAGCGCGCCCTGCGTTGCGTGCACGCCTGCACGGCCGAGGCCGCCGCCCGCCTCGCGGGCGACCCCGACGCCGACCCGGCGCCGCGGGTGGCCGAGCTGGAGCAGCTCCTCGGCCGGGTACGGCTCTCGGTCGCCCCCCTGGTGCACCCGCTGAACCTCGCGCCGGCCCGCAAGCGGCGCGCACGCCGGGTGCTCGCGCTGCTCGACGACTGCGCCCGCGAGGTGCGCGGCCTGGTCGCGGTCGCGGCCGACCCCGAGGCGTCCCACGACGCCCGGCTCGCCGCCGCGTGCTGGCGGGTCGAGGCGGCGGTCGAGTCCCTCACCCCGGGCGGCGCCGAGCACGTCCACAGCCCGGCGGAACCGCCCGTCGAACCCGCCCTGGCCCATCTGCACGGCTTGGAACGCGCCCTGTCCGACCTCGCGGAGCCGCTCCGCGCACGGTCGGCATCCTCACCCCTGATCGGAGCCTGAGGAGCCGGGCACGAGTCGGCAACGAGCCGCGGGGAGCCAGCCACGAGCCGGCGGGAGCCGACCTCGAGCCGGCTCTGAGTCGGTCACGAGCCGCAGCGAGTCGGCCGCGAGTCGGTCACGAGCCGCCGGGCCGGCCATGAGCCGCCGCGCGTCGGCCATGAGCAGCAGCGAGTCGCCACTAACCGTCCTGGAGTCGGCCTCGGGCCGACCGCGACCCGGCTGCGAACCGTCCGCGAGCCGGCGATGAAGCGGCTGCGCGATCGGGCCACGAACCGGCCGTGCGATCGGGCCACGGACCGGCCGTGCGATCGGGCCACGGACCGGCCGTGTGATTCGGCCCGGCCGAGTTCCCGGCGACGCCGATTCGCTCGTTTGGTCTAGACCTTGGGTGATCGGCTGCTACCGTCGGCCCCGAACGGCTCGACCGAGAGGGGACGACGGTGGCAGAGGGCGACAGGCGGCAGGGCAGAGCCTTCATCGGCTCGTTCACGGCGGCGGGCGGCCCCGGCCTGGTGACGGCCGAGGTCCGGCCCGACAACGGCGCCCTCATCCCCACCACCAGTCTCGGCACCGTCCCCGACCCCTCCTACCTGACCCTCTCGCCCGACGGCGCCATGCTCTACGCGGTCAGCGAGACGGCCGAGGGCGAGGTCGCCGCGTTCCGCGTGGACGGCGACGCCCCCGAACTCGCCGGCCCGCCTGTGCCGGTCGACGGCAGCGGACCCACCTACCTCGGCCTCTACGCCGGGCACGTCCTCACCGCCAACTACGGCTCCGGCAGCGTCACGGCCGTACCGGTACGCTCCGACGGCAGCCTCGGGCCCAGGCCCTCCGGACTGCTCCAGCACAGCGGCTCCGGCCCGCACGACCGCCGGCAGCGCGGCCCGCACGCCCACCAGGTGCAGGCCGACCCCACCGGCCGCTGGGCGGTCAGCGTCGACCTCGGCACCGACTCCGTGCGCGTCTGCACCCTGGCGGACGGCGCCCCCGTCCTGCACCGCGAGATCGCGCTGCGCCCCGGCTGCGGCCCCCGCCACCTGGCCTTCCACCCCGACGGCGAACACGCCTACGTGGTCAACGAACTCACCCCGACCGTCACGGTGTGCCGCTGGGACGCCGACGCGGGCTCCCTCAAGCCGCTGACCGAGGTCCCCGTCCTGGCCGGCGCCCCGTCCGGCGACGCCTACCCCTCGGGCATCGTCGTCTCGCCCGACGGCCGCCACGTGTGGACGGCGACCCGCGGCGAGGACGTCCTGTCCACGCTCGCCGTCGAGGGCGACGGGCTGCGGCTGACCGGCACGGTTCCGTGCGGCGGCCACTGGCCCCGCGCCCTCACCGAGCACGCCGGCCTCCTCTACGCGGCCAACGAACGCTCCGGCGACGTCACCTGGTTCACCGTCGACGAGAGGACGGGTCTGCCGCGCTACGACGGCTCTGTGCGGGTCACCGCGGCCTCCTGCGTGATCTTCGGCTGAGCCGCGCAGCCGGGCCGCCCCCCCCCGGATACCCGAAGGGCCCGCTCCGTCAGGTGGAGCGGGCCCGGGACGCACACGCGCCGAGTCCTGCGGTCAGCGGACCGGCGTGCCCTGCTGTTGCTGCGGGCTGATCCCCAGGGTCGTCGTGTACTGGGCGAGGGCCAGCTTGCCGATCGCCGGGTAGGCGCCGAGCGGCTCCGCGGTGGAGCAGCCCACCTCCTCGGCGGCCGCGGACAGCAGATCGGGGTCGATCTCGGGGCCCACCAGGTACGGCGCCAGCGCGAGCTGCGTCGAACCGGAGGACCGCAGCTGCTCGGCGACGGAGGAGATGGAACCCTCCTGGTCGAGGGCCGCCGCCATCACCGGCACGGCCAGCCGCGCGGCGAGCAGCATGCCGGTGATACCGGCCGCCTGCACGGCCTCCTCGCCACCGACGGAGGCCAGGATGATGCCGTCGGCCGCGGTCGCCACGGTGAACAGACGGGCGCGGTCGGCGCGGGCCAGCCCCGCCTCGGACAGCCGCACGTGCAGGGCCTCGGCGAGCAGCGGGTGCGGACCGAGCACATCGGTGAGATCGGCGGCCACCCGGCTGTCCATCACCGACTGGCGCACCCGCCGCAGCAGGGCGCTGTCCGGACCCGCCAGCAGCGGGACGACGACGGCGACCGGGCCGTCCGGCTCCTTGGCCGCCACACCGGCGGCGACGGCCCGCTCGTAGCGGGCGGTGCGCTCCTCGGCGGCGTGCGTCAGCACGGCCCGCAGCGTCGGGAACTCCGCGTCGTCGCCGTCCAGGTAGCCGATCCGGGCGTCCAGGCCGGGCAGCTCCGAGCGGGCGATGCTCACGACCTCCTCGGCGAGGCCGCGCGTGGCGGCGCTGGGCACGCCGGGCACCGCGAGGGCGAACGCGGGCGCGCCCTCGGGAGCCACCAGCGGTTCCGGCCGGCGGTGCCGTCCGGGCTGGCGGGGTCGCGGCATTCGTACAGGCAGGCCGGACGCGGGCCCAGTGGGGGAGCTCATGGCGCCGCATGTTACTAACTTTCTGGGCTCCCCTGTTCGGGGAGGGTGCAGGTGAGCGGTATCCGTCCGGTTTTGTCTGATGAGTTACGTACGGATGACACATGATTCCGGCACATGCCGGACACATGGGCCGATACGGGGCGATCCGGGGCCGGCACCCGGGCCGGACCGGCCCGCTCAGACACCCGGCGCGGGGACCACGCAGAGCATCGCCGGTTCACCCGGCAGGGTGAGCCGCCCTGCGGCCAGGTCCGTCGCGATGCGTACGGCGCCGTGCAGCGGATCGCCCTCGGCCGGCACCTGCCGGGCGTGCGGCAGTCTGTCCGCCAACTCCTCCCGCAGGGGTACGAGGAGGGCGTCTCCCATCTTGAACAGGCCCCCGGTGAACGCGACTTCGGGGCTCCCGGCGGCCGGGCACACGGCAGCGGCGGACTCGGCCATGTGCCGGGCCGCCGCACGCAGGATGCCGGCCGCGACCGGGTCGTCACCGGCGCACTCGGCCACCTGAGGGGCGAAGGAGGCGAGGACGGCGGGACGGTCGGAGCGCGGATACAGCAGTCCCGGCAGGCC
This sequence comes from Streptomyces sp. NPDC047028, assembly GCF_040644095.1. Taxonomy (NCBI): domain Bacteria; kingdom Bacillati; phylum Actinomycetota; class Actinomycetes; order Kitasatosporales; family Streptomycetaceae; genus Streptomyces; species Streptomyces sp. NPDC047028. The sequence goes on from NZ_JBEYVS010000014.1 coordinate 10,930, forward strand.
GTTCACCGGCCCGAACCGCTCCTGTGCGCGGGACAGCAGCGCGACGGAGCCGCCGTCGCGGCCGTCGTGGGCGCGCAGCGCGGCCTCCAGCCCGGCCCGCCCGATCCAGGCACCGCCGCCGCAGTCGCCCAGCAGATGCCCCCACCCGTCCGCCCGCCGCCAGCCCGTCAGGTCGGTACCGACCGCGATCAGGCCGGTGCCGGCGGCCAGGACCGCGCCCGGCCGGGGGCCCAGCGCGCCCACGTAGGCGGTGACGGCGTCCGCGGCGAGCGCCACCGTGCGCACCCCCAGCTCCCGGCTGAGCGCGCCCGGCAGTTCGGCCCGCAGCGCGTCACCGAGACTGGCGAACCCGGCAGCGCCCACCACGGCCGCTTCCAGGCCGCTCACCCCGGCCTCCTCGGCCAACGCGCGGGCGAGGGGCACCAGTTGCTCCATCAGGTGTGCGGGGTCGATCCCGCGCCCGCCCGTCCGGACCGGCTCCTTCGACGCGCGCGGCGCGGCCGGCTCCCGCCCCGGCACGCCGACCACCACCCGGAGCCCGGAGCCACCGGAGTCGACGGCCAGGTAGCCGCTGCGGGCGGGGCCGGTCACGGCAGACGCCAGTCCACCGGCTGCCCTCCCTGCTGGAGCAGCAGCTCGTTGGCCCGGCTGAACGGCCGGGACCCGAAGAACCCGCGGTCCGCCGACATCGGCGACGGGTGCGCGGACTCGACGGCCGGCAGCCGGCCCAGCAGCGGACGCAGGTTCCGGGCGTCCCGCCCCCACAGGACGGACACCAGCGGCTTGCCGCGCCCGGCCAGCGCCCGGATCGCCTGCTCGGTGACCTGCTCCCAGCCCTTGCCGCGGTGGGCGGCGGGACTGCGCGGCGCCGTCGTGAGCGCCCTGTTGAGCAGCAGCACGCCCTGCCGCGTCCACGGCGTGAGGTCGCCGTTCGACGGCTGGGGCAGGCCCAGGTCGGTGTTCAGCTCCCGGAAGATGTTGACCAGGCTCGGCGGCAGGGGCCGTACCTCGGGGGCCACCGAGAAGCTCAGGCCCACCGCGTGTCCGGGGGTGGGATACGGGTCCTGACCGACGATCAGGACCCGTACGTCGTCGAAGGGCTGCTGGAAGGCCCGCAGGACGTTCGGCCCGGCCGGGAGGTAGGTGCGCCCCGCGGCGATCTCCCCGCGCAGGAAGTCACCCATCGACGCGATCTGCCCGGCCACGGGTTCCAGGGCCTTCGCCCAGCCCGCTTCGACGATTTCATGCAAGGGTCGTGGTGCCACGGGCGTCACCCTACTGCCGTACACCGGGCGGCGATCAAACGCCGTCCGTGGCGCCGGTCCCCTGTCAGGCGATCACCGCCGCCCGCACGCACAGCACGTCCGGCAGGTGCGACGCCAGTTGCTGCCAGCTGTCGCCGTCGTCGGCCGAGGCGAACACCTCGCCGTTGCGGTTGCCGAAGTACACGCCCGCCGGATCCGCGTCGTCCGTGCAGAGCGCGTCGCGCAGCACCGTGCCGTAGTGGTCCTCGTCCGGGAGGCCCGCCGACAGCGGCTCCCAGCTCTTGCCCGCGTCCGACGTGCGGAAGACCCGGCAGCGGTGGTCGGCGGGCACCCGGTCGGCGTCCGCGTTGATCGGGAAGACGTACGCCGTGTCGCCCCGGTGCGGATGCGCCGCCGCCGCGAAACCGAAGGTGGACGGCAGGCCCGAGCCGATGTCGGTCCAGTGCGCGCCCGCGTCGTCGCTGCGGTACACCCCCCAGTGGTTCTGCAGGTACAGCCGGTCCGGATCGGCGGAGTCCCGGGCGACCTTGTGCACGCACTGGCCGAACTCCGGGTTCGGATCCGGCAGGAACACCGCGGAGACACCGGAGTTGGACGGCGCCCAGCTCGCCCCGCCGTCGGTGGTGCGGAACACCCCGGCGGTGGAGACGGCCACCGTCACGGCACGCGGATCCCGCGTGTCGGTGAGCACCGTGTGCAGGCCCTCACCGCCACCGCCCGGCACCCACCGAGCGCGCGTGGGGTGCTCCCACAGGGGGCGCACCAGCTCGAAGCTCTCGCCGCGGTCCTCCGAGCGGTACAGCGCCGCCGGTTCCGTGCCCGCGTAGACCACGTCCGGTTCGGCGGCGGCCGGGTGCAGTTGCCAGACCCGCTCCAGCGAGGCGCCGGTGTCCTGGGGGAACTTGACCGCGGGCCGGGCCGGCTCGGTCCAGGTGCGGCCCAGGTCGTCCGAGTGGAACACGGACGGGCCCCAGTGCGCGCTGTCCCCGCCCGCCAGCAGCCGTGGCGTGTCGCCCCGGGTGTCGACGGCGACCGAATAGACGGCCTGCGCGTTGAAGCAGGGACGGTCGTCGAACTCCCAGGAGCCCTCTCGCCGCCGCCCGATGAACAGACCTTTTCGGGTGCCCACGGCGAGCAGTACCTCGGTCATGCCGATCACCTCCGGGACGTCTTCGTCCGGGTCGTCGTCAGATATCGGCCAGTCTGCACCCCACCACTGACAGTGGCCCCCGGAGCGCGCGTCACCGCAGGTCACGACGGTGACGCCGGGCGGCCGCGAAGATCGGCCGGTTCCGCTCGGCGCATCGCCTGCGCGAACGGGGTGACTCGTGCGACCGTCGTGGAGACGGCTCGGCGTGAGCAGCGGAGCGGGTCCGCCCGTAAGGGAGGGCGGTCCGGTCGGTCGGTGCGCTCGTGAGGAGGATGCCTTTGATGGCGTTCCGTGGTCCGAAGTTCCGTGGTCAAAGGGTGTGGCTGTGGCGCTGGCGGCGCAATCCGCTCAGACGCCGGGCCGACGTGGTGGAGGCGTGGGTGGTGCTGGGCGCCTGGCTGCTGACCGTCCTGGTCGCTGTGGCGGCGGGACTGGCGGCGGCCCGGTCGGTGGAGCACGGCTCGGCCGCGGAGCGGGCCACGTGGCGCCCGGCCGTCGCCCGGGTGGTCCAGAAGACCCCCGGGAAGGCGGCGCACCAGCGTACGACCGCCGGCGAGCGGGTCTGGACCACGGTCCGCTGGACCGTGGCCGACGGTTCCGCCCACACGGGGCGGGTCCGCGTCGCGCCGGGCAGCCGGGCCGGCACCGCGGTGACCGTCTGGACCGATCCGCAGGGGCACCTCGTCACCCGGCCCGCCACCGTCTCCGAGGCCCGCCTCCGGGCCGTGCTGATCGGCAGCCTGTTCGGGGTGAGCGGTGCCGCCGTCCCGTTCGTCGGCGGCATGATGCTGCGCCGGCGGCTGGAGCACCGGCGCATGGCCGGCTGGGACGCGGAATGGGCCCGCCTGGGCCCCCAGTGGGGACGCATGACCGGCTGACGCGCGCCCCGGTGGGCCGGTGCCGAACGCCGCGCCGGGGCCGGACTTCATGGACCGACGCGCTGTGCCGGGACCTGGCAGCAGCCGCTCGCGGGAACGCCGCCGCGATTCCGCGATGTCGCCCGGCGTGGTCGCCTCGAACCCCTGCACGTCGACCAGTTCGACCGCGACCCCGATGCCCGCCCGCCGCCCGCGATGCGCAGTGGGTCGCCGGGCTCCGGCGGCCGCCTACAGCGCCGCCATCACCTCGCGGCACGCTCGCAACAGCGCCTCGTCCTCGGCGATGTCGTGGCTGCCGTGGCCGGTCTCCCGTGCGTTGTGGCGCCGGACGGCGGCGAGTTCCGTCGCCACCAGGTCCCGTAGCGCGGCGGCGGACGGACCCATCTCGGCCAGGCAGCCGGCGATCGGGCCGCGCGCGGCGGGGTCCTCCGTCCAGGCGGTCCGGAGCACCGGGAGCACGGGCTCCGGGTCCGGCTCGATCCGCCCCCACGCGCAGGCGGCCCACGCACGCTCCGTCGCGCGCCCGGACTCGGCGGTCCGGCGCAGTTCCGGCAGGGCGGTGCGGGCGGCGGGGCCCAGTCTGCCCAGCACCTCGGCGGCCGGACGGCGCCCTCCCTGCCGGCGCTCTGTCAACTCCCGGAGGAGAGAGGGGAGTACGGCGGCCGCGTCGCCCTCCGCCGACCACAGGGCACTCGCCGCGGCGGCGGCGTGCCGGGTGTGCAGGAACCGCCGCAGCAGCGGCGCGGCCTGCGCCGCCGCCCCCATCGCCTCCAGGGTCGCGATCGCCGGCCCGGCGATGCCGTCGAGCCCACCCGGCCCGTCGGGTCCACCGGACAGCAGCCGCAGCACCTCCGGTACGGCCTCCCGGTCCCCGACGGCACCGACGGCCGCCAGCAGCGGCCGGGCGAGCCGGGCGGCCGCGGGGTCGTCCAGCGGTATGAGGCCGAGGCGGCGGCGCAGCGCCGGGGCCAGTGGAGCCGCCGCGCGGCCCAGGGGCACCACCTCGCGCCCCAGGTCGACCGGTACGGCCGTGCTGTCCAGGACCTGGGCGAGGACGGGGACGGCCCGTTGGTCCCCGCTCCTGGCCAGGGCTCTGAGCGGGCCGCCCAGCGTCGGCGGGCCGCCGTCCCAGCGCTGCGTCCACAGGTCGGGCCGGGCGGTGACCAGGGTGTGCAGCGCGTCCGCGGCGGGTGCCGCCAGGCCGAACAGCTCGGCGAGGACCGAGACCGCGGCGTCGCGTAACCAGGCGTGGTCCGAGGCGAGTTGGGCGCCGAGGAGGGCCACCGGCCGGCGGTGGTCCGCGCGCAGGCCGCGGAACAGCCCCGCCGACATCCACACGCCGTTGCCCCGGTCCCTGGGGTCGGGGCTCGTCAACTGCCCGGTGAGCAGGGCGATCCGGTCGTCCACCCGGTCGCCGAGCACGCTGTGCAGGGTGCCCAGCAGACGCGAACCCTCCTCGTCGGAGGGCCGCAGCCGCCGTATCCGCGCCACCAGGGTGTCCTCCCGCGGCCCGCCGGACTCGGCGGCGCGCAGTGCGGACCGCTCCCGCAGCAGCCGTACGGCCGTCGGCACCAGGCCGGCAGACAGCCGGTCGGGGGCCATGCGGGCGAGCTGGCCGAGCGCGGCGAGCCGCAGTCCCGGGCCGTACGGCGGGGCGCTCCGCGTGGCCAGGAGATCCACCGCGGGCGCCGCGTGGCCCGGATGCCGGCGGGCGAACAGGCCGACGGCCTCGGTGACGGCGAGCAGGACCGCGTCGTCCCGCTCGACCAGGAGGCGCTGCCGCAGCAGGCCGAGCACCCGCGCGGGCCGGTCGTCTAGGAACAGTACGAGAGCGCCGGCCGCCGCCCGGCGCACGCGCGCGTCCGCGTCGGCGGCGAGCGGTACGAAGGCCTCGGCGCCCGAGGACACCGCCTCCCGCGCCGGTGCGCCCCCGCCCGCTGCTCCGGCGCCTCCCGCGCCGATGCTGGCCAGCAGTTCGACGATGCCGGCCCGGTCCGGCACCTCCGCACGCACGGCGAGCGAGAAGAGGAAGGGCACGCAGGCCAGCGTCGAGTCGTACACCCGCCCCTCGTGGTGCACGGCGCCGTACAGCCCGTCGAGCGCGGTCTCCCGCTCGACGGCGTCCGCGGAGGCCAGCCCCCGCAGGAGGGGCGGCACGTCCTCCGCACTGCCGTACGCGTGCCGCAGCGAAGCCCAGTCGACCTCGTCGATCCCCGTGAACACGTTGTCCTCCCCAGGCGAGTGCCACTGATCGCGAGTGTGCACCACACCACTGACAACGAAGCGGAGCCGCGCGCTGACTGTGTGCGATCCGTCATCGGTCACCGGCCAACCGCGTTGCCGGCACAACTCGCCCGGGAGGGAGGTGCTTTAGGCCGGGCGAGGCCGCTTCGGGGACGCCCGCGCCCAGGGGAGGGACGGGGCCGGTCAGCCCTCCCGGACGGGCAGGGCGCGATCCAGGATCGTGCCGAGGTCGGCCCCCGCGGGCAGGGTGCCGAAGGAGTGGCCCCAGTCGCCGCCCAGGCGGGTCGCGCAGAACGCGTCGGCCACCGGGTGCGGGGCGTACCGCACCAGCAGCGACGCCTGCAGGGCGAGAGCCATGCGCTCGACCAGCCGGCGGGCGCCCATCTGGTCCGTTTCGGCCAGTTGCCGCCTCAGGGAGGTCACCGTCTCGTCCAGGCGGGTGTCGGCCCCGCGCGCGAGGGCGAGTTCGGCGAACAGTGCCTCGGTGGTGTCCGGTTCCCGGCCCAGCGCGCGCAGTACGTCGAGCGCGTTGACGTTGCCCGAGCCCTCCCAGATGGAGAGCAGCGGGGCCTCCCGGTAGTGGCGCGGCATCCCGGAGTCCTCGACGTAGCCGTTGCCGCCCAGGCACTCCAGGGCCTCCGCCGTGAACGCCGGACCGCGCTTGGTGACCCAGTACTTGCCGACGGCGGTCGCGATCCGCCGGAACGCCTTCTCCCCGGCGTCCCCGCGCACCGCCCGGTCCGCCGCACCGGCCAGCCGCAGCGTGAGGGTCGTCGCCGCCTCCGACTCCAGGGCGAGGTCGGCCAGGACGTTGCGCATCAGCGGCTGGTCGATCAGCCGTGCGCCGAACGCGCCACGGTACCGCGTGTGATGACCGGCCTCGACGAGCGTCTTGCGCATCAGCGTCGCCGAGGACATCACACAGTCCAGGCGCGTGCAGTTGACCATCTCGATGATGGTCTTCACGCCCCGGCCCTCGGGCCCCACCAGCCAGGCCACCGTGCCGTCGAACTCCGGCTCGGAAGAGGCGTTGGACCGGTTGCCCAGCTTGTCCTTCAGCCGCTGGATGCGGAACGGGTTGCGGCCGCCGTCCGGGAGGATGCGCGGCACCAGGAAGCAGGACAGGCCGCCGGGCGCCTGCGCCAGCACCAGGAAGACGTCGCACATCGGCGCCGACGTGAACCACTTGTGCCCGCGCAGCGTGTACACACCCGCCTCGGCGGTTGGCGTGGCCACCGTGGTGTTCGTCCGGACGTCCGAGCCGCCCTGCTTCTCGGTCATCCCCATCCCGGCCAGCAGACCCGCCTTCTCCGTCGGTACGCGCAGCTCCGGGTCGTACTCCCGGCTGGTCAGCAGCGGCTCGTACACCTTGGCGAGCTCCGGCGTCGCGCGCAGCGCGGGGACAGCCGCGTACGTCATCGACGTCGGACAGCCGTGCCCGGCCTCGGTGTGCCCCCACACCAGCCCGCCGGCCGTACGCGCCACGTGGGCGCCCGGACGGTCGTCCGCCCACGGCGCCCCGGCCAGGCCCTCGGCGACGGCGGTGCGCATCAGGTGGTGCCAGCTCGGATGGAAGTCCACCTCGTCGACCCGGTTGCCGTACCGGTCGTGGGTGCGCAGCTCCGGCTCGTTGCGGTTGGCCAGCTCGCCCCACTCCTGGGCCTGCGCGCTGCCGGCCCGCAGCCCGAGCCGCCGGACGTCCTCCTCCGCCCAGCCGGCACCCTCCCGGCGCAGGCCCTCCAGCAGCGCACGGTCGTCCGAGGCGTCGTACGGCGGCAGGGGCGGGGCCTGGTTGGTGACCTCGTGGGTGGCGTACGGCGACGAGGACGGCGACTGCGCGGAAGTGGAGTCCATACGGTCATGTTGCACTCCTGCTGCGGCCGTAGCAAGAGTGCAACATGAAGGGGAGGGGGACGTACAGTACGTGCCCATGCGGACGAACGGGGCGGTGGAGACGGACACGGCCGGCCTGCGGCCGCTGTCGGCGCGGTCGGTCGTGCTGAGCCTGCTCCTGGGCACCCACCCGCCACGGCTGCCGGTGAAGGACCTGGTCCGGCTCGTGGAACCGTTCGGGGTCGGCGGCTCCACCCTGCGGGCCGCACTGAGCCGGATGGTGTCCGCCGGTGACCTGCGGCGCGCGAACGGCGTCTACGGCCTCAGCGACCGGCTGCTGGCCCGCCAGCGCCGCCAGGACGACGCGGTGCGTCCCCGCACGCGCGCGTGGGCCGGCGACTGGGAGATGGTCGTGATCACCGCGACGGGCCGCGAGCCCGCCGAACGCGCCGCCCTGCGCGCCCGTCTGACGGCCCTGCGGCTGGCCGAACTCCGCGAGGGCGTGTGGCTGCGCCCGGCCAACCTCGACCGGCCGCTGCCGGGGGATTTGGCCAGGGTGGCGCAGACGTACACCGCGCGCCCGGAGGAGCCCCCGCGTGAGTTGGTGGCGCGCCTGTGGCGGTTGGAGGACTGGGCGGCCACCGCGCGGACCCTGCTGGCCCGGGTGGCCGGCTCCCACGACCCGGCCGACTCCCTGACCGCCTTCGCCGCGGCCGTCCGCCACCTGCTCACGGACCCCGTACTGCCGGCCGGACTCCTGCCCCCCGACTGGCCGGGCGAGGCCCTGCGCGCCGCCTACGCCGGCTACCGGGCCGAACTGGCCGCCTCGGCGGGGCTGGGCGAAGGGGAGGCCGGCGGAACGCCGTGACGCGCACGCGCACCCGTACCGCGGCCTGGGGCGAGCGTGACCACGAGGGCGGCATTCGCCGCGAGCCGCGAGCCGCGAGCCGCGAGCCGCGAGCCGTGGGCCGGGAGCGGTGGGGGCGGCAGGGGAGTGGCCAGGAGTGACCCCTGATCGGCACGACGCGGCTGTCGTACGGGCGTACGGGCGTGCGGCTGGCGCCTCCTCCGCCGAGAAGGGCGCGATGACCAGGTGGGATGACCCACGCCGTCGCGGGCACTCGGTGGGCACCACTGGTGCTCCACCCGAGGAGAGTCATGGCTGAGCAGAAGTCGTCGTCGGCCCTCACGGCGCCCCTGCGCGGCGCGGCCTCGGCATTGCGGCGGGTGCCCGGCGCCGGCCCGGTCGGCAGGGCGGCGGAGGAGACCCTGGACAGGATCGGCGCCGTCTCGCCCCGCGGCCGCCGGATCGCGGTGTACGCCGGGGCCGGGGTGCTCGGCGTGACGGGCGTGGTCGAATGGCCGGTCGCGCTCACCGGTGCCGCGGTCGCGTGGCTCACTCAGCCGCGCCCGGTCGACCACCCGGGCACGGAGCAGCCGGGCACCGGGTCGGTGGGCGCGGAGTCGGTGGGCACGGACGCGCGGGCCGGGCGGACGCCCAGCGAGACGGCCGGAACGGCAGCGCGGACGCCCACCGCAGTGGACGGACCGGCCGAGCGGACCCCGGCCGGGAAGGCGGCGATCCGGCAGGCGGTCATGGACAAGGCCGTCACCGAGGGCGCCGTGGAGGAAGAGGCCGTCGCGCGGGCCCAGGCCGAGCGAACGGAGGTTCCGCACGACATCGGCAGCGCGGCCCTCCGGTCGGGGCCCGGCACTGCGCCTGCTGCCACCACGGACACCGCGCACACCGACGCCACCTCACCCACAAGCCACCACAAGCCGGAAGGCGCCCACGGCGACGCCCCGCCGCCCTCGCCCAAACCCTCCACCGGTCCCCTCGGTCCGACCGCGCGGCCCGGCCGCACCGTGCTCTGAGGAGGACCATGGTGCTCGGACTGCTGACGGCACCCTCCGCCGCCGTACGAGCGGCGGAAGCGCTCCCCGGGGCGGTCGCGCGGGCGGCCGTTCCCGCTGTCGGGCTGGCCGCCGGGGCGGTGGCCGGAACCGCGCGGGCCGGCGTGCGCGGCGCGGACACGGCGGGGCGGGTGGCCCGGGTCGCGCGCGGCGCGCTCTCCGGCGCGGAGGCGCCCTGGCGGTCCGGCGCGCGGGCACACCTGCCGCTGCGGCCCGCCGAACCGGAGCGGGTACGCCGTGCCGGCGGGACCGGCCGACTGGCCCGCCGGGTCGCCTCGGCGCTGGCCGAGCACCCGGACGTCGTCTTCGCGTACTGGGACCAGGGGCTCGCCCGTCTGGTGGTGAGCGTGACCGAGGAGGAGGCCGCCGACCGGGTCATGGACCGTGCGACCGACCTCGCCGAACGGCACGGGCTGGCTTTGGCAGGAGGTGATCCCGAGGAGCCGACGCACCCGGCCGACCCGGCCGGGGTGCGCGCTGCGGCGGCCACCCTCGGCGCCGACGTCCTCGGCATCGCCGCCGGGTTCACCGCCTACGCCCTGCGGCTGCCGGCCTCGCCGCGGGTCGTGACGGCCGCGGTCACTCTGCTGCGGGAGAACCCGCGCTTCCGCTCCTTCCTCCGCGCGCGGATCGGCGCGTCCCGCACGGACCTGCTGCTGGCCTGCGCGAACGCCGCCGCCCACGGCGCCGGCCAGACGCCCACCTCGCTGGTGCTCGACGGCACCCTGCGCGCCTGCCAGCTCGCCGAGACGGTGGCCCGCGCGGCCGCCTTCGACGCGGTGCACGACGATCTGTGCGCGCCCGACCGGGTCAGTGTCGCCGCCGACGGCTGCCCGCGCCCGCCGCTGCGCGAGTCGCCGGCCCAGGAGTACGCCTCCCACGCCTCCGCGGGCAGTCTGCTGGGCGCGGCGGCCACCCTCCTGGTCAAGCACGACGGCACCGAGGCGGCGGAGGCGGTGCTCGCCGGCTCCCCCAAGGCCGCCCGGTACGGCCCCGCCGCCTTCCACGCCGTACTGAGTACCGCGCTGTCCCGCACCGGCGTGCTGGTACGGGACCCGGAGCGGCTGCGGCAGCTGGAGATGGCGCACACCGTCGTCCTGCACCCGAGCGCATTGCGCACGGCGGAGGGCGAGGCCGACCCGTGGACCGAGGCCGTGCTCGACGCGGCCCGCCGGGCCGGCCTGCGCGTCGTCCTCGTCGACGACCCGGTGCTGGAGGACTTCACCGGCCTCGCCGACGAGGTCGTCGACGCCCGGCGCCCGCTCGACGACGTGGTGTACGGGGCGCGCGGCGACGAAGGGACCGTCCTCACGGTCGCCCGGATGCGGTCCGCCACCGAGCACGACGTCCTCGCCGGACTGCGCGGCAGCGACGTCGCCGTCGCGCTGACCGACCAGGACGGCGCCGTCGTCTGGGGCGCGGACCTCCTCGCCCCGCACGGGCTGCCCGACGTGTGGCGGGTGCTCACCGCCATCCCGGCCGCCCGGACGGTCGGCCGCCGCGCGCAGAGCCTGGCCCGGTCCGGCGCCGCGCTCTCCGGGCTCCTCGTCGCCATCGGCGAGTCCCGCAGCGGCCGCGGCCGCGGCCGCCTCGCCGTCCTGCCCGGCCTGCGGCACGCCCCGGTCGACGCCGGCGCGGCGACCGCTCTGCTGTCCGGCGCCCGCTCCGCCCTCGGCGTGGCCGCGGCCCGCCCCCCGCACCCGCGCCCCCGCGTGCACTGGCACGAACTGGAGGCGCGGGAGGCCAGGGAACGCCTGGGCGACGACCCGGCCGCCGAACCCTCCGCCTTCGAGCAGGCGACGTCCGGGGCCCGCACGGCCGCCCGCACCGCCGTACGGCATCCCGTGCTGGGCCCCGCGCGGTGGACCGTGCGGCTCGGCCGGGCCGTCCGGGAGGAACTGCACGATCCGCTCACCCCGGTGCTCGCCGTCGGCTCCGCCGCGTCGGCGATCCTCGGCTCCGTCGTGGACGCGCTGCTCGTGGTCGGCGCCCTCGACCTGAACGCCCTCGTCGGCGGCGTCCAGCGGATGCGCGCCGAGCAGGCCCTGTCCGGGCTGCGCGCCGAACAGAAGCGGCAGGCGCGCGTCGCACCCCCGGAGGAGGAGGCACCCGCCGGCGGCACCCGCACCGTGGACGCGGGCCGGCTGCGGCCCGGCGACGTCATCGAGCTGAAGGCGGACGACGTCGTCCCCGCCGACGCCCGGCTGCTGTGGGAGGACGGCCTGGAGATCGACGAGTCCGCGCTGACCGGGGAGTCCCTGCCGGTGCGGAAGCAGACCGCCGCCACCCCGCACGCGGTGGTCGCGGACCGGCGGTGCATGGTCTTCGAGGGCACGACCGTGGTGGCCGGCAGCGCGCACGGCGTCGTGGTCGACACCGGGGACAGCACCGAGGCGGCCCGCGCCGTCCACCTGGCAGCCCGCACGCCCCCGGCCGGCGGGGTCCAGGCCAGGCTGCAGGAACTCACCCGCAAGGCACTGCCGTTGACGCTCGCCGGCGGCGCCGCCGTGACCGGTCTGGCCCTGGTGCGCGGTACTCCCGTCCGGGAGGCGGTCAGCGGCGGGGTGGCCGTCGCCGTGGCCGCCGTCCCGGAGGGGCTGCCGCTGGTGGCCACGGTCGCCCAGCTGGCGGCGGCCCGGCGGCTGAGCCGGGGCGGCGTGCTGGTGCGCACCCCGCGCACCCTGGAGGCGCTGGGCCGCATGGACACCTTCTGCTTCGACAAGACCGGCACCCTCACCGAGAACCGGCTGCGCCTCGTGCGGATCGGCACCGCCGACGCCACCGTACGGCCCGTGGACGACGCGGCCGCCGCGGACACCCTGCGGTCCGCCGCGCGCGCCTGCCCGGTGGTCGACGGCGGCTCCGACCGCCCGGTGCACGCCACCGACGAGGCCGTCCTCGACGCGGCCGGACCCGACCCCGGCTGGACCCAGCTCGACGGCCTGCCGTTCGAGGCCGCCCGCGGCTACGCGGCCGCCGTCGGCCGCACGGACGACGGCCCGCGCACCCTCGTGGTCAAGGGCGCTCCGGAAACCGTCCTGCCCACCTGCGCGGACCTTCCCGAACACGCCACCGGGGCGGCGCACGCGCTGGCCGGCGACGGACTGCGTGTCCTCGCCGTGGCCCGGCGCCGTCTGACGGACGGCGAGAACGAGGCGGACGTCCTCGAAGCGCCCTTGGAGGACCTGGAGTTCGCCGGTCTGCTGGCCCTGTCGGACGTACCCCGCGAGACGTCCACGGCGCTGGTGCGGGGCCTGCGCGAGGAAGGCGTACGGCCGGTCATGCTCACCGGCGACCATCCGCAGACCGCTCGCGCCATCGCCCGCGAACTGGGCTGGCCGGAGGAGACCGAGGTCGTGACCGGGGACCAGCTCACCGCCGCCGACCGCTCGGCCCGCGCCCGGATGCTCCGCGACGCCGGTGTCGTCGCCCGGGTCGCGCCCGAGCAGAAGCTCCAGGTGATCGAGGCGCTGCGGGACGCCGGCCGGGTCGTCGGCATGGTCGGCGACGGCGCCAACGACGCCGCCGCGATCCGGGCCGCCGACATCGGCGTCGGCATCAGCGCCCGGGGCTCCGCCGCCGCGCGCAACGCCGCCGACATCGTCCTCACCGACGACGACCTGACCGTCCTGATCGCCGCCGTCCGCGAGGGCCGCGCCCTGTGGCACAGCGTCGCCGACGCCATCGCCATCCTCATCGGCGGCAACGCCGGCGAGGTCGGCTTCGGCATCATCGGCACCCTGCTGTCGGGCCGGGCCCCGCTCTCCACCCGGCAGATGCTCCTGGTGAACCTCTTCACCGACCTGTTCCCGTCGATGGCCGTGGCGGTGACGGAGGACGCCGAACCGACCGACATCGCCACCCCCGAGGACGCGGCCGGCGGAGTGCTGGGCGACACCCTGATCCGGCAGATCCGCCACCGCGCCCTGACCACCTGCCTGGGCGCCCTCACCGCATGGCTGATCGGCCGCTTCACCCCGGGCACGGCCCGCAGGACCGGCACGATGGCCCTGTGCGGCGTGGTCGGCACCCAGCTCGCCCAGACCCTCCTCGACCGCCGCGACAGCACCCTCGTCCGGGTCACGTCCCTCGGCTCCGCCGCCGCCCTCGTCGCCGTGATCCAGACGCCGGGACTCAGCCGCATCCTCGGCTGCACCCCGCTGGGCCCGGTCGCGTGGGCGGGCGTCGCCGCGTCGATCGCCGTCGCCCTCGCGAGCGGCCGGGCCCTGCCCCGCCTGGAGGAGACGGTCCTACGACTGCTGCCGACGGGCCGGCCCTGAGCGCGGACCGGGATCCTTCCCTTCGCTGTGCCGTTCCTCCGTGGCGAAGAACCGCGACAGGTCCCGCTCCCGCGTCCCGGTGTCGCGCTCGGGCGGCACGCCCAGCTCCCAGTCGAGCCCGTACCGCCGGAACAGCTCGGCCCGCAGTTCGGGCACGGGCATCGGCACGCCCGGCACGAGGGCCGCGAACACCGCGCCCATCAGCAGGGCCCGCAGCATGGGGTAGTCGGCGGCCAGGTCGGGGGAGCCGTACCGGGCGACCGTGTCGGTGAGCAGCTCGGACAGCCGCCGCTGCTCCGGGCACTGCACGAAGCCCTCGGCCTGTAGCAGGCCCGCCATGTGCTGGCGCATCAGAACGGGCCGGTCACGGGCCAGGCCCAGGATCGCGTCGATGGCCCGGGCCAGCCGCTCCCGGCCGTCCTCGGTCCGCGGCTCCCGTTCCAGCGCCTCCTCCAGCGTCCGGTGCATCAGCCGGTGGACGGCGGACTGCACGAGCTGGCGCTTGCCGGGGAAGTAGTACGACACCAGCCCGCGGGCCGAACCGGCCCGGTCCGCGATGTCGCCCAGCGTGGTCGCCTCGAACCCCCGCTCGTCGACCAGCTCGACGGCGGCCTGCAGCAGTCGTTCGCGGGAACGCCGCCGCAATTCTTCATTGACCGATGCGCTGCGCGGGGACATCCTGTACTCCTGCGTTGACTGGCTGCCAGCCAACCATACTCACCGCAGGGGCCCCGTCGTGCGCGGAGCCCGCACCACGGTCCGGTCCGGCCGGGGCGACACGGGGGATCGCCCCGGACGGCCGGCCACCGGACGGGGGCCGTGGCCTCGCGTACGGTCGCTCGCCGGTCGCTCGCCGGTCGCTCGCCGGGTGGCTCACCCCACCAGCTCCAGCACCGGTCGCAGGGCGTCCGGCCGCCGCGTCACCGGCAGATGGTCCACGAAGTGCACGCGGCAGCCCAGCGCGGCCGCCCCGCCGTCCGCCTCCCTGCTGTCCCCGACCATCACCACCTGCCGGGGATCGGCGCCGAGAGCCGCGCAGGCGGCCTCGAACAGCCGCGGATCCGGCTTCTGCACGCCGTGCTCGTACGACAGCACATAAGCGTCGACGTACGGGTCCAGGCCGTGCTCGCGGAAGACCGGCCGCAGGTCCCAGCCGATGTTGCTGACCACTCCGACACCGATCCCGCGTCCGCGCAGCGTGCCCAGCACCTCGGCGGCGTCCGGGTACGGCGACCAGGCGGAGGGCAGCATGTGGCGGTCGTACAGCAGGTCGTGCAGCTTCGGGTCGGGCAGCGGCACCCGCCGGGACAGGCCGGTGTACGCCGCCCGGTGCAGCTCCGCGCTCTCGTCCCGGACCGCCCAGAGCGGGGCCAGGGAGTCCGGCAGTTCGGCCGGTGCCGCCCCGCCGGGCAGTGCCCCGGCCGCCTCCAGCGCCCGTGCCGTCGCCGCCACTTCGGGATCGGGGAGCACCAGGCCCGCCTCGTGCAGTCCGGCGCGCAGCCAGGACTCCGTCGACTGGATACGGAAGAGGGTGCCCGAGAAGTCGAACAGCACGGCGGTCATGCGCCGGACTCTACCCGGGCTCCCACGTCCCCCGGGCCGTCAGCACCCCAGTGCCCGCAGCCCCGGGACGAACGCCACCAGGACGGGCAGCGCCGGGACCAGCGCGGCCGTCGCCGTCAGGCGCAGCCGGTGCAGGGCGGGGAGCCGGTCCGGGGGAGTGAGCAACCGGTGCACCCGCCGCGGCACTTCGGCGTGCGGAGCCGGGGCGGGCCCGAACACGCCCCGGTCCTCGTTGAGTTCGACCAGGGCCAGCGCGGTCGTCAGACGGCCGAAGCGCCGGGAGGCGGTGTCGTCGGCGGCCAGCTCGACCAGCCGGTGCATCTCGTCACGGAACGCGGCGAACACCGGCACCTGCGGAAACCCGCCGGCCAGCGCGGCCGAACAGTGCAGCAGCCAGTCGTGCCGGGCCCGTGCGTGCCCCTGCTCATGGGCGAGCAGGGCGTCCAGCCGGCGCCCCCTCAGCCGGCGCAGCGCGGCCGTCGTGACGACCAGCCGGGGCGTCGCGCCGGGCAGCCACCAGGCGTCGGGCCGCTCGCCCTCCAGGATGACCAGCCGGCCCCCGGAGGGCTCCTCTCCGGGCAACAGCGGGGCACGCACGAGGAGTTCGGCCCGCCGCGCGCGCCGCCGGGCCCGGGACCGTACGACCTCCCGCACCAGCATCGCCAGGTTCCACAGGGCGCCGCAGAGCAGGGCCAGCGCGGTCGCCGCCGCCCAGGGACCGGCCGTGCCGAACGCGTAGGCGTCCACGACCGCGTGCGGAGCCGTCGCGAACACCTGCCCGCGCACCGCCTGCCACGCCGCCGCCGCGCTGAGCGTCATCGACAGCCCGCAGCACAGCAGTACGGCCGCTACGACGCACTGCCACATCCACAGCGCGACCACCGGCTCCCGGTCCGCCCAGTCGGCCCGCGCGAGCAGCCTGGGCCCGGCCACGGCGGTCAGCGCGCCGAGCAGCAACAGGGCCACGGGGACCATCATGGGCAGCACCCTATGAGCGCGGGGCCCCCGGCGGTACGGCGCACGGCGGCGAAGTGACGCAGGCAACGCCGGTCGCGCTTGCGGAACGGCAGGCGCCGCGGGTCGCGGGACGCCGCACGGGAACGCCGTACGGCCGTCGCTCACATCGTCAGCAGCATGGCGACCATGGCGATGCCCATCGACAGGCGGCAGGCGCGCGCCAGTTCCGGACGGTCGCCCCAGCGGACGGCCGCCGGCCCGGTCGCCGCAGCCACCGGGCCGGTCGCCGAGGCCGTCGGGACCAGGCGGGCGCCGGCCAGCAGTACATAACCGGCGAAGTAGAGGAGGAGGACGCCGGTCACCGGGGCTGCCCCGGCGGCGCCGTGCACATGGTGCGCACCGGAGACGGAGGCCATCGCCAGCGACATGTAGACCATCGCCGAGGTGCCCACCAGGTGGTGCAGGTGGTGCGGGCCGGTGCGGGCGGCCCACAGGGCGCGCAGCGCGGCCACGCCGAACACGGCCGCGTACACGGGCCACACCCACCTCGGCGCACTGAACACCGCCGCGGGGACGGCCATCGCGGCCATCCCGAAACCCATCAGCGCCTCGCCGCCCGCGGCACGCCGCTGCTCCTCTACCTCGCTGCGCATGCGCAGCAGACAGTACGCACCGGTCGCCGCGCAGAGCGCGACCAGCAGCCAGCTCGCGGACACCGGTCCGTGCACGCGCGTCCTCCCCCGCTCGACGGTCCGTCCGGGGAAGCGATGCCCACGCGGGGCGGGGCACACGCGAGCGCAAGGGTGTACACGGGGAGCATGCGGCGGAGCACGGCAGGTGAGGGCCGGTGCGGGCGCGGCGAGAGGTGATGCTTTACGGGTAAAACACATGCTAAATTTGAAGGTATGAGCAACGCGACCCGCCACCGTCTTCCGCTCACCGGGGTGCTCCGCCTCGGGCGGCCTTCGGACATCTGGTTCAAGCCCGCGCTCAGCGCCGTCGTCGCGGTCGCCCCGCCCACCCTCGCCCTGCTGGCCCTCGGCCGGCTCGACCTGGCCATGTACACGATGGCCGGGTCGCTGTGCGCGCTCTACGGCCACAACCGGCCCTACGCCGCCCGGGCCCGGGCGCTCGCCGGGGTGGTGCTCGGCATGGTCGTCGGCCTCGCCGTCGCCCTGGTCGCCGCGTCGCTCACCACCGACGGCGTTTTGCTGGTCACCGTGGGCGCCCTCATGGCCGCCGTACAGAAGGCCGCCTGCGACGCGACCCGGATCGGTCCGCCCGGGCACGTGGTCCTCGTCTTCATCAGCTCCGCCTCGCTGTTCGTGCCCCAGACCCTCGGCCAGGTGCCCAGTCACGTCGGACTGGCCCTGGCGGCGGGCGCCTGGGCCTGGCTGGTCTGCATGGCCCCGGGCCTGCTCCGCCCGCACGGCCCCGAGCGCCGGGCCACCGCGCGGGCCCTGCACGCGGCCGCCGCGTACGCCGCCACCCGCGGCACCCGCGCGGGTCACGCCGATGCCCACGTCGGGGCCCGCGCCACCGCTGCGGCCGCCGTGCACGCCGCCTGGCAGTCGCTGCTCGCCGTCGGCACCCGCCCCGACCGCACCCGGCGCGCCCTCGAACGCCTCCTCGTCCGCGCCGAGGTAGCCCTCGCCGCCCCCGCCGACACCGACCCAGAACGACTGCGCGCCTGGGCCCGTGCCCTGCGCGGCACCGGACGGGTGCCCCGGGCCGAGATCCTGCCGGACGCCGCCGACGAACTCCTCGGCGTGGACGCCGAACTCGCCGGGCCCCGGCGCCCGCCGCGTCACGTCCTCGCCCCGCTCGCCCCCCTGGCCGCGCGGACCGCGATCGGCTGCGCCCTCGCCGGATACGCCTCCCTCGCCCTCGGTGTCGGCCGCCCCTACTGGGCCCTGGTCACCGCGGCCTCCCTCTACCAGGCCAACGTCAGCCTCACCTGGAACCGGGGCGTCCAGCGCGTCGTCGGCAACGTCCTCGGCGTCCTCGTCTTCGCCGCGGTGGCCCCGCTCGCCCATCTGCACCCGGTGCTCCTGGTGCTGTGCTGCCTCGCCTTCAACTTCGGCGCGGAGGCGCTGATCGGCCGCAACTACTGGCTCGGCACCGTGTGCGTCACGCCGATGGCCCTGCTCGTCACCGAGTTCGCCCGCGCCCAGGACCCCGGCCGGCTCATCACCGAGCGGGTCGTGGACACCCTCGTCGGCGCCCTGGTGGGCTTCGTCGCGGCGGTCGCCGTCACCAACCGGCGGGCCGGCGACCGCATCGAGCACGCGCTGGCCGCCGTGGACCGCGCCCGCGAGCACGCCGCCCGGCTGCTCGCCGAGCCCTACCCGGCACCGCGGTCCCTGGAGTCCGCGCGCCGCGCCCTCGCCGCAGCGGCGGCCGACCTGCGCGCCACGGCCGACGCCGCGTCCGGCGAGTGGTGGCAGCGGGCCCTGCCCGAGGAGCGGGTCGTGCTCGCCGAACAGTCGGCACACCGTACGCTCGCGGCGACGGCACGACGCCAGGGTCTCGTGCCGTCGACCGGGAACACGGGCAGCACGACGGAGGACGTACGGCCATGACGGCGACCAGCGGACAGCCGGAGGCGGACAGCGGCGCGGGCGGGGAGCGGCCGGTCGCCGAACGGGCCGCGGCCGAGGTGCCCGGCGCCGGCGGGGCGACGGGCGGGGAGCCGGGGACCGGACGCCGCCGGTCCGGCGGACGTGCCCCGCGCGGGCAGGGCGGTGCCCAGGGCGACACCGTCGCCGCCGTCGTCCGGCAGTGGCGGACCGTGCACCCCGGGCTGGACACCGGGCCCATGGAGGTCATCGGCCGCATCAACCGCTGTGCCGCCCTCCTCCAGCAGGCCGAGGACGCCCCGCTGCGCCGGGCCGGACTCAGCCGGCCCGAGTTCGACCTGCTCGGCGCGCTGCGGCGGACGGGGCACGAGCTGACGCCGGGGGAGCTGGCCCGGGAGACCTTCTCCTCCGGTGCCGCCGTCACCAAGCGGCTCAAGCAGCTGACCGAGCGCGGTCTGGTCGAACGGCGCGGCGACACCCGGGACCGCAGGGTCGCCCACGTCCGCCTCACCGACTCCGGACGCGACCTGGTGGACGGCATCCTCCCCGAACAGCTCACCTACGAGACGGCCGTGCTGTCGGTCCTCGCGCCCCAGGGCCAGGACGAACTAGCCGCACTCCTCGCCGACCTGCTCACCCGCCTGGAGGGCACGATGGGCGCACTGCGGACCTGACCGGGGCCCCTGACGCGGACGCACGGCCGCGTACGGCTAGATCCCCGGCCGGTACCGGATGGGGTGGTCCGCCGGGACCTCCACCAGGACGATGGGGACGCCGTCCGGGTCCTCGATCCACATCTCGATCAGGCCCCACGGCTCCCGCACCGGCGGCCGTACGATCCCCACCCCCTTCGCCCGCAGTTCCTCGTGCGCGGCGGCCGCGTCCTCGACCTGGAGCCAGAGCCGCACGGCCGGCGACGGCGGGGTCTCCGAGCGCCCCGAGACCTCCAGGTAGCCGCCGCCGAGGAAGTAGACGGTCCCGCGCTCGGGACCCGTACCGAACTCGCGGTAGACCGGCAGGCCCAGCCGCTTCCCGTAGAAGTCCCGGGACCGCTCGGGGTCGGTGGGCCGCAGAAGTGTCCGGCTGCTGAGTACATGCACCATGCATCCGCACGTTAGTGCCACAGTGCGCCGGAGTTACCCTCAACCTGGCTCAGCCGCGCCCGAGATCGGAGACCACCCATGGGGACCGCCGCCACCGCACCCACCTTCCGCGATGCCACCGACACCGATGTCGACGCGCTCGTGGCGCTGATCGAGTCGGCCTACCGCGGCGATTCGAGCCGGGCGGGGTGGACCACGGAGGCGGACATCCTCCAGGGGCAGCGGACCGATCCGGAGGGCGTGCTCGCGGTGATCAAGTCTCCCGACAGCCGGCTGCTGACCGCCGAGCGGGACGGGCGGCTGGTCGCCTGCTGCCAGCTGGAGCACCGCGGGGAGCACGCGTACTTCGGCATGTTCGCGGTCAGTCCCACCCAGCAGGGCTCCGGGCTCGGCAAGGTCGTCATGGCCCAGGCGGAGCGGGAGGCCCGCGAGACGTGGGGCGTCACCGAGATGCACATGACGGTGATCTCCGTGCGCGAGGACCTGATCGCCTGGTACGAGCGCCGCGGCTACCGCCGTACGGGACGGATGACCCCGTTCCCGTACGGCGACGAGCGCTTCGGCATCCCGCAGCGCGACGACCTCCAGTTCGAGCTGCTGGTCAAGGAGCTCGCCTGATCGTCCCGGCCGCCCCGGCCTACGCCGTGAAGCGGCCGGTGCGTTTGATCTCCGGGTAGTCGGTCGTCGCCCCGTCCAGCTGGAGGGCGCGGACGAGCCGCAGGTGGTCCTGGGTGTTGACCACCCAGCCGAGGATTTTCAGATCCGCAGCGCGCGCGTGCTCGACGACCTCCAGGGTGAGCCGCCGGATGTTGAGGACGAGGGTCGCGGCTCCCACCGCCGTCGCCCGCTCCACCACGTCGGTGCCGTACCGGCTCGCGATCAGCGCGGTGCGCACCCCCGGCACCAGCCGGGCGATCTCCGCGACGGCCTCGTCGTGGAACGACGACACCTCCACCCGGGAGACCAGGTCCCGCCCGTGCATGACCTCGGCCAGCGCGCGGGCCGCCGCCACGTCCTTGATCTCCGCCTGGAGGGGCGCCCTGACCGCGTCCAGCACCTCCTCGAAGACCGGGACGCGCTCTCCGCGCCCGGCGTCCAGGGAGCGCAGCTCGGCGAGGGTCTTCTCGGCGATCGGCCCGGTGCCGTCGGTCGTACGGTCCACTTCGGCGTCGTGCATGACGACGAGGGCGCCGTCCTTGCTCAGGTGCAGATCGAGTTCGATCAGGTCGAGGCCGGCCGCTTGCGCGGCGACGAAGGAACGGAGGGTGTTCTCGGGCTCGACACCCATGACTCCGCGGTGACCGATGGTAAGGAAGTTCAAGGTTCAACTCGCTTCCGTCGACGGCGGCTCGGCACGCCCGCGTCAGGCGACGGGACGTCGTCGTCCGCGAGGCAGGTTGGCAGCCTAATGGCCGGGTCCCGCGATGCAGCCGCGCTTGCGCGGGGCATCGGGGCACGGGGCGGGCGGTTCCTGGCTCGTATGCGCCTTGCGGTCACCCTGGCGTGGGCGAGTCCCCGGGAGATTGACCGCCGGCCGGCCGCCGGTCCGGTCGTCCCTGACCAGGCATGGCCGAGACCCGCCTCCTCGCCGGTCCCCGTCACCCGGACGGCCGAATGCCGACCGTCCCCGAGTCGCCCGCCGTCCGCCGTGACCGCACCCACCTGCGCGACGAAAGTGAGCGCCGTCACGGTTTGGCACAGGAAAAACGACGGTCACCATGTGGATGCACGGGATATTTTCCGGGTACCCCTCTTGCTGGGAGGAACCCCGTATGCCTACGGTGTCCTTACGCGAGCTTCTCCCGTGGAGGATGGGTCATGACGGAAATTCTTGTGCAGGCGGGTGCGGAGGGGCAGGTTCCTTCGCTGACCAGGGTGGTCGAGCACCCGGCCTGGCCCGTGCTCAAGGATGCCGTGGAGCAGATCCGGCCATGGCAGTCCAAGGACGGGTCGATCGACTTCGACGCCGAGGGCGCCCCGGAGCGGGCCGACGCCGAGGCGGCCGTACGCCGGGTCGTGGAGGCGGTCGAGCAGCTCGCTCCGCTGCTCCCGCACGACGCCGCCTACCACGAGGCCCTCGTCAAGGACCTGCGCCGCTGGGCCGAGGGCGGCTTCGAGGTCCCTGACTTCCTGGACTCTCTGCTCGCCTTCCAGCCCGCCGCGCACCGCGCCGACGGCCTGCAGCACCTCGTCGTCTTCCCGATGTACACGCAGAACGGCAACCCGGACCGCAACCTGGAGGCGGTCGTGCTGCGCATGGTCTGGCCCGACTGGCTGGCCGAGCTGGAGCGCACCCGCTACGACAACCCGCTGTTCTGCGGCATCACCTTCGAGGACTTCACGGCCGGGTACGACACCAACTCCGCCGTCCTCTTCCCCGAGACCATCGCCGTGCGCGAGGCGCCGGAACGATTCTCCTGGGGCGGCATCTTCTGCGACCGCGAGGCCGCCCGCTTCCGCCGGGTCACCGACGCCGCCGTGAACATCCTGGGCCTGAACCTGCCCGAGGACATCGCCGCGATGGTCCACGACCAGAAGCGCTCCGAGGAGGCCTTCGTGCTGTGGGACATGGTCCACGACCGCACCCACAGCCACGGCGACCTGCCGTTCGACCCCTTCATGATCAAGCAGCGCCAGCCGTTCTGGATGTACGGCCTGGAGGAACTGCGCTGCGACCTCACCGCCTTCAAGGAGGCCGTCAAGCTCCAGGCGGACGGCGTCCCGCAGGCCCGTGACGTACAGTACGCGGTGCTCTTCGACCGCATGTTCCGCTTCCCCGTCACCGGCGACCGCGTCCGCAACTACGACGGTCTCGGCGGGCAGCTCCTCTTCGCCTACCTGCACAAGCACGACGTCGTCCGCTGGACCGACAACAAGCTCTCCATCGACTGGGAGCGCGCCCCGCAGGTCACCAACCAGCTGTGCGGCGAGATCGAGAAGCTCTACAAGGACGGCATCGACCGCCCGAAGCTGGTGCACTGGTTCGCCGGCTACGAACTGGTCTCCACCTACCTCGCCCCGCACCCCGGCTCCAAGTGGGCCAAGGGCCCGGACGCCCTGGACCTGACCCTGCCGCCGCGCAAGCTGGTCGACGACGTGCTTCCGGACGAGTTTCCGCTCAGCATGTTCTATGAGGCCCTGTCCAAGAAGCTGAAGAACGTGATCGCCTCCACCAAGGGCATCACGGCGGACGGCGCCGAGCGGCTCGCCGCGTGAGCGACCGCGCCACAGTCCAACGCGTGCAGGACACAGTTCAAGAGGGGAAGAACATGGGGAACGGGTCTCTCAGCGGTGCGGTGATCGCGGTGGCGGGCGCGGGCGGTCCCGCGGGCCGCGCGGCGCTGATCCGGCTCGCCGAGGCCGGCGCGACGGTCGTCGGCTCGGACAACAACCCGGAGCGCCTGGCGGAGGCCGTGGACGCGGCCCGCTACGCGCGCGGCGGCGCCACGGTCACCGGTGAGACGGTCGACCTGCTCGACCTCGGCTCGGCCCGTGAGTGGGCCGCGCGCATCGAGAAGGACCACGGCCGCGTCGACGGCCTGGTGCACCTGGTCGGCGGCTGGCGCGGCGGAGCGGGCTTCGCCGACACCGACCTCACCGACTGGGACCTGCTGGAGAAGCTGCTCGTCCGCACGGTGCAGCACACGTCCCTGGCGTTCTTCGACGGCCTGCAGCGCAGCGACCGCGGCCGGTACGTGCTGATCAGCGCCGCCGGAGCGTCGAAGCCGACCGCCGGCAACGCCGCCTACTCCGCCGCCAAGGCCGCGGCCGAGGCCTGGACGCTCGCCATGGCCGACGGCTTCCGCAAGGCGGGGGGCGAGCAGGGCCCCGGCTCGGCGGCTGCCATCCTGGTGGTGAAGGCGCTGGTGCACGACGCGATGCGCGCCGAACGCCCCAACGCGAAGTTCGCGGGCTTCACGGACGTCAAGGACCTGGCCGAGGCCGTCGAGGGCGTCTGGAGCAAGACCGCCGCCGAAGTGAACGGAAACCGTCTGTGGCTGACCGAGAAGCCGTGAACCCTCCCAGGACCGACGCGCGTCGCCACCACGACCCGGAGGTCCGCGGTTTCGCCAGCGACAACTACGCGGGCGCGCACCCGGAGGTGATGGCCGCGCTGGCCCTGGCCAACGGCGGCCACCAGGTGTCGTACGGCGAGGACGACTACACCGAGAACCTCCAGGGCATCGTCCGGAGCCACTTCGGGGCCACCGCGGAGGCCTTCCCCGTCTTCAACGGCACCGGCGCGAACGTCGTCGCGCTCCAGGCGGTCACCGACCGCTGGGGCGCGGTGATCTGCGCCGAGAGCGCGCACATCAACGTCGACGAGGGCGGCGCCCCCGAGCGCATGGGCGGCCTGAAGCTGCTCACCGTGCCCACGCCGGACGGCAAGCTCACGCCCGAGCTGATCGACCGGCAGGCCTGGGGCTTCGACGACGAGCACCGGGCGATGCCCCAGGTCGTGTCGATCACCCAGAGCACCGAACTGGGCACCCTCTACACGGTGGAGGAGATCCGCGCGATCTGCGAGCACGCCCACGCCCACGGCATGCGCGTGCACCTGGACGGCTCCCGGATAGCCAACGCCGCCGCCTCCCTGGACGTGCCCATGCGCACGTTCACCAACGCGGTCGGCGTCGACATCCTCTCGCTGGGCGGGACGAAGAACGGCGCGCTGTTCGGCGAGGCCGTCGTGGTGATCAACCAGGACGCCGTACGGCACATGAAGCACCTGCGCAAGCTGTCCATGCAGCTCGCCTCCAAGATGCGCTTCGTGTCCGTGCAGCTGGAGGCGCTGCTCGCGAAGGACCTGTGGCTGCGCAACGCCCGCCACGCCAACGAGATGGCGCAGCGGCTCGCCGAGGGCGCGCGACGCGGGGTGCACGGCGTGGAGATCCTCTACCCGGTGCAGGCCAACGGCGTCTTCGCCCGGTTGCCGCACGAGGTGACCGAGCGGCTGCAGAAGCGGTTCCGGTTCTACTTCTGGGACGAGGCCGCCGGTGACGTGCGCTGGATGTGCTCCTTCGACACGACGGAGGACGACGTCGACGCGTTCGTGGCGGCGCTCAAGGAGGAGATGGCGCGCTAGCGCACGCCGGGACGGTGCACGAAAGGCGCTCACCCCAGGAGCCGACGGCCCTCGGGTGAGCGCCTTTGCGCCGTACGCCGTGTCAGTGCGCCTGGGCCGCCCGCAGCTGTTCCTGGGTCGGGGCGGTGCCTCCCAGGTGAGCGGGGAGCCACCAGGAGTCCTCCGGGCCCTTGGGCCGCGCGGGGTAGGCACGCTGGGCGGCCTCCAGCAGCTCCTGGACGCGCTCGCGCAGGCGGCGGGTGATGGCGCCCGCGTACTGGTCGCGCGGCGCCTCGACCGGCTCGCCGACCCGGACGGTGATCGGGGTGTGGCTGCGCTTGAAGTTGCGCGGGTGCCCCTTGGTCCACAGCCGCTGCGTGCCCCACACAGCCATCGGCACGAGCGGGACGCCGGCCTCCTGGGCCAGCCGCGCCGCACCGGACTTGAAGCTCTTCAGCGTGAACGACTGCGAGATCGTGGCCTCCGGGAACACCCCGATGATCTCGCCCGAGCGCAGCGAGTCCAGCGCGTGCGCGTAGGCCGCCTCGCCCTGCCCGCGGTCCACCGGGATGTGCTTCATCCCGCGCATCAGCGGCCCCGACACCTTGTGCCGGAACACGGACTCCTTCGCCATGAAACGCACCAGGCGCTTCTGCGGCAGGGCGGCCAGACCGTCGAAGATGAAGTCCAGGTAGCTGATGTGGTTGCTCACCAGCACGGCACCGCCCGAGCGCGGGATGTTCTCCGACCCCTTGCAGTCGATCTTCAGGTCCCAGACCTTGAACAACGTCTTCGCGAAACCGATGACGGGACGGTAGACCAGCTCTGCCATGGGCGGGACGGACCCTTTCTGCTCTGCTCGGGAAAGGGGCTCCCGGCGGGAAAGTTACGCAGCCGTAGGTTTACGGCGTCTCGCAGATCGTGCCCGAAGAACGAACGGGGGACCAGTCCTGGTGCCCGAGGCCGGGGAGATCCTCGTCACGTCGTACCCGGGCCGTACCGGCCCCGGAACCGCACGCGAGTGCCGGCGGGACCACGGGCCGGAAAGCGGGAATCATCCCGCGACCGGGCATGCTTTCCGTCGGGGACGACATGTCACGGGAAGCGAGGGTGTGCGGTGCGCGGGCGGAACGACGGCGAGCGGCTCCGGGCGGAGGGGAGTACAGGGAGTACGGACGGGGGCAGGGGGCCGAGTGGCGCTGAGGGCGAGCGCCTCGGGGCGGACGACCTGGGGGCCGCGCTCGGCGAGCGGGCCACTCTCGTGCAGTTCAGCAGCGCCTTCTGCGCGCCGTGCCGGGCCACCCGGCGCGTTCTCGGCGAGGTGGCCGCCATGGTCCCGGGCGTGGCCCACGTCGAGATCGACGCCGAGGCCCACCTGGACCTCGTACGCCGCGTACGCGTGGTGAAGACGCCCACCGTGCTGGTGCTCGACGCGGACGGCCGGGTGGTGCGGCGCGCCGCCGGACAGCCCCGCACGGCGGATGTGATCGCGGCTCTCGGCGAGGCTGTGGGCAGCCCAGCGGGTGGCCGCACGGGCACCTCCCGCTCGTCGGGACCGGCTTGACGGGGCCCGCCCCTTGTCGTCAGCCTGACCCCATGCCGATCGAACTCCTTCTCTTCGGACGGGTCCACGTCGATCTCCTGCGCACCGCGAGCGCGGCCTGTCCGAGCCGGTGAGCAGCAACGGACACCGACGTCACCTCCCGCAGAAGGACACGTCCATGACGGCCCTGCACGACCCGGGCACCATCCGGCTCGCCTCGCCCGACCTGCTCCGTGCCACGTTCCGGCGGCACGCCGCCGGCGTCGCCGTGATCACCGCCCGTGGCGCCGCCGGACCGGTCGGCTTCACCGCCACCTCCGTGACCTCCGTCTCCGCCGACCCGCCGATGATCTCCTTCGGCATCGGCACGGGCGCCTCCAGCTGGCCGGCCGTCGCCGGGACCGACCACGTCGGCGTCCACATACTCGGCGAGCACCAGAGCGAGCTGGCCGCCACGTTCGCCCGCAGCGGCGCCGACCGCTTCGGCGCGCCCACCGCCTGGCGTGAGGGCCCGGCGGGCGTACCGGTGCTGGACGGAGTGCAGGCCTGGCTGGTGTGCCGGATCACCGCCCGCGTCCCGGCCGGCGACCACCGGATCGTGCTCGCCGAGGTGGTCCTCGGCGACGCCGGCGGAGACGGCCGCCCGCTCCTCTACCACCAGGGCCGCTTCAACGGTCTGCGGGATTGATCACGCCCCTCCCGTCCTGCGGAGCCGTCGAGTTCCGGTTACGCTGCGTTGCGAAGGTCACAGTTCAAAGCGCTTGCTTAGCGGGCAGGAACTGGGTGTACTGACGAGTAATATTTCGGTCGGAGCGCGCGGACGCCCCGACCGGGATCGGCCGCTTCAGGCGCCTATGCTGCCTGCAAGAGGCAGCCAGGAAATGACGATGCAGTAGGAGAGCCGGCGTGAGCTTGAGGATCGTTGTCACTGTGAAGTACGTGCCCGACGCCACTGGCGACCGGCACTTCGCCGATGACCTGACCGTCGACCGCGACGATGTGGACGGTCTGCTCTCCGAGCTGGACGAGTACGCGGTCGAGCAGGCGCTGCAGATCGCGGAGAACGCGGACGACGCCGAGGTCACCGTGCTGACCATCGGCCCGGAGGACGCCAAGGACGCGCTGCGCAAGGCCCTGTCGATGGGCGCCGACAAGGCGATCCACGTCGAGGACGACGACCTGCACGGCACGGACGCCATCGGCACCTCCCTGGTGCTGGCCAAGGCCATCGAGAAGGCCGGCTACGACGTGGTCATCTCCGGCATGGCCTCCAC
The DNA here is from genome assembly GCF_040644095.1 of Streptomyces sp. NPDC047028. Classification (NCBI taxonomy): domain Bacteria; kingdom Bacillati; phylum Actinomycetota; class Actinomycetes; order Kitasatosporales; family Streptomycetaceae; genus Streptomyces; species Streptomyces sp. NPDC047028. The sequence goes on from NZ_JBEYVS010000014.1 coordinate 38,578, forward strand.
CGACGGCACCATGGGTGTCGTGCCGGCGCTGGTCGCCGAGCGCCTGGGCGTCCCGCAGGTCACCCTGCTGTCCGAGGTCTCGATCGAGGACGGCACCGTGAAGGGCCGCCGTGACGGCGACGCCGCGAGCGAGCAGCTGGAGGCCTCCCTCCCGGCCGTCGTGTCCGTCACGGACCAGTCGGGCGAGGCGCGTTACCCGTCCTTCAAGGGCATCATGGCCGCCAAGAAGAAGCCGGTGGAGTCCTGGGACCTGTCCGACCTGGACATCGAGGCCGAAGAGGTCGGCCTGGAGGGTGCGTTCACCAAGGTCGAGGCCGCGGCCGAGCGTCCGGCCCGCACGGCCGGCACGATCGTCAAGGACGAGGGCGAGGGCGGCAAGCAGCTCGCCGAGTTCCTCGCGAGCCAGAAGTTCATCTGAGCCCGCACCCGCTGACCGCCCCTCATACCTCGCAAGCAGGAGAGAAGAAGTCCCATGGCTGAAGTCCTCGTCTACGTCGACCACGTGGACGGTGCCGTCCGCAAGCCCACCCTGGAACTGCTGACCCTGGCCCGCCGCGTCGGCGAGCCGGTCGCCCTGGCCGTCGGCAACGGCGCCGCCGACACCGCCGCCGCCCTCGCCGAGCACGGCGCGGTGAAGGTGCTCACCCACGACGCCGCCGAGTACGGCGAGTACCTGGTCGTGCCGAAGGTGGACGCCCTGCAGGCCGCCTACGAGGCCGTGTCCCCGGCCGCCGTGCTGGTCCCGTCCTCCGCCGAGGGCAAGGAGATCGCCGCCCGCCTGGCGCTGCGCATCGGTTCCGGCATCATCACCGACGCCGTCGACCTTGAGGCCGGCGACGAGGGCCCGGTGGCCACCCAGTCGGCGTTCGCCGCGTCCTTCACCACCAAGTCCCGCGTGATCAAGGGCACCCCGGTCATCACGGTCAAGCCGAACTCGGCCGCCGTGGAGGCCGCCCCGGCCGCCGGTGCTGTCGAGGCGCTGTCGGTGTCCTTCTCCGAGAAGGCGACCGGCACGAAGATCACCGGCCGTACCGCCCGTGAGTCGACGGGCCGTCCGGAGCTGACCGAGGCCGCGATCGTGGTCTCCGGTGGCCGCGGTGTCAACGGCGCGGAGAACTTCTCGGTCATCGAGGCCCTCGCCGACTCCCTCGGCGCGGCCGTCGGCGCCTCGCGTGCCGCGGTGGACGCCGGCTGGTACCCGCACACCAACCAGGTCGGCCAGACCGGCAAGTCGGTCTCCCCGCAGCTCTACATCGCCAACGGCATCTCCGGCGCGATCCAGCACCGCGCCGGCATGCAGACCTCGAAGACCATCGTGGCCGTCAACAAGGACGCCGAGGCCCCGATCTTCGACCTGGTCGACTACGGCGTCGTCGGCGACCTCTTCGACGTGGTCCCGCAGCTGACCGAGGAGATCAAGACCCGCAAGGGCTGATCGTCCCTCCGCCGCCCACGGCGTACGAGGCCCCCGTGACCTGCGCGGTCACGGGGGCCTCGGTGCATCCTGGAGGCGTCCGGGCACGGTGACGACGAGGGCGCCCACCGGCTGCCGACCAGTCCCCGGACGGGTGTTGACCAGCGGGAACCACCCCGGATAACTTCATTCTACGGATTGTTGATTCCGCACAGCGGAAAATGGAGGGTGTGGGATGGGTCAGGGCCAGCAGGAGCAGGGCCGGGAGCAGAAGGTCGCGACGAGCCTCGCGGGCGCCGTCAGCGAGGAGATCAGCGCCTCCCTCGCCCCCGTCGACGCGGAGCTGGAGCGCCGCTACCCCGGCGACCCCGGCACCCGGCAGCCCGTCCACACCGTGTACGTCCCCGGAGACGCCTTCGCCGCCGACACCCTCCGCTCCTGGGGCGACCAGGCCCTCGCCGCCCTCGACGACCACGCCCCGGACGCCGCCTCGTTCGCCGCCGTGCTCGGCCTCTCCGACGAGCTCGCCGAGCCGGTCCACTCCCGCGTCCGCGCCAAGCTGGAGCGCGAGCCCATCGAAGACCTGCGCGTCGACTTCGAGGACGGCTACGGCCCCCGCCCGGACGCCGAGGAGGATGCCGCGACCGCGCGGGCCGCCCGGCTGATCGCCGAGGCGTACCGGAACGGCACGGCCGCGCCGTACATGGGCATCCGCATGAAGTGCATGGAGGCCGCCGTACGCGACCGGGGCATCCGCACCCTCGACGTGTTCCTCACCACCCTGATGGAGCACGGCGGACTGCCCGACGGGCTGGTGCTGACCCTGCCGAAGGTGACCTACGCCGAACAGGTCACCGCCTTCGCCCGGCTCCTGGAGGCGTTCGAGAAGGTTCACGCCCTGGAACCCGGGCGCCTCGGCTTCGAGATCCAGATCGAGACCAGCCAGTCCATCCTGGCCACCGACGGCACGGCCGCCGTCGCCCGGATGATCCAGGCCGCCGAGGGCCGCGCCACCGGCCTGCACTACGGCACCTTCGACTACAGCGCCTGCCTCGGCGTCTCCGCCGCCTACCAGGCCAGCGACCACCCGGCGGCCGACCACGCCAAGGCCGTCATGCAGGTCGCCGCGGCCGGCACCGGCGTACGCGTCTCGGACGGCTCCACCAACGTCCTGCCGGTCGGCCCGACGGCCAAGGTCCACGACGCCTGGCGGCTGCACTACGGCCTCACCCGCCGCGCTCTCGCCCGCGCCTACTACCAGGGCTGGGACATGCACCCCGGTCACATCCCGACCCGCTACGCGGCCGTCTTCGCCTTCTACCGCGAGGGCTTCGAGCAGGCCGCGGCCCGTCTCGCCCGGTACGCCAACCGGGCCGGCGGCGACGTGATGGACGAGCCCGCCACCGCCAAGGCTCTCAGCGGCTACCTGCTGCGCGGCCTGGACTGCGGCGCTCTCGACATCGCCGAGGTGGCCCGCCTCTCGGGCCTGACCCGCGCGGACCTGGAAGGCTTCGCCTCCCCTCGCCGCGGCGACCTGACAGCCTCCACCAAGTAGCCCCCGCCGAGCACCTGCCGCCCCGCACCCCGGACCCCGCCCGACACCAGAGCGGACACCGGGGAGCGGGGCGGTCGCACGTCCGGGCGGCGGGGCGGTCGTACGCGGTGGCTCAGTCCGCGGGCCGGAGTTCGCCCGAGCCGCGGGTGATGAGGCGGGTCGGGAGTTCGATGCGCTCCGGGGCCACGGGGGTGCCGTCGAGGCGGCGGAAGAGGCGCTCGGCGGCCGTGCGGCCGAGGGCGGCCGCGTCCTGGGCGACGACCGTGACCCCCGGACGGAGCAGGTCGGCCAGTTCGATGTCGTCGAAACCGACCAGCGCGACCGGGCGGGACTGCTCGGCGAGGACGCGGATGACGGTGACCGTGACCCGGTTGTTGCCCGCGAAGACCGCCGTGACGGGGGAGGGGCCCGTCAGCATCTCCTCGGTGGCCCGGCGCACCCGCTCGGGGCTGGTCGTGCCGAGCGACATCCAGCGCTCGTCCACGGCTATCCCCGCGTCCTCCATGGCGGACCGGTAGCCGCGCAGCCGCTCGGCGGCGGTGTGGATGCGCGGCATGTCGCCGATGAACCCGATCCGGCGGTGGCCGTGCGCGATCAGATGGGCCACGCCGTCGCGGGCGCCCCCGTGGTTGTCGGCGAGGACGACGTCCGCGTCGATCTTCCCCGCCGGACGGTCCACGAACACCGTCGCCACGCCCGCCCGGATCTCCGGCTCCAGGTACCGGTGGTCGTCCCCGGCCGGGATCACCACCAGCCCGTCCACCCGCCGTGCACACAGGGCCAGCGCCAACTCCTGCTCGCGCTCGGGGTCCTCGGCGCTGGAGCCGTTGATCAGCAGGGCGCCGTGCGAGCGGGCCACCTCCTCGACGGCCCGGCTGAGAGGGCCGTAGAACGGGTCCGCGAGGTCCTCCAGGACGAGGCCGATGCTGGCCGTGCGGCCCTTGCGCAGCACCCGGGCGCTGTCGTTGCGGCGGAAGCCCAGGGCTTCGATGGCCTCCTGCACGCGGCGCTCGGTGTCCGGGGTGACGCCGGGCTCGCCGTTCACCACCCGGGAGACCGTCTTCAGGCCCACTCCGGCCCGCGCTGCCACGTCCTTCATCGTCGGACGGTTGCCGTAGCGGGTCCCGGAGAGGTGGTCTGCGCGGCGGGTGGTCTCGGGCACGATGCGGCGTCCTGTCCTGTCGTCCGTGCAGGCCCCACTGGGTGCTCTGCGTCGATCCATGGGCTTGTATGAGGATGTGGCGTCGAGCATAGAGCCTGGACAACGTTGTCAGCTGCGCGAGAGACTGTCCACCGCTGTCCCGGGCCCGCGCCCCCACCGCGACCGGCCTGCTGCTTCGCCTTCATAAGCACGGTTGAACGGGGAGATCTGACTCTGATGCACACGGACCTGGTGGCCGCCCTGGACATCGGCGGCACCAAGATCGCCGGCGCGCTCGTGGACGGCCACGGCCGCCTCCACGCCCGCGCCCAGCGCCCGACGCCCGCGCGACAGGACGGCGACACGGTCATGCGGGCCGTGGAGGAGGTGCTCGGCGACCTCGCCGGGTCGCCCCTGTGGGGACGTGCCGCCTCCGTCGGCATCGGCAGCGCCGGACCCGTCGACGCCTCGGCCGGCACCGTGAGCCCCGTCAACGTGCCCGGCTGGCGCGGCTTCCCGCTGGTGGAGCGGGTGAGTGCGGCGACCGGGGGACTGCCGGTCGAGCTGATCGGTGACGGAGTGGCGATCACCGCCGCCGAGCACTGGCAGGGCGCCGCGCGCGGCCACGCCAACGCGCTGTGCATGGTCGTCTCCACGGGCGTCGGGGGCGGCCTGGTGCTGAACGGGCGGCTGCATCCCGGTCCGACCGGCAACGCCGGGCACATCGGGCACATCAGCGTCGACCTCGACGGCGACCCCTGCCCGTGCGGTGCGCGCGGCTGTGTCGAGCGCATCGCCAGCGGACCGAACATCGCCCGCCGCGCCCGGGAGCAGGGCTGGCGGCCGGGCCCCGACGAGGACGCCTCCGCCGCCGCGGTGGCGGCCGCCGCGAGGGCGGGCGACCCGGTCGCGGTGGCCTCCTTCGAGCGGGCCGCGCAGGCGCTGGCCGCCGGCATCGCGGCCACCGCGACCCTCGTCGAGATCGACATCGCGGTGATCGGCGGTGGCGTGGCCAAGTCCGGTGACGTGCTGTTCACACCGCTGCGCAAGGCCCTTACCGACTACGCGACCCTGTCCTTCGTACGTCACCTGGAGATCACCCCCGCCCAGATGGGCACGGACGCCGGCCTGGTCGGCGCGGCCGCCGCGGCCCTCGCCCGCCGGACGGACACCGCCCCGGTCTGACGGCCGACCGACAGGAACGTTCCGCCACCCGGCCGGCAGGAACGTTCCCCCTGCCGCTGCCGCTGCCGCTGCCGCTGCCGCTGCCGCTGCCGCTGCCGCTGCCGACGGAGTCCGGTCGGACGGCGGCTGTTCACCGGAACTCGTGGACCACGTCGATCGTGCCGACGATGTGGGTGTTGAACTCGGCCAGCTCCTCCGCCGGCACCCACAGCTCCAGGATGGTCTCGCCGCCCGCCTGCCGGACCGGGTAGCGGGAGACGAACTCCGTGTCGACCTCGAACCGGGTCACGAACCCGGCACCGTCGTGCTTGACGTTCCAGTCCCGCGCGATCCTGATCGCGTAGTCCTCATCGAGGACCGGGTAGAAGATCGGCTGCTCAGGCAGCCGGGGCGGCCAGGCCCGCCACTCCAGCTCGCGGACGAGCTCCAGCTCGGCGGGGCCGGTGGGACGCCAGAGGGTCGTCGTCGGGCGGGGGCTGGTCATGCTGCCGCTCTCCTGGTGGGGCCCGTCGCCGGGACGGACGGGCGGGGTCCGCACGCTACCGGCGGGCCGGGCGGGTGATCCACTTGTTTACGGCCGGGTGGTGCGGCCGGTGGCCGGAGCGCACGCCGCGTCTCTCACGCCGACGGGTGCGTGACCCAGCGGCCGCGCGCACAGTTGATCCCGGCATGAAGAAGCGCAGCATGCTCGCCCTCGCCACGCTCGCCACCGGGTTCGTCGTGGCCGCCGTCACCCCGTCCCACGCCGCGGACCACGCCCCCAAGGACGACCTCAAGATCTCCGGCACGCTCGACGACGTACAGCAGCTCGTCAGCCAGGACAGCCTGGCCATCGACCACAACGCCCTCGGGCAGCAGTAGCAAGCCCGTCACGCGGCCCCGTCACGCGGCCCGGTGCCGGCGCCCCGCCACGGGGTGCCGGCACCGTCGTTCCCAGCGCCCTCAACTGGACGTGGTTTCCGTGGCAGGGTGGAGCGGGCAAGCCCCAGGGGGCCAACAGAAGAGGGGGAACCGTGACCGTCGTCTGGATCAACGGCGCGTTCGGTGCGGGAAAGACCACCACCGCACGGGAACTGATCGAACTGATCCCGCACAGCACGCTCTTCGACCCGGAGGTCATCGGCGGTGCGCTCCGGCACCTGCTGCCGGCCAAACGCCTCGCCGAGGCCGGCGACTACCAGGACCTCCCGGTCTGGCGCCGGCTCGTGATCGACACGGCGGCCGCCCTGCTCGCCGACCTGGGCGGCACCCTCGTGGTCCCCATGACCCTGCTCCGCCAGGAGTACCGCGACGAGATCTTCGGCGGGCTGGCCGCCCGCCGGATCGCCGTACGTCATGTGCTCCTCGCCCCGGCTGAAACGATCCTGCGCGAGCGGATAGCGGACCGCGAGATCCCGCCGGACCCGACCGACGGCGAGATACGGATGCGCCAGTGGTCCTACGACCACATCGAGCCCTACCGCGCCGCCCTCGCCTCCTGGCTCACCGCCGACGCCCACCTCGTCGACACCAGCGCGCTCACGCCGTACGAGACCGCCGTCCGCATCGCCGATTCCGTCGGCTCCGGGGACGTGGCCCCGTGCGAGATCGTGCAGACCCCGGAGCCCACCGCCGAGACCCTCGCGGCCGGGGTCCTCCTCTTCGACGAGCAGGACCGGGTGCTGCTCGTGGATCCCACCTACAAGGCCGGCTGGGAGTTCCCCGGCGGAGTGGTCGAGCGCGGCGAGGCCCCGGCCCGCGCCGGCATGCGCGAGGTCGCGGAGGAGACCGGGATACGGCTGCGGGAGGTGCCCCGGCTGCTCGTCGTGGACTGGGAACGGCCCGTGCCCCCGGGCTACGGCGGCCTGCGGCTGCTGTTCGACGGCGGCCGGCTGGACCCCGCCGCGGCCGGCCGGGTGCTGCTGCCGGGCCCCGAACTGCGCGACTGGCGCTTCGTCACCGAGCAGGAGGCCGCCGGGATGCTGCCCCCCGTGCGCTACGAGCGGCTGCGCTGGGCGCTGCGCGCCCGGGAACGCGGGGCCGCACTGTATCTGGAGGCGGGCGTACCGGTCGGCTGACGGACCGTCTGAACGGGGGATTGTGCCCGGTCCGGGTCCTTCCGAGACACAAGCGAGGGGCTGTACGAGAACGAGACCCTGGGCCTGGTTGGGGGAGTCCGGCTCCGGGAAGACCACGGTCGCCCCGCACGCTGCTGGGCCTGGAACGGGCCACCTCCGGAGGGGTGCGCTTCGGCGGACACGAGCTGACCGAGCTGAGCAGACGCCGCATGCGGCCGCTGCGCCGCGAGCTGCAGATCGTCTTCCAGGACCCGGATCATCGTCCAGGGCGACATGCCGAACCCGGTCCGCCCGCCGAGCGGATGCCGCTTCCGCACCCGCTGCCCCAAGTCTGCCCAGCAGCTCACCGAGTCCGAGCGCACGGCCTGCGTGGAGGAGGTGCCGGCACTGGTCGACCGGGGCGGTGGCAAATCCCGTGGCTTGCCACTACGCCGAGAGCATCGAGCTGTTGTAGGCGCCGCGCAGCTCCTGCTCCGGGTACGGCGTCAGCCGGCTGTCGTGCACCAGCCGCCGGCTGAAGTCGCCCATGATCACGGCGAGCGGCGCGAGACGGGTCAGGAGGTCGGCGGCGGCCGGCGGGACTCCCTCGGGGCGGACACCGCAAGCCCAGGCCCTGACGTGCTCGTCCCGCTCCTCCCGGCCGTATCCGTACAGTTCGGCGGCGAGCCGGATGACCAGGTGGTTGGCGGTGTAGACGCGGTCGTAGTCCCGGTGCCGGCCGAAGAACTCCCGTTCTGCGTCGTCCAGTCGGAACCCGGAACCTAGAGCGAGCCCGAAGTCGGTGAGGTACAGGGCGCGGCCGTCGGTCAGGATGTTGTCGAAATGGGCGTCCAGATGGAGCAGTCCCAAGGCGTGCAGCGCGTCGGTCAGCGCGGTCAGGCCCCGCGCCACCCGCAGGCAGGCCGCGTCGGCCCGGTCCGAGTGGAGTTCGGCGCCGAACCGGTCGCCCAGGCTGTGCGGGACGTACTCCAGGAACAGCGCCAGACTCGCGGAGGCCGACCGCAGTCCCTCGATGCGCGCCCGTGACTTGGGCCCCCAGTAGGCCACCGCCCGCTCCACGTCGGCGAGTTCACCGTGCAGCGGCTGGGGCTCCTCGGGCAGGACGCGCCAGTGGTGCAGCAGCGGGAAGCCCGGGAAGCCGCCGTTCAGCAGGTGCCCGGTGGTCAGCGTGTGCGCGGCCAGTTCGCGCCAGGCCGTGTAGCCGGGGCTGCCGATGCCGTAGTGACAGTACGGCGGCAGCCCGAACAGGTTGGCCGTGGACCGCTCGTTGCCGGGCCGCCGCTCCAGGTCCGTCAGGGGCACCCGCTTCACGAACACCGGGCGATCGTCCACCGTCAGCCGTACGGACCTGCCGCCGATGCCGGTACCGAGGGGCTCGGCCTCCGCAAGCCGTGCGGCCAGCTCGCGGTCGTCCAGCCGGGCGAGGGAGGCGGCGATCCGGGCGTGGGCGGCGAAGCGCTCGGCGGTCATGCCCCCATGATCAGCCCCCGGCGGCCCGCCTGTCCGCCGCTTTCCGCAGGGCCGCCGCGGCCCCGCCCACCACCGGCTCACCGTGTCCGAAGCACGCCACGTCCACGTCCAGCTCCGCCAGCCGGTGGAAGGAGGCGAGGAGTTGGTCCTTGTCCAGGTTGAACACACCCGGGATCACGGAGCCGTCGACGGGGGACGCGGCCACGGTGTCACCGGTGAACAGCACGCCCTCGCAGGGGAGCAGAAGCGCGATGCTGCCGTCCGTGTGGCCCGGCACATGGAGCACCCGGGCGCCGCCACCGAAGTCGAGCACCTCGCCGTCGGTGACGGGTGTGACCCGTTCAGGATGCGTCGGCTCACCCTGGGGCAGGTGCCGGGCCACCTCGGCCCGGATCGGCCGCTCCCAGTCCTCCAGGCGCGGTTGTGGGCCCGGGAATTCGCCCGTGACGAAGGGCGCGTCCAGGGGATGGGCGAACGCCTCGGCGCCGCTGAGCGCGGCCAGTTCGGCGGCCCCGCCGACGTGGTCCTCGTGGAAGTGGGTCAGGACGATCCGCCGTATGTCTCCGGGCGAGCGGCCCATCGACGTGATCGCGTCGGCGATCGGCCGGGCCGATCCGATCGTCCCGGAGTCGATCAGCGTCAGCGCGTCGCCGTCGTGCCAGAGATAGGCCTGGCCGACGGTGAAGCGCAGGAGGTGGAGGCGGGGGAGGAGCTGGATGACGTCCATGCGCCGACCGTAGGGAGCGCCCCCGCCGGGCGGCGAGGGCGCTCTGCCCGTGGCAGAAGGGTTCAGCTCGCGGCGTAGTTGCGCAGGAAGAGGGCCTCGGCGACCGACAGCCGCTCCAGTTCCTCCGGGGACACGCTCTCGTTGACCGCGTGGATCTGCGCCTCCGGCTCGCTCAGCCCGATCAGGAGGATCTCCGCCTGCGGGTAGAGGCCGGCGAGGGTGTTGCACAGCGGGATGGAGCCGCCCTGGCCGGCGTACTGCATGGTCTCGCCCGGGTAGGCGACCGCCATCGCGTCGGCCATCGCCTGGTAGGCCGGGCTGGAGGTGTCGGCGCGGAAGGGCTGGCCCTGGCCGATCTGTTCGGTGGTGACCCGGGCGCCCCACGGGGTGTGCGCCTCGATGTGGGCCTGGAGCAGCTTGGTCGCCTCCGCCGCGTCCACGCCCGGCGGCACCCGCAGGCTGACCAGCGCGCGGGCCCCGGCCTGCACCGACGGGGTGGCGCCGACGACCGGCGGGCAGTCGATGCCGAGGACCGTGACGGCCGGGCGGGCCCAGATGCGGTCGGCGACCGAGCCGCCGCCGATCAGGCCGACCCCGTCGAGCACCCTGGCGTCCCCGCGGAACTGCTCCTCGGTGTACTCCAGACCGTCCCAGCGGGCGCCGGCGTCCAGACCGTCGATCGTGGTCGAGCCGTCCTCGGCGCGCAGCGAGTCCAGGACCCGGACCAGAGCGGCCAGCGCGTCCGGGGCGGCGCCGCCGAACTGGCCCGAGTGCAGGTTGCCGGCGAGGGTCTCGACCTGCACGCGGAGCAGGGTCATGCCGCGCAGGGTGGTGGTCACCGTGGGCAGACCGACGCGGAAGTTGCCCGAGTCGCCGATCACGATGGTGTCCGCCGTCAGCAGCTCGGGGTGCTGCTCGGCGTAGCGCTCCAGGCCGCCCGTGCCCTGCTCCTCCGAGCCTTCGACGATGACCTTGACGTGGACCGGGACACCGCCGTCGGCCTTCAGGGCGCGCAGCGCGAGCAGGTGCATGATCAGGCCGCCCTTGCAGTCGGCGGTCCCGCGGCCGTACCAGCGGCCGTCACGCTCGGTCAGCTCGAACGGCGGGGTGGCCCAGCCGGCCTCGTCCAGCGGGGGCTGCACGTCGTAGTGGGCGTAGAGCAGAACCGTTTTGGCGCCCTCCGGGCCCGGCAGGTAGCCGTACACCGACTGGGTGCCGTCCGGGGTGTCCAGCACGGCCACGTCGGTGAAGCCCTCGGCGCGCAGGGCGGTCACGATCCAGTTCGCGGCGCCCTCGCTCTCGCTCCTCGGGAACTGGTCGAAGTCCGCGACCGACCGGAAGGCGACCAGCTCGGTCAGCTCCGCCTTCGCCCGGGGCAGCAGCGAGGCGACGGTCTCGGCGACCGGATTCGACGACATGGGCACGCTCCTCGTAGGTGCGACGTTGAACTGGTGAGGTACCCCGATCCTCCCACAGCGGCCGGTGGCGACGGCCGCCGTAGGATGCGGGGGACAGGTAGCGGCAGCGGCTTGATCGGAGCAGTAGACCAACGTGAGCGGCGAGAACTCTTCGGCGGACGACGTGCAGCGGGTGTGGGACGTCGTCGTGGTGGGCGCGGGTCCCGCGGGGGCCTCGGCGGCCTATGCGGCGGCGGTCGCGGGGCGGCGGGTGCTGTTGCTGGAGAAGGCCGAGCTGCCCCGCTACAAAACGTGCGGGGGCGGCATCATCGGCCCCTCGCGCGACGCGCTGCCCCCGGGCTTCGAGCTGCCCCTCCAGGACCGGGTGCACGCGGTCACCTTCTCGAACAACGGGCGTTTCACGCGTACCCGCCGTTCCCGGCAGATGATGTTCGGGCTGATCAACCGGCCCGAGTTCGACCAGCAGCTCGTGGAGCACGCGCAGAAGTCCGGCGCCGAACTGCGCACCGGCGTCACGGTGCAGCGCGTCGAACAGCACGGCTCGGCGGTGCCGGACCGGCGGACGGTCGCCGTGGTGCTGCAGGGCGGCGAGACGGTGCTGGCCCGCGCGGTCGTCGGCGCCGACGGCAGCGCCAGCCGGATAGGGGCCCACGTCGGCGTGAAGCTGGACCAGGTCGACCTCGGTCTGGAGGCGGAGATCCCCGTCCCGGAGACGGTCGCCGAGGACTGGAAGGGCCGGGTGCTCATCGACTGGGGCCCGATGCCCGGCAGTTACGGCTGGGTGTTCCCCAAGGGCGACACCCTGACGGTCGGGGTGATCTCGGCGCGCGGTGAAGGCGCCGCCACCAAGCGGTACTTGGAGGACTTCGTCGCCCGGCTGGGCCTCGCCGGGTTCGAGCCGAGCATCTCCTCCGGGCACCTGACCCGCTGCCGCGCCGACGACTCGCCGCTGTCCCGCGGCCGGGTGCTGGTCTGCGGCGACGCGGCGGGGCTGCTGGAGCCCTGGACCCGCGAGGGCATCTCGTTCGCGCTGCGCTCGGGCCGGCTGGCGGGGGAGTGGGCGGTCAGGATCGCCGAGGCGCACGACGCGGTGGACGCCCGGCGCCAGGCCCTGAACTACGCGTTCGCGATCAAGGCGGGGCTCGGCGTCGAGATGAGTGTCGGCAAGCGCATGCTGGCCGTGTTCGAGCGCCGCCCGGGCATCTTCCACGCCGCCCTCACCGGCTTCCGCCCGGCTTGGCGGGCGTTCCGGGACATCACGCAGGGCTCGACCTCGCTCGGCGAACTGGTCCGCTCCCACCCCATCGCCCAGCGCGCCCTGACCGCGATGGACCCGCGGCCGGCCGCTTCCGCGGAGGACCCGGCCGCGTCCTGAGGACGGCAGCCCCGGTGCCGGTGGTCACTTGCCGACGGTGATCCGGAAGACCGGGTGGTCGGCGGCGGCCGCGAGCAGTTCCTCGTCCGAGGAGGCGGCCGTCACCCCCGGGAAGTACTGCTTGACCTGCCATCCCCACTTCGCCAAGTAGGAGCGCAGCACCGGCAGCTTCTCCGCGTCGGGCAGCTCCACGGCGGTGAACCGGCTGACCGAGCGGCCGACCCGCAGCTCGCCGCCGCCGGCCACCCGCATGTTGCGCACCCACTGGGACAGGCCCCGCGCCGACACCAGGTACTGCCCGCCGTCGTGGCTGAGCGGGTTGACCGGGATGCGCTGCAGCGTGCCGCTCTTGCGGCCGCGCACGGACAGTTCGGCGCTGCCGGCGAAGCTGAGCCCGTGCCGCGCGAGCCAGCCGACGAACCCGTTCACGCGGACGCTCATCTGGCTGCCCTTGACGTAGTACGGCGTAGACGACGACATGGTGACCCCCACAGTTTGGGAGAGCGGTGCTCTCGCTTGGCTCCAGTGTGGGGGAGGTGACGGCGCAATGCAAGAGCGGTGCTCTCGTTTTTGTGCGCTGCTCACATTCGTGTGCAGCGCTCTTGCTCCGTGGCAGACTGGCCGGCATGAGCAGCGCACAGGGCGCCCGCGCGCGGGCCAGGATCGAAGTCACCGCCGCCATCAAGGACGAGGCCCGCAGACAGCTCGCGGCGGATGGCGCCACCAAGCTCTCCCTGCGGTCCGTCGCCCGCGCGCTGGGCATGGTCTCGTCGGCGCTGTACCGCTACTTCCCGAGCCGTGACGACCTGCTGACGGCACTGATCATCGATGCCTACGACTCCCTCGGCGAGGCGGCCGAGTCGGCACACGCCGAGGTCCCCGAGGCCGACCACATGGGCCGCTGGACAGCCGTCTGCGAGGCGGTCCGCGGCTGGGCGCTGGCCCACCCGCACGAGTACGCCCTGATCTACGGCTCCCCGGTCCCCGGCTACTCCGCCCCCGAGACCACGATTCCGGCCGCCGCCCGCGTGGGCCTGCTCCTCATCGGCATCCTCCGCGACGCCCACCTCGGCGCCGGGCCGGCCGACCTGCCGTTGCCCGCCGACCTGCGTCCCGACGCCGAGCGGATGGCCACCGACCTCGCCCCCGGCCTGCCCCCCGAGGCCGCGGTGGCCCTGGCGGCGGCCTGGGCCCAGCTGTTCGGCCTGGTCGGGTTCGAGCTGTTCGGCCAGTTCCACGGGATCGTCGAGGACCGGGAGCCCTTCTTCCGCCATGCGGTGACCCGGCTCGCCGAGGGGGTGGGCCTGACCCGTCCCTGACGGCTCCCCGGCCCATCCGTCGGCTGACGGCACCGCCCTACGACTCGGGGACCAGGACGACCTTCCCGGCCACCGTCCCCGACTCGGCCAGCCGCATCGCCTCCGCCACCTCGGTCAGCGGCAGCCGGGCGGCGACGCGCGCCGTCACCTCGCCGCGCCGCAGGGCGTCGAACACCTCGGTGAGATCGGCGCGCAGCCGGGCCCGGAACCGGTCCTTGCCGAGGGCGCGCCCCGCCCAGACATTGAAGAAGTACGCGTGCCGGCCGTTGGGCAGCGCGTTCCACAGCCACACCCGGCCGAGGATCCTCAGCACCGGCCACTGCTTGGAGCCGGTGTCGTCCCGGGTCGTGGCACTGCCGTAGGAGACGAGCGTCCCACCGGGCGCCAGCAGCCGCCAGGAACCGACGACGCTGCGGCCGCCGAGATGGTCGAAGACCGCGTCGACCCCGCCGGGAGCCAGCTCCCTCACGCGCGCCGGGACGTCCTCCGTGCGGTAGTCGACCGGGGTCACGCCCTGCTCGCGCAGGGCGTCGTGGTGCCGCGCGGACGCCGTGCCGATCACCCGCAGCCCGGCGGCGCGGGCGAGCTGGACCAGGACCGTGCCCACGCCGCCGTTGGCGCCGTGCACGAGGACCGTCCCTCCCTCGCGGACGCGGGCCTTCCCGTGCAGCATCTGCCAGGCGGTGATCCCGTTGACCACCAGCGTCTCCGCCTCCACCGCCCCGATCCCGGCCGGCACCTCCACCGCGTCGGCCGCGTCCAGCACCACGTGACTGGCCCAGCCGCCCACCTTGACCAGGGCGGCCACCCGCCGGCCGACGAGGCCGGGCGCGACGCCGGGGCCGGCCGTCAGGACGGTGCCGACCAGGTCGTAGCCAGGGACGAAGGGGAAGGGTGGCTGGTCGTAGTAGCGGCCCCGGCGCATCTGCTGCTCGGCGAAGGACACCCCGGTCGCCTCCATCCGGACCAGGATCTGTCCGGCGCCCGGAACGGGCACCTCCCCGCGGCGCAGCCGCAACCCCTCGGGCTCGACCACGCCCGGCAGGACGACCTCGACGAGCTCCTTGTTCTCCATGACGACCTCCGAGAAATGCCGGCTGGCAGCTGGACGCTAGAAAGCCTCGCTTGCGTTAGTCCCTATAACTAAAATGACGAGGTATGCTCCAGGTGTCAAGTGATAACCGTGAAGGCGAGGAGCGTGAACACGATGGCGGCAGGCCCCGCGAGCCCGCGCGCGCGGTACCGCACCCAGGTGCGGGAGGAGATCAAGGCGCGCGCCTGGGAGCAGATCGGCACGGCCGGGGCGTCGGGCCTCTCCCTCAACGCGATCGCCAAGGAGCTGGGCATGAGCGGCCCGGCCCTCTACCGGTACTTCGCCGGCCGGGACGACCTGATCACCGAACTGGTCCGGGACGCCTACCGCGACCTGGCCGGCACCTTCCGTGCCGCGGCCGGCACCGGCGAGGGACTGGCCGGACTCGCGCACGCCCTGCGCCGCTGGGCACTGGCGGACCCCCAGCGCTACTTCCTCGTCTACGGCACACCGGTCCCCGGGTACCGCGCGCCCGACGACATCACCGGCATCGCCCAGGAGATCATGGCGGCCCTGCTGGACGTGTGCGTGGCCGACGAGGAAGCGGACGACATGGCGGGCGGGCCCGGCGACCCGCTCGTGGCCCATCTCGCCGAGCACCGCGGCTGGGCCGGCGACCACCCGGCGCCGCCCGCCGCCCTGCGCCGCGCCCTGTCCTTCTGGACCCGCCTGCACGGAGTTCTGTCCCTGGAACTGGCCGGCCACTTCACCGGCATGGAGTTCGACCCGGAGCTGCTGTTCGGCGCCGAACTCGCCGGGCTGACGGGGAAGCGCTGAGGGCGCGGACGGCCGTACTCCACGGGGAGTATCCGTGATCACCCCGTCCGGCTGACGCCCGCGCGGCCCGGCGCCGTCTAGCGTGGCGGTCATGGAAGAGCAGCCCGGCCACGGCCCCGCGCGCTGGTGGCGCTACGGCCCCCCGTGGTCGCAGCACCCCGACGGCCGGGAGACGCGGCGCACCCGCCTGCCCTGGCGTTCCACCGCACTGCTCACCGCCTTCGTCCTCGTCGGCTCGAACTTCGCCGCGCACGCGCAGACGCACCGCCAGCCCCTGGACGGCTGGGCGCGCGTCCTGCTGCTCGCCGCCACGCTTCCGCTGCTGTGGCGGCAGCGCCACCCGGTGTCCGTCGTGTTCGGCGTCGCGGCGGCCACCCTGGTCTATCTGTGCGCCGGCTATCCGTACGGCCCGGTCTTCGTGGCCGTCGCCGTGGCCTGCGTCAGCGCCGTCGCCGCCGGACACCGCCGGGCCGCGTGGACCGCGGTCGGCCTGCTCTGGGCCGGCCACGCCGTCGTCGCCCTGTGGCTCTACCGATGGCTGCCGCCGTCGGACGACCCGGCGGCGACCCTGACCCAGGAGGTCGTCGTCGGCACCTGGGTACTGGCCGTCGTCGCGATCTCCGAACTGGCCCGTGTACGGCGCGAGCAGTGGGCACGCGAACGCGCGGACCGTGCCCAGGCGGCCCGGCGCCGCGCCGACGAGGAACGGCTGCGGATCGCCCGCGAACTGCACGACGTCCTCGCCCACAGCATCTCCGTCATCAACGTGCAGGCCGGGGTGGGCCTCGCCCTGCTCGACAGCGACCCCGAGAAGGCGCGCGAAGCGCTCACCACCATCAAGTCCGCCAGCAAGGAGGCGCTGGGCGAGGTGCGTCAGGTCCTCGACACCCTGCGCGCGCCCGGCGCCGCGCCGCGCGCTCCCGCACCCGGCCTGGACCGGCTGCCGGAACTCGTGGAGCAGGCGGCGGCCACCGGACTGACCGTGCGGGTCGAGGGCGAGCCGCCCCGGCTGCCGCCCGGCGCCGACCTCGCCGCGTTCCGCATCGTCCAGGAGGCGTTGACCAACGTCGTACGGCACTCCGGTTCCCGGCACGCGCGCGTGCGGTTCGAGCACGACGGGGACCGGCTGCGGCTGCTGGTCGACGACGACGGTCCCGCGACCGGGGCGGACGCCGGCGGCAGCGGTAACGGGCTGGCCGGAATGCGGGAGCGGGCCGCCGCGCTCGGTGGCACCATCGAGGCGGGCCCGCGCCCGGACGGCGGCTTCCGGGTGCTCGCCGTACTGCCGTCGCACACCAGGGAGGACCAGTGATCCGCGTACTGCTCGCCGACGACCAGTCGCTCGTGCGGGCCGGCTTCAGGGCACTGCTCGACGCGCAGCCCGACATCGAGGTGGCCGGGGAGGCCGCGGACGGCGAGGAGGCGCTGCGCGCGGTGCGTGAACAGCGGCCCGACGTCGTCCTGATGGACATCCGCATGCCGCTGCTGGACGGACTGGCCGCCACCCGGAAGATCACCGGGGAGCCCGGTCTGGCGGACGTGAAGGTGGTCATGCTCACCACCTTCGAACTCGACGAGTACGTCTTCGAGGCGATCCGCTCCGGCGCCTCCGGCTTCCTGGTGAAGGACACCGAGCCGGCCGAACTGCTGCGCGCGGTACGGGCGGTGGTCCAGGGTGACGCGCTGCTGTCGCCGGGCGTCACCCGCCGACTCATCGCCGAGTTCGCGGCCCGCTCCAAGGAGCCCGCGGCGGCGGACGCCCTCGCCGGGCTCACCGAGCGGGAGCGGGAGGTGATGGCCCTGGTCGGCATCGGCCTGTCCAACGAGGAGATCGCCCGCCGCCTGGTGGTCAGCCCCCTCACCGCCAAGACCCATGTGAGCCGCACGATGGTGAAGCTGGGCGCCCGCGACCGCGCCCAACTCGTCGTCCTCGCCTACGAGTCGGGGCTCGTGCGCCCCGGCTGGCTGGGCTGAGCTCCGGGGCTCGGCCGAGTGGCGCGGCTCGGGCGGCGGGCCCGGGTCAGCTGACCGGCCCGGCTCGCCCACCGGCCCGCCGGAACCGCACCAGCACACTGACCACCCGGGCCGCGAACAGCAGGGCCCCGAGGGCGAGTCCCAGGCGGACCAGCACCGCCTCCAGCAGGTGCGGAAGCGCGAACAGCAGCGCCGGCCCCGCGACGGCCCCGAACACCACGGCCGCCGCGAAACCGGCGCTGAGCAGCGCGTATCCGATCTCCACCGTCGCCGCGTCCTGCTCGGCCTTGCGGCGCCGTCCCCCGTATTCGTCCATCGGACCAGTGTCACAGGGGCGCGCCCGACGGGGCAACCGGCTGCCGCTGGGCGGGGGTTCCGCGCGACCGGCGTCAGTCGTGGACGGGCACCCGCTCGACAGGCGTCTCCTCCGCGGCGGACCGGGCGACCACGACCGACGGTGTGGCGGGGCGGCTGCGCAGGCCGGGGAGGGTGATCAGCAGGCCGGCCACGGCGATGCCGGTGACGACCATGAAACCGGGACGGTAGCTGTCCAGGACGCCCTGGGGGGTGGCGTGCGCGGGCGCCGCCGCGGTGACCACGGCCGTCACCACCGCCAGGAAGACGGCGCCGCCGACCTGCACCGAGGTGTTGAGCAGCCCCGAGACCATGCCCTGTTCGTGGTCCTCGACGCCGTTGGTGGCCTGGATGTTGAGCGAGGGGAAGACCAGTGCGCAGGCCGCCCCGATCAGCAGCATCGACGGCAGGATGACCGCCGCGTAGACCGGGTCGAGGTCGACGCGCAGGAACAGGGCGTAGCCGAGCACCATCAGGGCGAAGCCCGCACCGATGAGACGCGGGGTGCCGAAGCGGTCGACGACCGCGCCGACCTTCGTCGACGACACCGCCACCAGCGCGCCCGCCGGCAGGAACGCGAGCGCGGTGTGCAGCGCCGACCAGCCGAGCAGGGACTGCATGTACAGCGTGGTCAGGAACTGGAAGCCGACGTACGACCCGAAGAAGGCCACCGCGCCGAGCTGGGCGCGGACCTGGCTGCCGGAACGCAGCACCCCGAGCCGGACCAGCGGGCTCGGCGAACGCCGCTCGACGAGGACGAAGGCGGTCAGCAGGACCGCGACGGCCAGGAACGACAGCAGCGTGCGGGCGGACGCCCAGCCGTCCTCGGGTGCGCGGACGACGGTGAACACCAGCAGCAGCATGGAGGCGGTGCCGAGGATCGCGCCGGGGATGTCGTACCCGTCATGGTTCTTCTCGCGGGCGCTGCGCGGCAGCAGCTTCAGGCCGGCGGCGAGGGCGACGAGGGCGATGGGCGCGGGCAGCAGCATCGTGAAGCGCCAACTCGCCTCCGTCAGCAGGCCGGACAGCACCAGGCCCATGGAGAAGCCGGTGGCCGCGCAGGTGGTGTAGATGGAGAGCGCGCGGTTGCGCAGCGGACCCTCCGGGAACGTCGTCGTGATGATCGACAGGCCCGCCGGCGCCGTGAAGGCCGCGCTGAGGCCCTTGATGAAGCGGCTGGCGATCAGCAGCGGACCGGAGTCGACCAGCCCGCCCAGCAGCGAGGCGAGCGCGAAGACACCGAGGGCCACCAGGAACACCTGGCGCCGGCCCAGCAGGTCGGCGGTGCGCCCGCCGAGGAGGAGCAGCCCGCCGTATCCCAGGATGTAGCCGCTGACGATCCACTGGAGCGTCGACGTGGACAGGTGGAGGTCGGAGCCGATGGAGGGCAGAGCGACGCCGACCATCGACACGTCGAGCGCGTCCAGGAACATCGCGGCGCAGAGCACCAGCAGCGTGCCCCAGAGCCGGGGGGTCCAGCGCCCGGCCGAGGAGGGTGCGGCGGGAGTGGTGAGCGGAGAGGTCATGCCGCAGACACTACATGCGCATGCATGAAATGCAAACGCATTTAATTACGATGCAACAAAGCGCTTTCTCTGCTACGGTGCGCTCATGGCGGCGAACAGGGCCGAGCAGGCGCTCGTGGAGCAGTGGCGGGACATCCTCGCGCTGCACGCCCGTACCCAGTGCGAGCTGGACCGGGTACTGCACGGACACGGCCTGTGCGCCAGCGACTTCGAGGTGCTCGACCTCCTCTCCGAGGGCGTCGCCGCCGACGGCGGCTGCGCCTACCGCGTCCAGGAGATCTCCGAGCGGATCCATCTCAGCCAGAGCGCGCTGTCCCGGCTGGTCGGCCGCCTGGAGAAGGACGGCCTCGTCGAGCGTGCCATGTGCCCCGAGGACCGCCGGGGCGTGCGGGTGGCCCTCACGGAGAAGGGCCGCACGCTGCACGGCAGGGTCCTGCCGGTACAGCGCGCGGCGCTGGCCCGGATGCTGGCGGAGACCTTCTAGTACGGCACCCCCGCGTGCCCCCGCTCTGCGGGTCCGTCAGCCAGTCGGTCCAGCAGGGAAAGCAGGGGGAAGGTGTCGACGCCGGGACGGTGCCGGGCCAGCAGATCGCGGACGTGCTCGGTCACGCGCCAGTCGTAGCCCAGGGACTCGATGGCGCAGCGCACGCTCGCGTACCGGGCGCCGGGATTGCCGGCCCGCTGGACCTGGAGCCAGGCGTCCAGTTCGCTCAGGAAGGTCCCCCTGTCGATGTGATCCCGCGTGACGTGCCCACGGGCGGTCCGCCGGCGCTCGCGTGCGACCTCGTTGAATCCGTACAGCTCCAGGCTGACCTCCTCCGCGTCCGCCAAAGTGGCCGGGCGCGTGCTCAGCAGGCCCCGGGCGAGGCGGTTGTGCTCCAGGGCCCGTGACAACGGCAGGCTCCACACCCGGCCGCTGCGGTCGGTGAGGGGGAGCGCGCCGGACCTCGTCAGACAGGGGCCGCGCAGACCGGCGGCGGCCGCGGCGAGCAGGGTGCTTGCCTCCGACGGGTGCCAGCGCAGGACGTCCGCCGCCCACGGGGGAAGGGTGGGGCCGAGGCCGCTGCCGGCTCCGGGAAGGCGGCCCAGAAGGGTTTCCTCGGGCACTTCGCCGTCGAGGCCGGGGCCGGTGACGTGGACGGTGGTGCGGACACCCGCCAGGTGGCATGCCGCGAGCGCGAGCGCGTCCAGCAGGGGGCTGGCGAGGGTGGGTTCGTCGCCGTGGGCGAGGACGTCGCCTCCCACGTCCACGACGTGGACGCGGTCGGTGCCGAGTGCGCGCGCGGTCCGCGCGATCCGATCGGCGAGGCCCTCGACTCCTTCGTGGGGGTCGAGGAGCGCGAGGCGGGTGGGCAGGTGCCCCGCGAGCCGGGGCAGGGTGGAGGCGCGTGGTGCCACCGGCCTGGTGCCGGTGGTGACGAGCGCTACCGGCAGGGAATCGTGGTCGAGGCCGGTGAAGTCGTGTGCGGCGAACGGCCCCGGAACCGGATCCACGCTGGGACGCTCCCAGCCGTAGGTGAGGACGACCGCGTCGGCCCCGGCGCCCAGGCTCGCGTGGACGAGTGCGGTGCCGACCGGGTCACCGCCGCCGCCCGCAGCGATGAACAGCTCCGTCACGAAGCCGCTCGCGCGGTACGGATGCCCGAGATGCCGAGCGTCGTGCCCATGTGCTTCCGGGCGCGCTTGTTCTGCTCGTGCAGGCGCTCGTAGTACTCGCGGTCGAGCTGGACGACCGTGTCGGAGAAGAACATCCAGGACAGGATGTCGCGGTACTTGAAGCCCCGCGGGGTGAGCTGGACGCGACGGCCCAGGCGGCGCAGGAGTCCGGTCTCCTCGGCCGCGTCCAGGACCGGCTCCCACAGGTGAGCCTTCTCTTGGTAGCCGAAACGGTCCAGCTCGGCGAGGTCGAGGTCGAAGGTGTCCAGGACGAGGCGCTTGCGGATCAGTTCCTCGTCGTCGAGGACGAAGCCGGTGACGGGCCGCAGGGTGTGGGCGCCGGCCCGGCGGATGTATTCCGCCACTTCGGACATGGACGGTTTGACGGAACCCATCATGTAGTCGAGGACACCGGTGTAGGAGCGGGCACCGACACCGAGGCCGAGCAGCGGCACGCCGTGGAAGGTGAGCACCTTCTGCCGGTAGCCGCCGCGGCCGAGCTTCTTGTAGCGGACGGAGCCCTCCTGCACGTAGCCGTGGTCGGTGAAGACCTGGCGCGCGTAGTCGTAGCGCTCGTACAGGTTCGGCGACTGCGCGTACTGGTAGGCGCCGGTCCGGGAGAACCAGGCGTCCGGTCGGACGGTCAGGAAGTACGTGCTGATCGTGGTCGGTTCGAGCTTGGCGAGCTCGTCGACGGACGTCCGCCACGTCTCGTCGGTCTGGCCGGCGAACCCCATGATGAGGTCGGTCGACAGGTCCGGCAGACCCTTGTCGTGCACGATCTCGACGGCCCGGCGGATGACCCGCTCTCCCGCCTGGCCCCGGCCGGCTTCACGGATCTCCTTCGGTACGAGGGACTGGATCCCGATGTTGGCCCGGGTCAGGCCGAGTTGCAGCAGGCCCTCCAGGGTGCCGGGATCGCTGACGATCGAGTCCGGGGTGGCCTCGATCGCCACTTCCTCCACGGTGGAACGCCAGTTGGGGTACACCTCGTCCAGCGTGCTGAACAACTGCTCGAAGTGGCGCAGGGACAGCAGGCTCGGGGTACCGCCGCCGATGTAGACCGTGCGCAGCCGGCGGGCGCGGATGATGTCGGCGTGGTCGCGCAGCTGCGTGCAGAGCGCGTCCATGTACGCCGTGTAGACGTCCGCGTCCTCGCTGATGACGGTGTACAGATTGCAGAAGCCGCACTTGTAGCGGCAGAAGGGCACGTGCAGATACAGGTTCAGCTCCGGGACCTGATACAGGCTCAGGTCCTGCTCCCAGACGTCCTCGACGGTCCACTGGCCCTCCAGCGGCCGGTAGGCGGAACGGGACGGATAGGAGTAGTTGTACGGCGGGATGACGCCCTGTCGGATGTAGTCGGTGAGCTGTGCGGCGTAGCCGGTCACGCGAAGTGGCCCCTCTCGTGCACGTACGACGGCTGGGTCGCACGAAAGTCAATCCGCGACCGGCGGCGTTCATCCAGGTCCGGTTTCCACGAAACCGGGGGGCCGTGGGAGCGCGCCCTCCTGTGGGATGGTCCGAACTCCTGTGGAGTGGTCGCTTCCGCAAAGCCGGGCCCCTAGGATCCGGGCCCCGGCCGGGGCTGGAGGTTGCTACAACGGTTGTCGTGAAATCGCCGTCTCGATCTGGTTGTTACGTTCATGGCCCGGGCCCGCCGGCTGCGGTCTACTGCGCGGCGTGAAAAGGATCCTGCTGATCGAAGCGCTCGCAAACTCAGGCCCCTATCTGCTGGACGCCGCCCGCTCACTCGGCGCACACGTCTTCGTCGCCACCCACGAGGACGTCTGGGAGAGCTACCCCGCCGCCCTGCGCGAGAAGATCCACGGCACCGTGTTCACCGACCTCACGGACCCGCACCGGGCACTGTCGGATCTGACCGCGTTCGCCGGGACGACGCGGATCGACGCGGTGGCGGGCTGCTGGGAGTTCTTCACACCGCTCGTCGCCCACCTGGCGAGCCGCCTGGACCTGCCCGGCAACGACCCCCTGCGGGCCCAGGCGTGCCGGAACAAGGCGGACATGGCGCGGGCCTTCCGGACGGGCCGGGTGCCCGCGCCGAGAACCGTCAGCGGGTACACGACCGCTGAGGTGACCCGTGCCCTCGACCGCCTCGGCATCGGCTTCCCGATCGTCGTCAAACCCGCCGAGCAGGGCGGCTCCTGGGGCGTCAGCGTGGTCACCGGACACGAACAGCTCGACGCCGCCGTACGGCACGCCCAGTCCTGGCCGGTCGCCGCCCCGCACGGCCTGGCCCTGGACCAGCGCGTCCTCGTCCAGGAGTACGTCCCCGGGCCCGAGTTCAGCCTCGACACCGTGGTCCGGCGCGACGAGTACTTCCACCTGCCCCTGGTCGAGAAGCACACCACGGACGGCGCCTACCGGGCCGAGACCGGACACACCTGCCCGGCGCCGCTTCCGCCCGCCACCCTCACCGCGGTCCGGGCGGCGGCCGAACGTGCTCTGCGGGCGCTCGGCATCCGCAACGGCGTCGCGCACACCGAACTCAAGATCCCGCCCGAGGCCGGCCCCACCGTCATCGAGGTGGGCGCACGCCTGCCGGGAGACCACCTCGTGGACGTCGTCCGCCACGCCTCCGGCATCGACGAGGCCCGGGCCTACCTCCAGGCCGTCCTCGACGAGAAGCCGGACGTACCCGAGCCCCGGGAAGGGGCGTGCGCGATCCGCTTCCTCACCCCGCCACGGGCGGGCACCTTCCGCGGCGTGACCCTCCCCGGCCGGCCCGACGGCCTGATCGGCCGGCACATCACCACCGAGCCCGGCGCCACCGTCGGCGGCGCCCACGACAACTCGGCCCGCCTCGGCCATCTGGTGTTCACCGCCCCCACGCCCTCCCAGGTCAAGGCGCACGCCGCCCACGTACTGGCCCACACCCGCATAGAAGTGAGCTGACATGCAGCGCATCGCCTTCCTCCGGTCCGCCCACATCAAGCGGGCCGACCCGTACATCCATGGCATCGCCCCCGTACTGACGGCGCTCGGCGCCGAGGCCCGCCTCTTCCACACCCACGCCGACTGCGACTGCGATCCCCGGCTGTTCCCGGGGACGATCGAGCGGCTCGACCCCGCCGCGGCCCCGGACGAGTTCGTCGCGCGCGTGCGCGCCTGGGGAGCGGACGCCGCCGTGTCCATCTCGCTGCCGGACGAGAACGCCCTGCGCGACGCGGTCGTCAAGGCCAAGCTGGAAGCCGACGGTGTCCGCACCGTCATGACGCCCCTCGCCGCGACGCGCGTCCTGTGCGACAAATGGGAGACCAAACGGGTCCTGAACGCGCACGGCCTCCTCACCCCGCCCGGCGTCCTGGTCGACAGTGACCTCCTCAACGGCCGGGCGCTGCCCGTCCCGGCCTACCCGGACGCCGTCCGCCTCGCCGCCCACGACCTGGGCCATCCCCTCCTGGCGAAGCCGCTGTGGGACTCCACCAGCATGGGCATCGAGTTCCTCCCCGATCCGGCCTCCCTCGACCGCTACCTGGCCGCCCGTCCGGCGGCGCACGCCGTCCTGGAGAAGTGCGTCACCGGACGGCTCTGCTCGGTCGACATCGTCGGCGCCGGAGGCCAGTACACGGTCATGCCCCTCGTCTGGACCGGCACCGCGGGCGGCCCTCCCGCCTTCACCTTCGAGGACCTGCGATACGTCGACCCCACCCAGGGCGACGACTTCGCGCCCACCGCCCGGCGCCTGGTGGACCTGTGCACGGAACTCGGCGTCGAGGGGTCGGTCAACGTCGACATGATCCACGCCGACGGCGAGTACCACGTCCTGGAGATCAACCCCAGGATCGGTGGCGCCACCACGCTGTCCATCGCCGCCAGCGGACTCAACACCTTCGTCGCCCTCCTCGCCATCCTCGACGGCACCTGGCCCACCCGCACCGAGGCGCCGGCCGAGCGCCTCGCCGTCGAATGCCTGACCGCGAACCCCACCCCCACCCTCCTCGACGAACTCGGCGCCCGCGTCGACCTAGTCACCTGCCACGACCTGGTCATCGACGGCCACGACCACGGCGGCATCCTCACGTTCACCGTGGAACCGGGCGACGAGCGCCGGGTGCTCAAGGAACTCACCGAGCTGTGCGCGCAGACCGGCTTCATCCCGGCTCCCATGCTCGACAAGATCCGCCGCCTCCTGACCCGCGCGGCCCGGTGAGCATCCCCGCGGGCAGGCGCCCGGCGCGCCACAGCGAGCCACCGGACCGTGGCCGTCGCCGAGCCGTACGCCCGGAGGGCCGCCGTGACCGTCGCCGTGCCCCACTCCCGGACGGCCGCCGGGGACGGCGGGCGCGGGCCGGGCTGCCCGACCTCACCGGAGCGGGCCGCCTCGTCGCCGCCCACGCGGTCGACAGCCTCGGCACCGGGCTCGTCTTCGCCTTCACCGTCGTCTACCTCACCCACACCACCCACCTCCCCCTCGACCGGATCGGGGCGGCCCTCACCGTGGGGAACCTCCTCGCGCTGCCCGCCCCGGCACTCGGCGGCGTCCTCCTCGACCGCCTCGGCCCGAAGAAGGTCGTCGCGCTCGCCAACCTCGTCTGCGCCGCCGGATTCGCGGCGTTCCTCGCGGTGCGCCCGGCGTGGCAGATCAGCCTCGCCTACTTCGTGGTGCAGGCCGGTATCAACCTGTACTGGACCGCCGCCCGTAATCTGGTCCCCCTGGCCTGCGTGCCCGGCGAGGAGCGCCTGTGGTTCGGGTTCATCTCGTCCCTCCGCAACCTCGGCATCGGCGCCGGCGCGGCCGCGTCCGCGCTCGCCCTCGCCGTGTTCGGACCGGACAGCCTGTCCGCCCTCATCGCCGTGAACGCGGGGACGTTCCTGTGCGCGGCGCTGTTGTACCTCACCTGGAAGCCCGCGAGGGGCTCAGCCAGGCCGGACACCACCGGCCCCGCCGACGACGGGGGCGGGGCCGTACGGCGGGGGACCTGGAAGGACGTGGCGCGGGACGGCCGCTACTTGCTGCTCGTCGCGGCCAACCTGGCCTTCGTCCTCGCGCAGATGGTCCCCCCGGTCCTGCTCGCCGTGTACGTCACCGACACCCTGCACGCGGGCGCCTGGATCCCCGGCACCCTCCTGGTCGTCAACACGGTCGCCGTCGCCGTCCTCACCCCGGCCATCACCCGGCGCTCGGCACGGCACGGCCCGGACCGCGCGATCGCCGGCGGGTTCCTCGTCGCCGTCGGCTCCTTCGGCCTGTTCGCCGCACCCCTCGCCTGGACGGGCGCGCCCGCCTGGGCCGTGGCGGCCGTCCTCGCGGCGGCGATGCTGCTGTTCACCCTCTCCGAGATCCTCAGCTCCCCCGCGCTCAACGAACTCTCCGTCGCCTGCGCTCCCGCCCGGGGCAACGGCCGGCACCAGGCCGCCTTCCAGCTGTCCTGGTCCATCGGCGGCGCCGCCGCTCCCGTCGTCCTCACCGCGCTGCTGAGCCGGCAGCCCGCCCTGCCCTGGCTGCTCCTCGCCCTCCTCAGCGTGCTCGCGGTCCCCGCCGCCCGCGCCCTCGCCCCACCCGACCCGGAGGAACCCCAGCCGTGAACCTCACCTGCGTCCACGACATCGGAGACGTCCCCGCCGCGGAGTGGGAAGCCCTGGACACCCCCGCCGGTCTCTACCTCTCCCACCAGTGGCTCGCCGCCCAGCAGCGGGATCCCACCGCCCAGGTCCGCTACGCCCTCGTCCGCGACGAGGGCCGGCTGGTCGCCGCGGCGCCGATGTACGTCGTGGACACGGAACCCAACGACCTGTACCGGGTGCACGAACTCGTCGCCGACCGCGCGCCGGCCAGGACCCTGCTCGCGGGGGCCCGCCGCGGCTACCTCAACGGCCCGCTCCTGCATCCCGGTCTCAGTCCCGGCCGACGGCGCGCGGCGCTGCACCGGCTGGTGGCAGCCGCCGGTTCGCTCGCCGCCGCCCACGGGGCGCGGCCCTGGTGGCTGTACGTCACCGACCCGGCCGCCAGCGAACTCGCCGACGTGTGCGGCACCGAGCCCGTACAGGTGGGCCACGACGCGCGCATCCCGCTGCCCGGCACCACGTTCGACGACTACCTCGCGGGCCTGCCCTCCAAGCGGCGCGTCGCCGTCCGCCGCGAACGCCGGGCCTTCGAGGAAGCCGGGTACGAGCTGCGCACCCTGCGACTGTCCGAGTGCGCCGATGCGGCCGGCTCGCTCCTCGCCCGACTCCAGGCGCGTCACGGCCACGCGGCCGACCCCGACGCCATGGCCCGGCTGCTGCGCGACCAGGCGGACGGCATGGCCGACAGCGGGATCGTCCTCGCCGCCCACGCCGACACGCACATGGTCGCCTTCAGCCTCTTCTACCGCCACGCGGACACCGTCTGGCTCCGGGCCACCGGCTACGACTACGCCCGGCTGCGCGCCGCGCACGAGTACTTCAACCTGGTCTACTACCTTCCCATCGAGCACGTCTACGCCCACGGCGCGACCGCACTCCACGTCGGCATGGAGTCCCTCCGGGCCAAGGCCCTCCGGGGAGCGGTGATTTCCCCGCTGTGGGCGGTGGAAGGGGCTTGAGGGCAGCGAGAGCGGGACGCTAGATCTGCGAGGTCTCCCGCCACAGGTCGGCCAGCGCGCGGTCACCGGTCACCTGGGGCACCGTCGCCCTGTTCCACAGAGCCAGGTACAACTGGTCCGCCGGTCCGGACAGTTCGGCCTCTGCCTCCTCGGACGCGTCCCGCGAGGTCACCGGCGGCTCGGCCGACAAGCGTACGGTCCACACCGCGTCCGGACCCGCATCGGTCGCGCGGACGCGCAGCACGCGCGGCGTCTTTGTCCGGACCCGGCTCCTGGGGCGGGCGTGGAAGCCGCGCAGCAACTCGTCGATGCCGTCGGCCGCGAAGTCGGTAGCGACAGGGGCCGGTGTGTCGCCCCGCGCGGCCTCGGCGTCGTACCGGTGGACGGTGGTCTCGTGCGCCTGACGCCGGGTCCAGAACGTCAGCGGCGAGGGGCAGGGCGCCGGATGGAAGGTCCAGCAGTCCAGGTCGGCCGGTGCGGCGGCCAGCGTGTCGACCAGCCGGCGGTGACCGTCCCGGTACCAGCCGATCAGGTCGGCGCCGTCCAGGTCCGGGAGGTCACCGGCCGGGCGGGGCGCCGTGTGCCCCTCGGCGACGAGGTCGGTGGCCCACCGGTGCACCGCGCCCGTGTGCCTGAGCAGATCCCGCACCCGCCATCCCGGGCACGTCGGGACCTCGGCCCCGGTCCCCGCCTCCTCGGCGGCTCCGCCCAGCAACCGCCCTTCCTGATCCAGCGTCTTGAGGAACTCAGCGGTCTCCATGGAGCAGAGTCTGCCGGACGAGCGGGCCTGAGGACGATTCGATGTAAGGGAGCCCCGCCGGCCATGGTGCGGCGCGTGCCGGCTCACGATGGGGCGCAGTTCGTATCCGCGTGCCAGGTAGCGCGGTTCGGTGCCCCCCCCCGCGGCACGACCCTCGGGCCCGTCGTGGTTGCTCGCGCAGTTCCCCGCGCCCCTAAGGGGCGCCCCCAGCGGGCCGGTGCTGCCGCACCCCAACGACGGCGCGATGGGCGCGGTGAACGGTCCGAGCGGTCACCCACAGCCCGCACCTGACAAACAACCGCACCACCCCCCAGGGGCGCGGGGAACTGCGCGCCCAGCCCCGCACGGGTCGCACGTCAGGCACAACCGCACCACCCCCAGCCGTGGCGTACAGTCCCGGTCCCGGATCCGCCGGGCCGTGCCTCAGGCGGGCCAAGCCTTGGGCGGGCCGTGCCTCAGGCACCCAGCGTCCTGCGCGTCGACGCCCCGATCAGTGCGGCCGTGCCGGCCAGTGCGGCGACGCTGGTGAGCGCCGCGGGGAGGGAGAGCCAGTCGGCCATGAAGCCGATCGCCGGGGGTCCCAGGAGCATGCCCCCGTAGCCGAACGTGGACGCGACCGCGACGCCGGACGGACCGGCCAGCACGCCGGCCCGTTCCACGGCGACCGGGAACAGGTTCGCGAGTCCGAGTCCCGTGACGGCGAAGCCCGCCAGCGCCACCCACACGGAGGGAGCGAGGGAGCCGAGCAGCATGCCCGCCGTCGCCGTGGTGCCGCCGGCGACCACCGTCCGGGTCCGGCCCAGGCGTTCCAGCAGGCTCGTGCCGCTCAGCCGGCCGATCGTCATGGCGAGCGCGAAGCAGGAGTACCCGGCCGCCGCGAGACCCGGCGACGCGCCCAGGTCCTGCTGGAGGTGCAGGGCGCCCCAGTCGGCCATGGCGCCCTCGCCGTAGGCCGTGCACAGGGCGACCAGGCCGAGGACGGCGACCACGCCGCGGGTCCGACTGCCCCCGGGGCGCCCCGGACCGCTCACAGGGGCCGGCCCGCCCGGTCGGCTCGACGGGGCCCGCCGGTCCGGCGCGGCCGGGGCCTCCTGCCGTAGCAGCGTGCGGCCGGCGACGGCTGTGACCAGCAGGGCGACGACCGTCAAGGCCAGCAGGTGCCGGGCCGGGGAGAGGGTTCCCGCGACGAGCCCGCCGACGCCCGCGCCGAGCATCCCGCCGAGGCTGAACGCCGCGTGGAAGCTCGGCATGACGGGCCTGCGCAGCGCGGCGATCAGATCCACGGCGGCGCTGTTGAACGCCACGTTGACGCCGCCGTAGGCCGCTCCGAAGAGCAGCAGCACACCGCCGAGCGCCGGTGCGGAGCGGGTGAGCGGAGGCAGCGCCACGCTGAGCGCGAGGACGGTCATCCACGCCACGGTGACCGGATGGCTGCCGTAGCGGCGGCACAGCCGTCCGGTCAGCGTCATGGTGAGCACGGCGCCCGCCGAGACGCCCAGCAGGGCGAGCCCGAGCGTGCCGGCGGATGCGTGCGTCTGCTGTTTGATGTCGGGGATGCGGACGACCCAGCCCGCGAAGACGAAGCCGTCCAGGGCGAAGAAGGCGGTGATCGCCGCCCGTAGCCGGGTGAGGCCGTTGCCCGGCACGACGCTGTGCGATCGGGTTTTGTTTATTTGCGGCACAAAAGGAGCGTAGGCGGCGCCGGAAGGTGAGGCAAGGGGGTTCCCACGGGTCCCCGGTAGGCACCCGGTGACCGCGGCCGCACGGTGCGTGGCAGCGTGCGGCGGCTTAGCGGTCCACCGCGTGCAAAGCTCGGTTAATCCTTGCTCACCTGCTGGTTGCGGGCGGATGAGCGGTCCATGATGGGCGCATGACGTTGGCCTCGCGCGCGTTCGCGCAACTGGCGACCTGGCCGGACCTGCGACAGGCCGTCCCGAGCTGTGGCCTGGGACAGGCGCTGCGCTCGGCCGACGGTGAGATAGTGCATTTCCACTCCGGCCGCGATGTCGATCTGCGGCTGACGCACCGGGCCATCCGGCGGTTCGCCGAGGATCTCAGGGGCGCGGGCGCGATCCGGATCGTGCCGGGGTCGCAGTGGGTGACGCTGCGGCTCGACGCCGCGAGCGACGTCGATCTGCTGCTGACCCTGATGAGCGTGGCGCTCCAGGCCCGGCTGAGCTGGCCCGACCCGGCCGGCGGACCGGCCGCCGGCTGCAACGACCAGCGCGGCGCGGGCTTCGTGACGGCGGAGCACAGCGGGTTCTGACACCCCGTCGGGATGTGGCGCGCCGTCGTAGAGGACCGCTCACACCGTGAGGACCCGGAGGCCCGCCTCCTCGAAGGCGCGGACCGTCTCCGGCCGCACCGCCGCGTCCGTGACGAGCGTGTCCACGGCGTCCGTCGCGCAGATCCGGGCGAACGCGCGCTGCCCCAGCTTGCTGGAGTCGGCCGCGACCACCACGCGCGCGGCACGGTCG
The DNA here is from genome assembly GCF_040644095.1 of Streptomyces sp. NPDC047028. NCBI lineage: Bacteria > Bacillati > Actinomycetota > Actinomycetes > Kitasatosporales > Streptomycetaceae > Streptomyces > Streptomyces sp. NPDC047028. Next base: position 69,404 of record NZ_JBEYVS010000014.1, read on the forward strand.
CACAGCAGTCGGTTGATCGCCGCCTCCGCCTCGTCGTGTGCCGCCGCGCCGTGGATCGCGTCGAAGCCGACGACGCCGAGCACCGCCACGTCGAGCGTGATCTGGCCGAGCACCCCGTCCGCGAGCGGACCGATCAGCTCGTAGGACTGCGGACGCGCGACCCCGCCCGTGAGCACGATCTTGAACTGGGGGCGTACGGCCAGCTCGTTGGCGATGTTGAGCGCGTTGGTGACGATCGTCAGCGCGGGCGCACCGGTCCCGAGGTCGCCGCGAGCCGTGCCGGTGCCCAGATCCCCGCGCACGGCGAGGGCGCGGGCCACCTCCGTGGTGGTCGTGCCCCCGGTCAGCCCCACGGTCTCGCCCGGCGCGACGAGGTCCGCCACCGCCTCGGCGATCCGCTGCTTCTCGGATGCCCGGCGGGCCGTCTTGTAGCGCAGGGGCAGTTCGTACGACACCCCGTGCACCACCGCGCCGCCCCGCGTGCGCACCAGCATCTGCTGCTCGGCCAGCCGGTCGAGGTCCCGGCGGATGGTCGCCGCCGACACCGACAGCCCGGCCGCCGCCTCCTCGACGTCCAGCCGGCCGCGCTCGACGAGCAGTTCCAGCAGCGCCTTCCACCGCGCGTCCCGGGACATCCGCCACCTCCGTCTCCCCGTGCGGCGACCCTAGCGCACCACACCCCCGGAGCCGCTTGCTTGATTATGCTCGAAAGTTCGCTATATCTTGCAGGAATAATCAACATGGGGAGAGTGGGATGACGTACGTCGAGGACGAACTGAACAGCCAGCCCGAGTGCTGGACGCGTGCCGCCCAGGAGGCGGCAGGCCACGCCGGCGCGCTGCCCGCCGCGGGGGAGCGGGTCGCGATCGTCGGGTGCGGTACGTCCTACTTCATGGCGCAGTCCGCGGCCGTCCTGCGCGAGACCGCCGGGCAGGGCGAGACCGACGCGTTCGCCGCCTCCGAGTTCCCCTGCGGACGGCGCTACGACCGGGTCGTCGCCCTCACCCGCTCCGGCACCACCACCGAAGTCCTGGACCTGCTCGGCCGGTTGCAGGGCACCACCCGGACCACGGCGGTCACCGCGGACCCGGACACCCCCGTCCGGGCCGCCGCCGACGACCTCGTCGTGCTGGACTTCGCCGACGAACGCTCCGTCGTGCAGACCCGGTTCGCCACCACCGCCCTCACCCTGCTCCGCGCGCACCTCGGCCTGCACACCGACTCCGTCGTCGCCGACTGCCGTACGGCCCTGTCGAAGCCGCTGCCCGAAGGGCTCGTCGGCCGCACGCAGTTCAGCTTCCTCGGCCGCGGATGGACGGTCGGGCTGGCCAGCGAGGCCGGCCTGAAGATGCGTGAGGCCTCGCTGTCCTGGACCGAGGCGTACCCGGCCATGGAGTACCGGCACGGCCCGATCAGCGTCACCACCCGGTCCACCGCGACCTGGATGCTCGGCGAGGCACCCGACGGACTCGCCCAGCAGGTCCGCGACACCGGCGCGCTGTGGGTCGAGGGCACGCTCGACCCGCTCGCCGAACTCGTCCGCGTCCAGCGGCTCGCGGTCGCGGTGGCCGCCGCCCGCGGCCTCGACCCGGACCGCCCCCGCCACCTCACCCGCTCGGTGATCCTCGCCCCGTGACCCGCCCCGAAGGGAACCAGCCGTGCCCCTAGCGACCACCGGCGAGCTGATCACCCGGGCCGCCGAGGCCCGCTCCGCCGTCGCCGCCTTCAACATCATCACCCTGGAACACGTCGAGGCCGTCATCGCCGGCGCGGAGGCCGCCGGCGCCCCCGTGGTCCTCCAGGTCAGCGAGAACGCCGTCAAGTTCCGCTACGGCCGGCTGGCGCCCCTGGCCCGTGCCGCCGTCGCCGCCGCCGAACGGGCCGACGTGGCCGTCGCGCTGCACCTCGACCATGTGCAGAGCGACGACCTGCTGCGCCAGGCGCCCGGCGCCGGGTTCAGCTCGGTCATGTACGACGCGGCCCGCCTGCCGTACGCCGAGAACCTCGCCGCCACCCGGGCGGCCACCGACTGGGCGCACAGCCAAGGCCTGTGGATCGAGGCCGAGTTGGGGCAGGTCGGCGGCAAGGACGGCAGCCCCCCGCTCGACGCCCACGCGCCCGGCGCCCGTACCGACCCCGACCAGGGGCGGGACTTCGTCGCCCGCACCGGCGTCGACGCCCTGGCCGTGGCCATCGGCAGCGTGCACGCCATGACCACCCGCAGCGCGGCCCTCGACCACGTGCTCCTGAGGCGGCTCTCCGCCGCCCTGGGCGTCCCGCTCGTCCTGCACGGCTCCTCCGGGGTACCGGACGACGGCCTGGTCGCCGCCGTCGCCGACGGCATCGCCAAGGTCAACGTCGGCACCGCCCTGAACGTGGCCATGACCAGCGCCATCCGCACGTTCCTCGCCGCCCACCCCCAGGCCGTCGACTCCCGCAAGTACCTCAGCGTGGGCCGCGAGGCGATGGCCCAGGAGGTGACCCGGATCATCGGCGTCCTGACTACCGCCCCTTGACCGCCCGCAGTACGACGAACTTCCGGTCGCTCGCGACCAGTTCGCTGTTGCCGAACAGCCGCCTCAGCTTGACGTGGTAGCCCAGGTGCCGGTTGCCGATCACCCACAGCTCGCCGCCGGGCCGCAGCGCGCGCCGCGCGCCCGTGAACATCCGCCACGCCGCCGCGTCCGTCGTCGCCTGGTGGGAGTGGAACGGCGGGTTGTTCAGCACCAGGTCCGCACTGCCCGGCGCCACGCCGGCCAGCCCGTCCCCGACCCGGAACTCGGCGTGCCCCGGCACCCCGTTCGCCTTGTACGTCGCCTCCGCCGAAGCCACCGCCTGGAAGGACTCGTCGACGAACAGCACCTCGGCGCCCGGGTCGGCCAGCGCCATCGCCGTACCCACGACCCCGTTCCCGCACCCCAGGTCCACCACCCGGCCGGCACCCGGGCCGGCCGGCAGGTGCTGGAGGAAGAACCGGGTGCCGATGTCGAGCCGGTCGGCACAGAACACCCCCGCGTGGTTCACGACCGTACGCCCGGACGCCGGTCCGATCCCCTCCGGGAGACGGTACGTGTACGGCCACGGATTCGCGGGCCGCTCCGGCGACGGATCCGGGGTGCAGAAGATCAGCCGGGCCTTCTGCCGGGCCAGGGAGGTGCGGGTCGGACCGAGGATCCGCTCGAACAGCTGGAGCGTGGAGGTGTGGATCTCCTTCACCATCCCGGTGCCGATCACCACCGTTCCCGCGTGCACGGCGGGCGCCAGCCGCAGCAACTGGTCCTCCAGCAGCGCCAGGCTCTTCGGCACCCGCACCAGCAGGACGTCCACCCGCTCCGGCGGCGGATCCTGCGTGGTCAGCAGCCGCACCGTACCGGGCTCGGCACCGGCCCGCGCCAGGTTCGCCCGCGTCGCCTCCTGGCCCAGGAAGGAGTCGGTGACCTGGTACGGCCGGTGCGCCGCGAGCGCCGTGACCAGCGCACCCCAGCGGTCGCCGACCACCACGACCGCCCCCGACAGCGGCACGCCCTCCTCGGCGAGGTGCCCCAGCAGATACGCGTCGGAGGCATCCCAGGCGCGCAGCCGGTCCTTCGGATCCGCGGGAAACCGGGCCAGCTCGTACTCGCCCCAGGGCGTCGTCATACGGTCGTTCATCGTGCGTCCAGGCTAGCCGAGCCGCAGCTCAGCCCCGCCCGGCCGCCCCGGCGTCGGGGACGATGGAGGCATGGACGACGGTGAGCTGTTCCCCCGGACGCGGATCAGGGTCGCGGCCGGTGCCGTGCACGTCCCGGACTGGCTTGCCGCGGAGCGACAGACCGACCTGCTCGGCGCGTGCCGGGAGTGGGCACGGCCCCCGGCCGGCCTGCGCACGGTCCGCACACCCGGTGGTGGCACCATGACCGCCCGCCAGGTCTGCCTCGGCCGGCACTGGTACCCGTACGGCTACGCGCGCACGGCCGTCGACGGCGACGGCGCCCCCGTCAAGCCCTTCCCGGCCTGGCTCGGCGAACTCGGCCGCCGCGCGGTGGCCGACGCGCTCGGCCCCGAGGCGCTGCCGTCGGAGCCGTACGACATCGCGCTGATCAACTTCTACGACGGCGACGCCCGCATGGGCATGCACCGCGACAGCGACGAGGAGTCCGACGCCCCCGTGGTGTCCGTCAGCCTCGGCGACACCTGCGTGTTCCGCTTCGGCAACACACGCACGCGGACGAGGCCGTACAGGGACGTGGAGCTGCGCAGCGGCGACCTGTTCGTCTTCGGCGGCCCGGCCCGGCTCGCGTACCACGGGGTGCCGCGCGTGCTCCCGGGCACCGCACCGCCCGCGCTGGGCCTCACGGGACGGCTGAACATCACCCTCCGGGTGAGCGGGTTGTAGCCCCGCACGGCCACCGGGGTTTGCGGATCATGACAGACTCGCCTCCATGAGCGGCAAGGCGGACCCCCGGACGGCGGGGGAAGGGACCACGTCGAGGGGGCGGCTGGACCGCGGGCGCGGGGCACTCGGACCCGCGCTGGAGCTGGTGCACACCGGGCGGGCGCCGACCCGGGCCGTGCTCACCGCCGAACTCGGAGTGACCCGGGCGACGGCCGGGGCGGTCGCCGCCGAACTCGAGGCGCTCGGCCTGATCCGCGTGGACGCCCGGCCGGGCGCCGCGGCCGGCTCGCAGGGCCGCCCCTCGCACCGGCTGGAGGTCGCCGAGGACGGTCCGGTCGCGCTCGCCGCCCAGGTCCACGCCGACGGGTTCCGGGCCGCGCTCGTCGGTCTCGGCGGCCGGATCGTCGCCACCGCGCCCGGCTCCGAGACGATCGAACCCGACCCGGCGAAGGTGCTCGGCTCCGTCGTCGAGGCGGGCGCCGACCTGCTGCGCACGACCGGCCGGCGCTGCGTGGGCGCCGGACTCGCCGTGCCGTCCGCCGTCGCCGAACCCGATGGACTGGCCCTCAACCCCCTCCACCTGGCCTGGCCGGTGGGCGCCCCGGTCCGCCGGCTCTTCGCCGAGTGCGTGCGCGCCGCCGGGATCGCCGGTCCGGCGTTCGCGGGCAACGACGTCAACCTCGCCGCGCTCGCCGAACACCGGCACGGCGCCGGCCGGGGCGCCAGGGACCTGCTGTGCGTGGCCACCGGGCACCGCGGCGTCGGCGGCGCCCTGGTCCTCGACGGCCGCCTGCACACCGGCAGTTCGGGCCTCGCCCTGGAGGTCGGGCACCTCACGGTCAACCCCGAGGGCCGCCCCTGCCACTGCGGCGGCCGCGGCTGCCTGGACGTCGAAGCCGATCCCCTCGCCCTGCTCATCGAGGCCGGCCGCGCGCCGGGGCCCGAGGTGTCCCTGCTCCAGCAGGCCAACGACCTGCTGCGCACCCAGTACGCCGACCCGGCCGTCCGGCGCGCCGCCGAGGCCCTCATCGACCGCCTGGGCCTGGGCCTGGCCGGGCTGGTGAACATCCTCAACCCCGACCGCATCATCCTCGGCGGCCTGCACCGCACCCTGCTGGACGCCGACCCCGAACGGCTCCGCGCCGTCGTCGCCGACCGCAGCCTCTGGGGCCAGAGCGGCGGCGTCCCGATCCTGCCCTGCACCCTGGACCACAACAGCCTGGTCGGCGCCGCCGAACTGGCCTGGCAACCGGTCCTGGACGACCCCCTGGGAGCGCTGCGGTGAGGGCGCCGGTGGAAGTTGGGGGCGTGCCCCCGAGCGCGGACGGGGCGCGCTGGTCCGCGCGTCGGCCGAGCTGATCGTAGGTCGGCCGAGCAGATCCGGGCGTCGGCCGCGCCGGTCCGCACGCCGGCCTGAGGAGGGCTCGGGTCCGTCAGGCCCAGTCCACCCCGAGCGCCTGCCCCGGATGCACCCCGAGGATCCGGTCCACCAGTTCCGCGCCCACCGCGTCCGCCAGCCTGGGTCGCACCCGGCGCAGCAGGTACGGCATTCCGGGGCCGCCGTCGACCGAGCGGGCACCGGCGGTCACCGTGTCCCCGCCGAGCAGGAGCCGGTCGCCGAACCCGGCCTCCGCCAGGGCCCGTACGGCGTCCGGCATGCGCCAGTCGGTGGCGTGGTTCGCCCGGGACGGGCCGTCGAACGCCAGCCAGCAGCCCGACTCGGCTGCCTGTCGCTGGACGACGAGGTCGGGGGAGCGGTTGAGGTGACCGAGGATCACCCGGTGCGCCGGTACCCCCAACTCGCCGCACAGCAGGTCGAGGACGTCCAGGGCGCCGGTCCCCAGCTCCAGGTGGACGGCGATCGGAGCGCCGGTGGCGCGGTGCGCCTCGGCCGCCGCGCCCATCGTCCAGCGGGCGTGCGCGTCGAGGCCGTGGAAGCCGCCCGCCACCTTGATCAGCCCGGCCCGTACGCCGGACGTGCCGATGCCCTCGGTCAGTTCGGCGACGAACACCCCGGCCAACCGCCCGCGCAGCCCCTCCACCACCTCCGGCGGATAGTGACCTGCCTGGTGCAGCCCCGTCGCGCAGACCACGTGCACCCCGGCGGCCCGGGACAGCCGCGGCAGGTCCGCCGCCCGGCGTCCCATCCCGTACGGCGTCCACTGCACGACGGCACCGCCGCCCGCCCTCCGGAACGCGTCCAGCTCGCCCCGCGCGGCCGAGGCGTCGTTCAGCTCCTGCCCGGGCAACTGCGCGCTGCTGAGGAAGAGATGATCATGGGCGTCGCACAGGCCCAGCTCCCCGGGCCGTACGTCACCGAGGACCGTACGGACGCGTGTCACCACTGCCGGCCGCGCGGCAGGCGGTCCCGGCCGGGGGCGGAGACGTGCAGGACCTCGAAGAGGTCACCCTCGGCCTTGGGAGTGTCGTGCTCCCAGAGGGAGAAGTGCACCAGTTCCCAGCGGTGCGGATCCACCGCCGCCGCGGCGAGCACGGCACCGTCCTCGCCGGCCAGCCGGCGTGTCTCGGCGACGGCCTCCTCCATCAGCACGGCCAACTCGACGCCGTCCGGCACCGGTTGCCGCCGTCGTACGGCGGACGCCGCGCGGCCGGGTGCGCCGCGGCCCTCCTCGTGGGCGAGCCCGGTCCACTGCCGCACCGCGGGCCGTCCGAAGTCGCCGACCGGCCCCTGGAAGGCACCGCCCCACAGGAAGCGGTTCATGCCCTCCACGGTGTTCCACAGGTAGAACGGCGCGTACTGGTTCACCGGTGAGCCGTGCCTGCCGCGCTCCCGCATCAGGTAGGTCTTGAAGCCGAGACCGTCCCAGTCGTCGAGCAGATGCCCGACCCGGGCGACCCGGCCCCGGATGATGTCCATGTCGTAGTCGGCGGGGAGGGTCAACTCGTACTGCATGGCGTGCATGAAGAAGCCTTTCTCCGGGGCGGGCGGTCAACTCAGTTCGCCTGCGGGGAGGTTCGGGGCGCCAGCAGGGAGAGCAGGCCCCGGACGCCCGCGTCGAACGCGGCAGGGGAGCCGGCGGCGCGGGCCAGGACGTAGCCGCCCTGGACGGTCGCGAGGACGGCCGCGCCGATCTGGGCGCCGTCCAGATCGGGCGCGAACTGCCCCTCCCGCTTGCCCTCTTCGACGATCGCGGCGATCCGTTCGCGGATCGCCGCGATCGTCTCGTCGACCGGTGCCCGCAGCTCTTCGCTGGCGATGACGTCCGGGTCCATGGTCAGCCGGCCGATCGGGCAGCCGCGCAGCACGTCGCGCTCGCGCAGCAGATACGCCTCGATCCGCTCGTACGGCGTCCCGGGCCCGTCCAGAACTCCCTCCGCCGTGGCCCGGAGCTCTTCCGCGGTCCGGCGGATCGCCGCCAGCGCCAGATCCGGCTTGCCCTTGAAGTGGTGGTACATGCTGCCCTGGCCGGCCTCCGCGCGCTCCAGGATGGCCTTGGGGCTCGTGCCGACGTAGCCCCGCTCCCACAGCAGCTCGCGCGTGGACTCGATGAGTCGTTCCGGGGTGCTCATGCCGTCACTGTACATACTAGTAGTTACAATCCGCCAGTCCCCTGGGAGCAGCCAGGACAAAGCCATGTACTCCCCGGGAGGTACGCACGGTGCCGCCGGCCGCACGACGACCCGGACCCCCTGCCGGAGGGAGCCTCTGGACATACCCGAAGACCCTGCGGACGACGGAGATGAACCGGCATGCAGACCCTGGCGAACTGGGACGGCGGACCCGGCCCGTGGATCCTGTTCTTCCCGCTGATCTGGGCGGCCGTCGTGATCGGCGCCGTCACCCTCCTGCGCCGCACCGGCCGGCGCGGCCGGGGCGGCCCCTGGCGGACCGTGGACGGCGGCCGCCCGGCCGGCGACTCGCCGCTGGCGGTCCTCGGCCGCCGGTTCGCCTCCGGCGAGATCGACGAGGACGAGTACTGGCGCCGGCTGTCCGTCCTGGAGGAGCAGTTCGGCCGCACCGGCAAGGGCGGTGCGGCATGACCACGGAGACCGCGCTGCGGACGGCCGCCCGCGTGGCCGGCGCGGTGAAGGTGTACGGCGGTGGCGACACCGCCGTACGCGCCCTGGACGGCGTGGACGTGGACTTTCCCGCCGGCCGCTTCACCGCGATCATGGGCCCCTCGGGCTCGGGCAAGTCCACCCTCATGCACTGCGCCGCCGGCCTCGACACGCTCACCTCGGGTGCCGCCTACATCGGTGACACCGAACTGGGCGCGCTCGACGACCGCCGGCTGACCCTGCTGCGCCGCGACCGGGTCGGCTTCGTCTTCCAGGCGTTCAACCTGGTGCCGACACTGACGGTCGAGGAGAACATCACCCTGCCGCTGGACCTGGCCGGCCGGCGTGGCGACCGCGAGTGGATCGACGCGCTCGTCGACGTCGTCGGGCTGCGCGACCGGCTGCACCACCGGCCCACCGAACTCTCGGGCGGCCAGCAGCAACGCGTCGCCGTCGCCCGCGCGTTCGCCGGCCGCCCCGACGTCGTCTTCGCCGACGAGCCGACCGGCAACCTCGACTCGCGCTCCGGCCAGGAGGTCCTCGGCCTCCTCGGCCGGGCCGTACGGCGGACCGGCCGCACCGTCGTCATGGTCACCCACGACCCGGTAGCCGCCGCGCACGCGGACGAGGTGCTCTTCCTCGCCGACGGGCGGCTGGTCGACCGGATGCCGTCGCCGACCGCCGACACGGTCCTGGACCGGATGAAAGCCTTCGAGGTGCGGTCATGAACTCCTCGCTCCGCATCGGCCTCACCTCGCTGCGCACCCACCGGCGGCGCTTCGCCGGCACCTTCTTCGCCGTCTTCCTGGGCGTCGCCTTTCTGGCCGGCACCCTCGTCATGGGCGACACGCTGCTCGCCAGTTTCGACACCATGTTCGGTGAGGCCACCAGCGGCACGGACGTCGTCGTGCGCGGCGCCGACGCCATCACGACTCCGGGAGAGGCCCAGGGCGTACGACGGCCCGTCGACACGTCGCTGGTGAAGACCATCGAGGGTGTCCCGGGCGTGGCCGCCGTCGCACCGGACATCCAGGGCGCGGGCCAACTCGTCGGCTCCGACGGCAAGCCGGTCGGCGGCCAGGGCCCGCCCACCGTCGCGGGCAACTGGATCACCGACAAGCAGCTCAACCCGTACCGGCTCGCCGAGGGCCGCGCCCCCGCCCGGTCCGGCGAAGTGGTGGTCAACCGGGGTGCCGCAGCGAAGGGCGGCCTGAAGATCGGGGACACCACCACCCTGCGCACCCCGGACCCCGTACGGGTGAGGATCGTCGGTCTCGCCACCTTCGGCGGGCAGGACGGCATGGCCCAGGTGACCTACACCGGCATGACCCGGGCCGACGCAGAGAAGTACCTCACCGCGCGGCCGGGGCAGGCGGCGAGCATCGAGGTGCGGGCCGTTCCCGGCGTCGGCCCGCGGGACCTGGTGAAGCGGCTGACTCCGGTGCTGCCCGGGGGAGTCGAGGCGATCACCGGTCAGCAGGCGGCCCAGGAGAACACCGACATGATCTCCAGCCAGTTCCTGACCCTCTTCACGACCCTCCTGCTCGTCTTCTCCGGCATCGCCCTGCTCGTGGCGACCTTCTCCATCCACAACACGTTCGCCATCGTCGTCGCCCAACGCGCGCGGGAGAACGCCCTGTTGCGCGCGCTCGGCGCCTCCCGCCGACAGGTGTCCGCAGCGGCTCTCGCCGAGGCGGCCGTCGTGGCCGTCGCCGCCTCACTGGCCGGACTCGCGGGCGGCATCGGCATCGCCGCCGGCCTCCAGGCGCTCTTCCCCGCGATCGGATTCCCCTTCCCCGACGGCACCCTGGTCGTCACCGCCATGTCCATGACCCTGCCGCTCGCCGTCGGCGTGGCCGTCTGCCTGGGCTCCGCCCTGCTGCCCGCCGTACGCGCCGGACGCACCGCCCCGCTGGCGGCCCTGCGTGAGACGGCCGTCGACTCCTCCGGTGCCTCGCGCGGGCGCACGGTCACCGGCACGGCCCTCGGGGCGGCAGCCCTGCTGACGACTCTCACCGGCGTCCTGGTCACCCCGTCGGTATGGCTCGCGGCGCTCGGCGCGCTGCTCGCCCTGGCGTCCTTCGTGGTCCTCGGCCCGGTCGCCGCCTCCACCGCCGTACGACTCCTCGGCAGCCCGCTGGGCCGGCTGCGCGGGGTCACCGGCCGACTCGCCCGCCGCAACGCGCTGCGCAGCCCCCGGCGGACCGCCGCCACCGCGAGCGCGCTGATGATCGGCGTGGCCGTCGTGTCCCTGTTCACCGTGTTCGGTGCCTCGCTGAAGGCCACCATGGACCAGACGGTGTCCCGCTCCTTCGCGGGTGACGTCGCCGTCAGCGCCCCGTCCTTCGGCGCGGGCGGCAGCGGGCTCAGCCCCGAGCTGGCCCCCGCCCTGCAACGGCTGCCCCAGGTCAGTACCGCCGTCGGACTCGGCCGTGGGGTCGCGGAGGTCGACGGCCGGGGCAGGGCGCTGACCGTCACCGACCCGGCCGCGCTCGCCCGCGCCTTCGACCTCGGCACCGTCACCGGCTCCCTGCGCGACCTCGGCACCGACGGCATCGCGCTCACCCGGGCCGAGGCCGGCAAGCAGGGCCTGCGCACCGGGGACACCGCACGCCTGACCTTCACCGACGGCACCACCGAGGCGTTCACGGTCCGGGCGGTCTACGGCCAGTCGGAACTCGCCGGCGACTACGTCATCACCCGGGCCGCGTGGGCCCCGCACCGCACCCAGGACTCCGACAGGCTGGTCGCCGTCACCTTCAAGCCGGGGGTGAGCACCGACGCGGGCAAGGCCGCGGTACGCACGGTGGCCGACCGCTACGGCAGCCCCGAGGTGCAGACCCGCGAGGAGTACGCGCAGTCCTCGGCCGGCGGGATCGACATGATGCTGACGCTGGTGTACGCGCTGCTCGCCCTCGCGGTCGTCATCGCCCTGCTCGGCATCGCCAACACCCTGACCCTCGCGGTCCACGAGCGCACCCGGGAACTGGGGCTGCTGCGGGCCGTCGGCCAGACCCGCGCCCAGCTCCGTGCCATGGTCCGCTGGGAGTCGGTCCTGGTCGCCGCGTTCGGCACGGCCGGCGGGCTCGGTCTCGGCGCCTTCCTCGGCTGGGTGCTGGTACAGGCCTCCGACGGTGCGAGCGACACCGCGTTCGCCTTCGCACTGCCCCCGGCGCGCCTCGCCGTCGTAGCCCTCATCGGTCTCCTGTCCGGCGCCCTGGCAGCCCTCCGCCCGTCCCGCAGGGCGGCCCGGTTGGACGTACTCCGGGCGATCGCCACGGACTGAGGTCGCCGGGCGCCGCAGCGCACGACACGCGCGAACACCGCGTGGGTGGCGGGTGGCGTGGGGCGGACTCGACGCCCGGCCCGTCGGGCGCGCCTCTCGCCACCCGCCCGAGCCCCGCAGGCGGTCTCAGCCCGGAACGGCCGACCCGGCGGGCGCGGGGGCCGCGGCCTCGGCGTGGGCGACGGCCGGGGCCGCGGCCGGTACGGGGGCCGGGGTCGGCTGGACCTCGACGAAGCGCGGGGCGGGCTGCCGCTCGTCGGTGCGGCGCGGGGCGCCGGCCGGCTGCCTGCGGGCCACGGGTGCGGCCGGCAGGGTGAACCAGACGGTCTTGCCGCTGTCGCCGTCCGGGCGCGCGCCCCAGCTCTCGCTCATCGCGGCGACCATCGCCAGCCCCCGCCCGCAGGTGGCCATCGGCGCGATGTCGGCCGCGTCGGACACCTCGGCCACCACCGGAAGGCGCGGATCGTGGTCGCGCACCGAGACCGTGAGCCGGTCGGGGCGCAGCTCCAGCTCCACCGTGCACGACTTGTCCGGCTGGGCGTGCCGGTGCACGTTGCTGAGCAACTCGGTCACACCGAGTGCGGCGCGGTCTATCAACGGGTCCATATGCCAGTAGCGCAACTGCGCAGATACGATTCTGCGGACCTGGCCGATCCGCGACGGCAGGGCTTGGAGCTCCACCGTGCAGTGCCTGCTTGGGTGACTGATCACGGCTGCGACTCCCCGATGCAGAGGTCCGGACGAACCGGAGGAACACGGAGAACAACGGATCCAGCAGGGTGCTTGCGTCCAAACGTCCGCCTGCTGTCATGGCCGGCGGGCTGGTTCGCAGCGTTATCGCCGGTAAACCCAGAGTGACGTGAGACCAGCGTGACGTAGCGCACGCTCTCCCGCAACTCGCCACGACGGCGGCCGCTCAGCCGCCGCGTCCGGCGGCCCGGCGCACCGCCTCGATGAACCGCCGCGCGGCGGGCGGCCCCGGCTCGCCCGGAGCGGGGTCGTGATCGCCCAGGGTCAGCAGGTACCGCTTGCCGTTGAGGTCGGCCAGTGCGCGGTCGTCCGCCGCGAACCACGGTTTGGACGCGCGCACCGCCTGTACGGGCGCGCTGTCGATCTCGCTGCCGTAGCTGGTGAGCAACTCCAGCCTGCCGTCGTTGATCCGGACCTGTCCGGCCCGGGTGAGCGAACGCAGCCGTTTGCCGATCCGCACGCCCATGGCCGTGAACTCCGGCTCCGCCATTCCTCGCCGCCCCCTCGCGCGTCTCCCTGCGTGATCCAGTGTGCGCCCCGTACGGGACGACCGTCCCGCCCGGAGCAGTCTGCTCCGATGCGGCGTGCTGCACCAGTACGCGCGGGGCAGGTGCGACGAGCGCCCGGAGCACTTGGCCGAATGCGCCCCCGAATCTTTCGTACGCCAGTGCCCCAGGCGGGCCTTGGGGTGGCTCAAAGATGCGTTTATGCAGGTGGGAAGTGGTGCGAAGGGTGCTTATGATCGAGGTGTCGGCCGCGCGCAGCGCCGTCGGCGACCACCCTAAGGAGCACCGCCGTGAGCACCGTCCCCCAGATCCGCACCGGCGACACCCTCGACGTCGACCGCAGCGACGTCGCCTACCGCGCCTGGCTGAAAGAAGCCGTCCGCAAGGTTCAGGCCGACGCCAACCGCTCGGCGGACACCCACCTGCTGCGCTTCCCCCTGCCCGAGCAGTGGGGCATCGACCTGTACCTGAAGGACGAGTCGACGCACCCGACCGGAAGCCTCAAGCACCGCCTCGCCCGCTCGCTGTTCCTCTACGGCCTCTGCAATGGCTGGATCCGGCCGGACCGGCCGGTGATCGAGGCGTCCAGCGGTTCCACGGCCGTCTCCGAGGCCTACTTCGCCAAGCTGATCGGCGTGCCGTTCATCGCGGTGATGCCGCGCACGACGAGCGCCGAGAAGTGCCGTCTGATCGAGTTCCACGGCGGCCGGTGCCACTTCGTGGACGACTCCCGGAAGATGTACGAGGAGTCCGCCCGCCTCGCGGTGGAGACCGGCGGCCACTACATGGACCAGTTCACCTACGCCGAACGGGCGACCGACTGGCGCGGCAACAACAACATCGCCGAGTCGATCTTCCGGCAGCTGGAGCTGGAGCGGTATCCCGAGCCCGCCTGGATCGTCGCCACAGCGGGCACCGGCGGCACCTCCGCGACCCTCGCCCGCTACGTCCACTACATGCAGTACGACACGCTCGTCTGCGTCGCCGACCCGGAGAACTCCTGCTTCTTCGAGGGCTGGACCACCGGCGATCCGGACGTCGGCTGCGACTGCGGCTCGCGCATCGAGGGCATCGGCCGCCCGCGCATGGAGCCGAGCTTCGTGCCCGGCGCCATCGACCGCATGATGAAGGTGCCGGACGCGGCCAGCGTCGCCGCCGTGCGCGCCCTGGAGCGGGCCATCGGCCGCAAGGCGGGCGGATCCACCGGCACCGGCCTGTGGAGCGCGCTGAAGATCGTCTCCGAGATGGTCGCCCAGGGCCGCCCCGGCAGCGTGGTCACCCTGCTGTGCGACCCCGGCGACCGCTACCTCGACAAGTACTACTCGGACGCGTGGCTGGCCGAACAGGGCCTCGACATCACGCCGTACACCACCGCCATCGACACCCTGCTGGCCACGGGCAGCTGGCCGGACTGACGACCGGCCGGAACCTAACCGGCGAGCCGGCGCTCCAGGGCGCGGGCGGCGTCCTGGAAGGCGCGGCCGACGCCCGGACGGACCAGGCGCCACAGGAGACGGAACGCGGCGGTCCCGTCCAGGGCGAAGGTCATCCGGATCCGGGTCCCGCCGGCGGCCGGGGTGAGGTGCCACTCCTCGACCCACGCTCGGGCCCCCGGCGCGTTGGTCACGTCGACGCGGTACGCGTACACCTCCGGTGCCTTCGCCACCAGCACCGACTCCTCGAAGCGGGTGCCGCCCCGCAGCCGGACCTCGCGTCCGCCCTCGGTCGGACGGGCCGAGGTGACCGCCGAGAACCACTCCGGCCAGCCGGACACGTCCTCGGCGAGCGCGCGGAACACCACCTCGGGGGCGGCGGCGACGTTTCGGGTGAACACGAGCCGTACCGGCGCGGTCCCGACGAAGCCGATCCCCACCGGACGCAGACGACGAGCCATGAACGACGACACCCCCTGTGAAGTCCCTTGAACCGCCCGAGTCCCTCGGCAGGAACGGGAAACGACGCGCCTCAGGGTAGCTGACAGACCGTCAGATGTCGTCGTCCTCGGTCTCGCCCGCCACCACGAGCCGCAGGTGCTCGGAGATCTCCGCCCGCGCCTCGCCCGGCAGCCCGGCGTCGGTGACCAGCGTGTCCACCTGCTCCAGGGCGGCGAACGAACTCAGGCCCACCGTGCCCCACTTGGTGTGGTCGGCGACCACCACGACCCGCCGCGCCGACTGCACCAGCCGCCGGTTGGTCTCGGCCTCCGCGAGGTTCGGCGTGGACAGGCCCGCCTCCAGCGATATGCCGTGCACGCCGAGGAAGAGCAGATCGAAGTGGAGAGAGCCGATCGCCTGGTCGGCGACCGGTCCCACCAGCGAGTCGGACGGCGTGCGCACCCCGCCGGTCAGCACCACCGTCGCCGCGCCCTGCCGCTGCCCCGAGGTGCGCTGCGCCGCGTGGAAGACGTCCGCCACCCGCACCGAGTTCGTCACCACGGTCAGCTCGGGCACCTCCAGCAGGTGCTGCGCCAGCGCGTACGTCGTCGTACCGCCGGACAGGGCGATCGCCGTCCCCGGGCCGACCAGCCGGGCGGCGGAGCGCGCGATGTCCTCCTTGGCGGTCAGCTCCAGACCCGACTTGGCCTCGAACCCCGGCTCGTGCGTGCTCGCCTCGACCACCGGCACCGCGCCGCCGTGCACCTTCTCCAGCACACCCTGGCGGGCGAGCGCGTCCAGATCGCGGCGCACGGTCATGTCCGACACACCGAGCTTGCGGGTCAGTTCGTTGACCCGCACACCGCCCCGGCGCCGGACCTCGTCCAGGATCAGGGCGCGGCGCTGCTCCGCGAGGAGGTTCTGATTCTCGCTCACGTACGCTCCGGTCCTTTCGCCGCCAGCCGTCCGACACACCCGTCACACCTGCCGCGACCAGGGTGTTCGGCCGTCCCCGGTGTGGGGGCGTCCCATCTTTTCACGTGGGGGACCCGGTTGCGCCATTACTCGGCACGAGGTGATCGTGCCAGTCGCCCCGCGACGCGCCCGGCCGGTGTCACCCGGATCGGGGAGATTCCGCGCCGGCAGCTGCGTTCCGCCCCACAACCGGAGGATCCTGGGGCCCGCACGGGCCGGAGGCCTCGAGGAGCGTCACGGGGGAAGTGCGGACAGTGGAGCGTGCGCAGGAACGCGGCGCGGGGCGGCGGACGAGCGGACCGGCCGGGCGGCCCGCCCCGGAGCCCGACCTGGAACTCCTCGTCCACGGAGTCGGCGGCACCACCCCGCAGAAGATGCTCGGCGACCCGCGCACCGTCCGGATCACCGGCGACGACACGGCCGCGATCTTCCGGCGCGCCGAAGACGTCCACGCCGAAGACGTCCACGCCGAGGACGTCCACGCCGGGACCCGGTCCGCCGGGCAACGCGACGGGCCGGTGCGGGAGGCGTACGTCTGGTGCAACCTCACCTCCGGCGACTCCAGCCGCGCCCTGTGGCTGTTGCTGCTGCCGTTCATGGTGGTCAACCTCGCCCACTGGATGCGCCCCGCGGCCCCCGGCCGCCCGCGCGCCGTGCGGTTCTACGGCCTCCTCGTGCGGCTCACCGCCCTCACCCTGACCGTCCTGCTCGTCGCCGCCGCCTGCGAGGTCGCCCTGGACCTGGTGGCCTGGCAGTGCGCGGGCACGGCTGCCTGCGCCGCCCGCCACTCCTGGCCGGCCTTCCTCACGCCCGGCGCCACCGGCGGCCCCTGGTGGAGCGCGCCCGGCCGCCGGCTCGCCCTCGCCGCCCTGGCCCCGGCGGCCCTCACCGCGCTGCTGTGGTACCTCTCCCACCGCACCTGGAGCGCGTACGAGTCCCACCAGCCGATGGCCCGGGACCCCGAACCCGACCCGGACGGCAGCGCCCTCGCCCGGCCCGGCTTCTGGTACGGGCGCCGCCTGGTGGCCCGGCTGCGCGCCGCGCACACCGCGGCCGGGCTGCTGACCGTCGCCGCCGCCGTCACCGAGCCCGCCGCCCGCTTCGACCACCGGCCCGGCGGCCCGGCGGCACTGGACGCGCTGAGCTGGGCGCTCACCGCCGCCCTCGCCGCAGGGGCGCTCGCCGTGACCGGCGTGGTCTGCCGACGCGGCCGCAGCGAGCGCAGTCCCGACCGCACCCTGGACCGCCGACTCGTCCGCCTGCTGCCGCTCGGCGCCCTCGCCGTGCTCCTGCTCGCCCTGCTCTACGGCGGCTGGTCCCGGCCGGGCTGGCGGTCCGCCGGCCGGCTGCCCGGGGACGCGGCGTTCGGCACGCTCATGCTGGTCCAAGGACTGCTGGTCGTCGTCCTCGGCGCCGTCGCCCACGGGCTGTACCGCCGCGACCCCGACCCGCGCGCCGGGATGCGTGGTCTCGGCGGACCGGCCGTCGCCCTGCTCGCGTGCGCGCTCGGCGGTGTCATCTCCGGCGGACTCGCCCAGCGGGTCGCCGACTGGCTGGACGGCACCCGGGCCGGCCTCGACGGGCCGGCGCTGCTGCTCACCTGGCAGGCGTCCACCATCCCGCCCGTGCTGGCGGTGCTGCTGATCCTGGCCGCCGTGCTGGCCGTACGCACCGCCCGCCGCAGCCGCGCCGAACGCGCCCGGGTGCGTCAGGAGCACCCGGGGGAGCCGGAGTACCCGGCCCGCACCCGCGCCATCGCCCACGCGCGGGCCATGGCTGCCCTCACCGACCGCGCCCCGCTCGTCGTCACCCTCCTGTCCGCCGCCACCCTGCTGCTGGGCGCCGCCGCCCTGTCCGGCGCCCTGGCCACCGGGCGCACACCCGACGGCGCGGCCCGCAGGACGTACACCGTCGTCCAGGGCGTCGCCGATACCTCACAGGGGCTCGGCTCCTGGCTGGTCGGCATCGGCTTCCTGACCTTCGTCACCTGGGGCCGGCGCGCCTACAAGGACGCCTCCGCCCGGCGCACCATCGGCATCCTGTGGGACGTCGGCACGTTCTGGCCGCGGGCCGCCCACCCGTTCGCCCCGCCCTGCTACGCCGAACGCGCGGTCCCCGACCTGACCTGGCGGATGGCGACCTGGACCGAGCGGACCGGCGGCCGTCTGGTCCTCTCCGGCCACTCCCAGGGCAGCGTCCTCGCCGCGGCGGCCGCCTGGCAGCTGACCCCGTCCGTGCACCGCCGGGTCGCCCTGCTCACCTACGGCTCCCCGCTGGAACGGCTCTACGGCCGCTGGTTCCCCGCCCATTTCGGGCCGCCCGCGCTCAGCGCCCTGCACCGGGAGATCGCCTGCTGGCGCAACCTGTACCGGCGCACCGACCCCATCGGCGGCCCGGTCCGGCTCCCCGACGACCACGGGCCCGACGTGGACCACGCCCCGCTGAAGGACCCTCTCGCCTACGGCCGCACCGCCGAGCACCCGCTCCCGGCCCCGGTCCTGGGCCACTCCGACTACCAGGCCGACCCCGTCTTCGCGCGCGTACGCGGCCGGCTCCTGGCCCGGCTGCACCCGGAGCTGCCCGCCCAGCGTCCCGAACCGGAACCGCCGGGCTGACTCCGGTCAGCCGAAGTGCTCGACGTACTCCAGGACGACGCCACCGGTGTGCCTGACGGTGGCGTTGCGGCCGGTGGGGACCTGGTTCGGGCCGTCGACGATCTCCCCGCCGTGTTCCCGCAGCAGCGCCGGCAGCCCGTCCAGGTCGTCCACGAGGACCGTGCTCTGCGTGGCCCGGAACGGGGCGAGCGCCTCCTCGCTCCCCGCGACGACCAGGAAGCCGCCGATGCCGGCCACCTCCACGCCCCGGTGGTGGAAACGGGTGCGGGCGTCCTCACCCGTCAGGGCGCGCAGCGCCGGCAGCGCGGCGTCGAGGTCGTCGACGTAGAGCCGGGCGAGCGTGGCCAGCACCTTCATAGGGGCTCCTCCAGGAGAGTGTGCGGTCGTCGGGTGCCCAGGGCAGCCGGCCCTAGGGCAGATCCGGCAGGTCGTCGGCGTACAGCAGGGTCAGGTCGTCCGTGCTCGGGTCGTCGAGCTGGGCGACCCGGCTCGCGTGCCGCTCGACCATCGCCTCGAACGTCTGCCGTGCCGTACGGCCGTTGCCGAACGCGGGCCCCTTGGGGAGCGCCGTGAAATACGTCAGCAGTGCCTCGGACGCGTCCGGCGCGATCCGGTACTCGTGCTCGTCGGCCTGCTGTTCCACGATCCTCAGCAGTTCCCCGGGGCCGTAGTCGCCGAAGGTGATGGTCCGGGAGAACCGGGAGGCCACACCGGGGTTGACGGACAGGAAGCGCTCCATCTCCGCCGTGTACCCGGCGACGATCACCACGACCGCGTCCCGGTGGTCCTCCATCAGCTTCACCAGCGTGTCGATGGCCTCCTTGCCGAAGTCCCGGCCGGCGTCCTCGGGGGACAGCGCGTACGCCTCGTCGATGAACAGCACGCCGCCGTGCGCCCGCTGGAATGCCTCCTGGGTGCGAATCGCGGTCGAGCCGATGTGCTCCCCGACCAGGTCCACCCGGGACACCTCCACCAGGTGTCCCTTCTCGAGCACACCCAGGGAGGTGAGGATCTCGCCGTAGAGCCGGGCGACCGTCGTCTTGCCGGTGCCGGGGGAACCGGTGAACACCAGGTGCCGCTTGACCGAGGCCGCTTTCAGACCGGCCCGCTGCCGGCGCCGGCCCACCTCGATCATGTCGGTCAGCGCCCGCACCTCCCGCTTGACGCTCTCCAGACCGACCAGCGCGTCGAGTTCACCGAGCACGGCCTTGGACGTCCGGGCCGGCTCCGGCTCGGGAGCCGTCACGAGCGGCTCCTGTTCCGTGCTGCGCTGCCCCGGGATCGCGCCGAGCAGCCCGGCCGGCCGGGACGCCGTCTCCACCGCCGTCTCGCGGGCGGCCGGGGGCCGCGGGCCGCCGCTCTCGTCGCTCGTGCACTCCTCCACCACCGGGCCCGACCCGGCCACCCCGTCGGCGCCGCCGTCGGCGAACTCGTAGCCCCCGCGCGCGCACCGCTCCGTGCGGCACTTCCTGAGCGTCGTGCGGCAGCCGTCGATCACATGGAAGCCGTAGCCCCCGCTGCCCGTGACGCGGCAGCCCAGGAAGCTGCCCCGGCCGCCCGCCGAGACGTAGAAGCCCGCCTCGGCGGGGGAGTCCACCGTGCACCGCTCGATGACCGGGTCCGCGCCCTTGGTGACGATCACCCCGGTCTGCGTGCCGTCCACGGTGCAGTTGTTGAGCGTGCCGCCGCTGCCGTGGTCACGGAACCAGGCGCCGGTGGCCGCCTCCCGGATCCGGCAGTCGTCGAGCTGCGCGGTCGCGCCGTCGCTCACCGACACCGCCGTGTTGCGCACCTGCGACAGATCGCTGTCGACGACGTCCGCGCGCGAGCCGCGGTCCAGCACGAACAGGGCGTCCGGCACGTCGTGCACCCGGCACGAGTCGAGCACCACCGTGGCCCCGTCGCTCACCCACACCGCCGGGTAGTCGCCGGTGCTGTCGAAGATCTCGCACTGGTTGGCGTCCACCCGGGTGCCCGGGTCCCACACCGACAGGCCGTTGCGCCCGAACTGACGGACCGTCGTCCGGGTCAGGGTCAGCACCGAGCGGGAGCGCAGGTCGACCGCGTTCTCCGGGATGTCGTGGATCCGGCAGTCGGCCAGCGTGAGCACCGCGTCGGTGTCCAGCGTGACCCCGTCGGCGGTGGTGCGGTGCACGTCGCAGTCCGTCAGCTGCGCCATGGCCGCCTGGGTGACCTGAAGCCCGGCGCCCCGGACCTCGTACACCTCGCAACCGAACGCCTCCAGCGCGGAGTTCTCGCCGGTCACCGTCAGCCCGGTGCCCGAGGCGTGGTGCACCCGGCAGCGCTCCAGCCGGGGCCGGGCCCCGCCGCGGACGGCGACGCCCGCCTGCCCGGCCGCGACGACCTCGCACTCCTCGAACACCCCGCCCGCGCCGTCCAGGACGGCGATGCCGATGCCGGCCGGGTTGTCGACGGTGCAGCGGCGCACGGTCGGCCGGGCCCCGCCGCGCACCTCGAGGCCGGCCGCGGACCGGGTGACGATCCTCAGGTCGTGCAGCTCGGGCGTGCCCTCCTCGACGAGCAGCGCGGGCGCCGCCGCGTCCTGGCCCTCGACATGCAGGTCCCGCACCACGGCCGAGGCGCACACCGTCAGCGGCACCCCGTCGGCCGGCGCGATCCGCACCGAGCCCGGGGAGCCCTCCGGGCCGCGCAGCGTCACCGCCCGCTGGACGACGAGGTTCTCCCGGTAGGTGCCGGGAGCGACGGTGAGGACGTCGCCGTCGGCGGCGGCCTCCAGGGCGGCGGCGAGCGACGCGTACTCACCCGTGCGGCGCCGCCACCGCGATGTGCCGGTGTGCGTCACCTGGACCGTGCCCTGTGCCATGGCGCTGCTGTGTCCCCACCTCGTCGTACCGATGACTCGTTCGCCGCCGGGGCGCCAGGAACGCGCCGCGGCGGGTTTGTTCACGCGCGGGTCGTCGCCGAAAGCGTCTCGGCCGGTCCACCGTAGCGTGCGCGCGGACCACGGGTTGACCAGAGGCTTCGGGCCGTCAGCTGCCGGTGCCTGCCTTGCCCCAGTCCGGGCCCGCCCGGTCCCAGGCCCGGTCCCAGCCCGCGTACCGCCGGCGGACCATGCGCCAGACGATCAGCCGGCGGACGCTCTCGACCAGCCCGCCGACCGCCAGCGCCGCGCCGAGCCCGGCGAGCACGGCGTGGGTCGTCGCCGTGGCGGGATCCAGCGGGCGGGTCGCTATGCGGCCGCGCCCGTCCGTCCAGACCTGGAAATGGTCGCCCTGGTGCGGGGACTTGAGGGCGGCCAGGACCGGGCCGCGCCGTTCGCCGCCGTCCGGCGCGGTCCAGTCGGCGAGCACGCGGCTGCGGATGCGGCGTGCGGTGGCGGAGTCCGGATCGTTCGCCACCGGAGCTCCGCCCATCCGGCGCACCACCGTGGCCGTCACGAGGTGGCGGGCGTGCCGCTGCTCCCGCACGGACCGTTGCAGGGATCCCTGGGCGGCGGCGCCGACCAGGGATCCGGTCAGTGGTGCGGCCACGGCGATCAGCAGCAGAGCCACGAGGGCCACCCATGCCTCGGTCAGATCGGTCGCGCGGCGCAGCGGATTGTGCCGCCAGCGCCACAGGCCGGTGATCACCCGCACGCTCCCGCACCCCCTTCCCGCTCGTGAAGGCCCCTGTCTCAGCCGCCCGCCGCCGACGCGTCGAGCAGTACGCGGCATCCCCTCCGACCGGGACCTCTCATGAACTTCTCACAATTCCGCAACGACCGGGCCCCGTCTTCGGGTTCCCGGTCGCGGCACTCGTTCGGGGTGTCTTCGCGCGGCTGTCGCGGGGGCCTCGTCCACAGTGCGGAGTCCGGCGGCCGGCTACGCGAGGATCCGCACCGGGTCCCCGACACGGATGACGCCGGGGGAGAGGGGCACCAGGTTCTGGCCGAAGAGGAGGCTCTGCCCGAACCGGCGGTAGCGCCCAAGCGTCCGCAGCGGTTCCCGGCCGCGGACGCCCGTGTCCTGCCCGGTCGTCGTCACGACGCAGCGCGCGCACGGCTTGGTCACCCGGAACTCGACCTCGCCGATCGCGAGGCGCGACCAGTCGTCCTCGGCCCACGGCTCGGTGCCGGCCACGACGACGCTCGGCCGGAAACGGTTCATGGGCAGGGGGCCCTCGGCCGCCCGATCGCCCGCGGCGATCAGGGAGTTCAGCGAGTCCAGGGAGGCGACGGTGGTCACCATCAGGGGGTATCCGTCGGCGAAGCTCACGGTCTCGCCGGGCCGGGCGTAGTCGGGGTCGAGCGGGCGGCGGGCGGCCGGGTCGTCCATGTGGACCAGACGCGCCCCGGCCCCCAGATAGGCGGAGCACCAGGCATGGGCGGCCTCCGCCGCCAAAACCGCCTCGACCTTCGTGCCGAAGATGTCCACCGGCACGGTCACGGTAGGCTCCGGCACGGCCACCGTCAGCGGCTCGTGTCCGGGCGCGGACAGACGGATGCCGCCGCCGGGCATCGGCTCGGCGGCGGCCAGTGCGAGGCGCGGCTGCTCCCGCTGGGTGACGACCTTCCCCCCGTCGTCGATCAGCACCCAGCGGCGGTCACCGGCCAGGCCCCAAGGCTCCACCACGGCCTCCCGGGGCGAGAAGCCCCGGAGCGCCTTGACCGGATGGACGTGGATCGACTGCAGCTCGGCGTACCCCATACGGCCATCGTGCCAGGCGGCACCGACAGCCGGGGGCGCGACGGTCAGTAGCCGCGGTACTGCTGGTTGTTGTACGGGTCCTGGTACGGGGCCTGCGGTCGCGGTGCCGCCGGACGCATCGCCTCGTACCCCGTCCCCGGAGCCATCGGGCGCTGCTGCGGGGCCTGCGGTCCCGGATAGCCGCGCGGCGCGCTCGCCTGCTGCGGGATGTACGCCGTGGGCGCCTGCTGCAGCGGCTGGGGCGTCATCTGCGGATAGCCGTAGGCCGGAGCCTGCGACGGGCCCGCGGGGAGGGCGGGCAGCGCCGACGGCAGAGCGGGCAGGCTGCTGCCCGTGTCGTAGGCGGCCGGGACCCGGATCGGGGCGATCTGCGGGGTGCCCCGCTCGGCGACGAGCGAGTCGTAGATCGGGGTGTCCGGGAAGGAGGCGGAGTAGTAGCCGCCACCATAAGTGGAGCGGGGGGAGGTCATGGCACATAAGTTAAGCCCACGATGTGCTGGTTGGGGAGACCGATAAGAGGGTTGTTTTCCGTGTCGCCAGTGAGTTGGGATCCCCAATCCGAGCGAACTTGGCAAAAATGGACGTCGAACACGGTTTGATTCGTGTAAAGCCCAAGCTCCTGGCGGGTTACCGGCGGTTGGCCGGTGATCTTCGTGTGCCGTTCGCACGCGTTCCGCGGCTGACGGGAATAGGTTGAGCGGGTAGGGATGGCCGGGACGGCCGGGCGCCGACACCTGATGGGGGCGGACATGTCAATGCCGAAAGGATCGAATGCGCCGGTGCCGACCACGGCCCTGCGCGTCGAATTGGGCTGGCGCTCCGGTGCCGGCGTACCCGACGCGGACGCCTCGGCGCTGCTGCTGGCCGCCGGAAAGGTGCGCTCCGACGGCGACTTCGTCTTCTACAACCAGCCCGCGCACACCTCCGGAGCGGTCCGTCACGAAGGCAAGCGGACGACCGGCGGCCGCGTCACCGACACCCTTTTCGTGGACCTCGCGCGCGTGGAGGGCGCCATCGAGCGCGTCGTCCTCGCCGCCTCCGCGGACGGGGGCACCTTCGGCCAGGTCCCGGACCTCTACATCGAGGTGAGCGACGCGGCCGGCGGCGGTGTCGTCGCCCGCTTCGACAGCCCCGGCGCCACGGCGGAAACCGCGTTCGTCCTCGGCGAGTTCTACCGCCGTCAGGGCGGCTGGAAGTTCCGGGCCGTCGGCCAGGGCTACAGCAGCGGACTCGAGGGCCTCGCGACGGACTTCGGCATCACCGTCGACGAGCCGCAGCACACCGCACCGACCACCGCCCCGGCCGCCCCTTCCGTCCCGCCACCCCTGACGACGCAGGCGCCGACCACCCCGGCCCCGGCTCCCGTCACGCTGCCTCCGCCCCTGCCCGGTGCGACGCCTGTCCCGCTGCCTCCGCCCCCGGCCGGTGCGACCCCCGCCCCGCTGCCGCCGCCACCGAACACCCGGCCCTCTCCCGTGCCCCCGCCGCCCCCGGCCGCGTCCGCGGCTCCGGTCCGGCTGTCCAAAGTCACCCTCACCAAAGCCGCCCCCTCGGTCTCGCTGGCGAAACAGGGCGGAACTTCCGGCACCATGCGGGTCAACCTCAACTGGCAGACCCGCAAACGCTTCGGCGGCCGGTGGGGTGCCGGGGGCGGTGACCTCGACCTGGACCTGTGCGCCCTGTACGAACTCGCCGACGGCCGCAAGGGGGTCGTCCAGGCCCTCGGCAACGCGTTCGGATCGCTGCACCGGCCGCCGTACATCCACCTCGACGGCGACGACCGCACCGGCGCCGTGGCGAGCGGCGAGAACCTCACCATCAACCTCGACCACCGCGGCGACTTCCGGCGCATCCTGGTCTTCGTCACCATCTACGAAGGAGCCACCTCCTTCGCCGAGCTGCATGCCACGGTCACCCTCCAGCCGCAGCACGGCGCACCCGTCGACTTCTCCCTGGACGAGTGCACCGTCCCCTCCACGGTGTGCGCGCTCGCCCTCCTCACCAACACCGGCGGCGACCTCGTCGTCCAGCGGGAGGCGCGGTACCTGGTGCCGGAGCGCGGGGTGAGCCCGCAGCGGACCATAGACCGCTCCTACGGGTGGGGCATGAACTGGACCCCCGGCCGCAAGTAGCCGCCGGGCGACGGCGGCCCGGTGCCCTGCGGTGTGCGGGCGCCGGGTCAGCCCTCGTCCGGCACCGCACCCGGACGCGCGTACGTCCGGCCCTTCCAGGCCGCCCCGCGCCCCCGGTAGTGCTGCACGGCCGAATCGACCGTCATGAGGAGATAGAGGAACGCGGTGAACGGCAGCAGTGGGGCGAGCCACAGCGGCTGCCCGTAGTAGCGGAGCATCGGCACGTACGTCGCCGTCATCACCGCCCACGCCAGCGCACCGGCCGTCGCCGTCGCCGTACTGCCCGCGACCGCGCCCGCCACGACCGCCGCCGGCGGCACCAGGTACACCAGCGCCAGTCCGGCGACCGTGCCGAGGAGCAGCAGCGGGTTGTGCCGCAGCTGCGCGTACGCGCTGCGTGAGACCATCCGCCACAGGTCGTGCAGCCGCGGGTAGGGCCGCACGCTGTCCACCCGCTCGGCCAGCCCCAGCCAGATGTGCCCGCCGCCGCCCTTCACCGCGCGCGCGAGCGCCACGTCGTCGATGACGGCGTGCCGGATGGCGTCCGGGATGCGCGCCCGCTCGGCCGTGTCGGCGCGCAGCAGCACACAGCCGCCCGCCGCGGCCGCCGTCCGCGACCCCCGCCGGCCGATCCACCGGAACGGATACAGCTGCGCGAAGAAGTAGACGAACGCCGGCACCACGAGCCGCTCCCACAGGCTCTCCACCCGCAGCCGGGCCATCTGCGACACCAGGTCGAAGCCTCCGGTGCGGGCTGCCGCCACCAGGGTGCGCAGGCTGTCCGGCGCGTGCGCGATGTCCGCGTCCGTCAGCAGCAGGAACTCGGGTCCACGCGCGCGTGCCAGACCGATGCCGTACCGCACCGCCCACAGCTTGCCGGTCCAGCCCGCCGGCGGCTCACCGGGGGAGCCCACCGTGAGCGGCAGCCCCCCGGTGCGCGCGGCCAGCTCGCGGGCCAGTTCACCGGTGCCGTCCGTGCTGCCGTCGTCGACGAGGAAGACTTCGGCCCGCCCCGGATAGTCCTGTACCAGCAGCGAGGGCAGGCTCAGCGGCAGCACCTCGGCCTCGTCCCGCGCCGGGACCACGACGGCCACCGACGGCCACACCCCCGGATCGCCCTGGGGCGGCAGCCGCACATCGGTCCGCCAGAAGAAGCCCTGACAGAGCGACAGCCACAACCAGGAGAGGAGGGACACGACGGCGATCCACACGATGGCGCTCACGGGCGCAGTCTGCCCCACGCCACCGGCCCGAACCGGCTCATCGACTATCGTGGCCGGGTGAAGATCGCGCTCATGGACTCCGGACTCGGCCTCCTCCCCGCCGCCGCCGCGGTACGCCGGCTGCGGCCCGACGCGGAGCTGGTGCTGTCCTGGGACCCGGACGGCATGCCGTGGGGCCCGCGCACCCCCGAGGACATCACCGAGCGCGCCATCGCCGTGGCCGAGGCCGCAGCCGCGCACCGGCCCGACGTGCTGATCGTCGCCTGCAACACCGCCTCCGTACACTCTTTGCCGCAGATGCGCGCGCGGTTCGAACCACAGCTGCCCATCATCGGCACCGTCCCGGCGATCAAGCCGGCCGCGGCGGGCGGCGGGCCCGTGGCCATCTGGGCGACCCCCGCCACCACCGGGAGCGCCTACCAGCGTGACCTGATCGACCGGTTCGCCGACCGCGTGGCCGTCACCGAGGTGCCCTGCCCCGGGCTCGCGGACGCCGTGCACCACGCCGACGAGGCGGCCGTCGCCGCCGCCGTCGCCGCCGCGGCCGCCCGCACCCCCGACGACGTGACCACCGTCGTCATGGGCTGCACCAACTACGAACTGGTCGCCGACCGCATCCGCGCCGCCGTCCAGCGGCCCGGCCGCCCGCCGCTCATCCTGCACGGGTCCGCCGGTGCCGTCGCTGCCCAGGCGCTGCGCCGTATCGGAGCGGAGCCGGCACCGGACGCCCCCGCGGAGACCGCGCTCACCGTGCTGCTCAGCGGACGTGAGGCGGAGCTGCCCGACACCGCGCTGAGCTACGCGGAGGGGCGGCTGCTGGCCGCCGTCGGCCCCCTCGCCGACCGGCGCTGAGAGACGTACGGCCGCTGGGCCGCCCGGAGCAGTCACGCTGCGGAACGGCTCCCGCGCGGTGAAAGCTGAGTAACCTCGTAGACATGAGGGACCACTCGCGTACCGAGGACGCCCCGCACCCCGACGTCTGGACCGGACGCGCCACCAACCGGGTCCAGTGGCTGCTCGCGCTGGTCGGCGCGGCCTGCATGGCGCTCGGCGTCGAGCTGGCCGTCGACTCGGCGTGGACCTCGGGGGTCGCCCCGCTGGTGATGTCCGTGGTGGGCTGCATCGCGGCCGGACTGCTGGTCCTCTTCGGCACCCTCGCCTTCGTACACGTCGACCTCCGGCTCGACCGGGAGTCCCTCGAAGTGCGCTGCGGCCACATCGGGCTGCCGCGCCGCCGCATTCCGCTGTCCCAGGTGGTCGGCGCGGACTTCACCGCCCACGTCACGCCGCGGCACTGGGGCGGCTGGGGGTACCGCTGGCGTCCCGAGAAGGGCACGGCGGTCGTCGTCCGGCGCGGCGAGGGCATCGTGCTGAGCCTGTGGGACGGACACACGTTCACGATCACCGTGGACAACGCGGAGTCCGCGGTGCGGGTGATCAGGGCCCGACTGCGCACGATCACACCGGGCACGGCGCGCTGAGGTTTCGCGCGGGCCGGGGGTGGGGTTTCCGTAGCGGCGCTGGGAGGGGCCGCTCGATGTCGCGGGGGTAAGGGGTGTCACTTGCCGGCGTTGCCAGGGTGCCGCTGCGCCCACCCGTGCCGCCCTGGGGCCCCCAGGCCCTTAAGGCACTGGGGGAGCCACGCATGCCCGCAGCTGGGGGGCTAGCCACGTATGCCCGCACCTAGGGCGTTTCCGGGGTGTCCGGTGCGGTCCACGGGCGGGATGTTGACCAGCCTGCCAGGAGGCCCGCGCCGGCGGTGACCGCTGTGAAGCTCAGGGCGTCGCCCAGCATGGCGAGGGCGGCGACGGCCGTGAGGGCCGCGCCCGCGGTGAGGGCGATCGGGGTGGAGCGCGGGGTGCGCCACAGGGCGTAGAGGATCCAGGCGAACGCGGCGGCGAGCAGGAGGACCCCCGGCACGCCCTGCTCCGCCGCCTGCTGGAGCGGGGCCGAGTGCGGCTTGCCGTCGGGCTGGAGGAACTGCGGCACGCCGGGGCTCAGCTCGCCGAAGCGGCCCGGACCGACGCCGAGGCCGGCGTTGCGGTGGGCCAGCCGGAGGGCGTCCTGCCACAGCTGGACCCGCTGCGGGGTGAGCCGTCCTTCGAGGGCCGAGCCGAGGCCCTCGGGCAGGATGCCGCCGGCGACGGCCCAGGTCACCGCCGCCACCAGGGCCGACGCCAGCCCCAGGCCCGCGATCCCGGGGCCCCGGTGCCGCATCGACCCCGCGGCGAGGGAGCAGAGCAGCACGGCGGCCCCGGCCGCGCAGCCGCCGGCCGAACCCAGGGCGGCACCGGACAGCGCGATCCCGGCGGCGAGCAGGCGCAGGCCCAGTCGCAGGGCAGGCGACCGCGCGGCCCAGGCGGCGCAGCAGGCGGCGCCGGTGGCCAGCGCCAGCAGCGCCGCCGTGGCACCGGCGTGCCCGAGCGGCGCGGCGAACCGGGGGCCGGGAGAGAGGTCGGGCACCGTGACGGCGAGCGCGAATCCGGCGAGCGATCCGGCACAGGGCGCGGCCACCGGAAGCAGCGCGCCGGAGATCCGGCCCGCCGCGTATCCGGCGGCCACGGCGAGCACCGCGAGGAGCATGCCCTCGGGCCGCCCGTCGTGGACCGCCGCCGTGATCAGGGACCAGGCGGCGCAGATCCCCAGCAGGATCATCCCCGCCCCGTCGGAAACGTTTCGTCTGGCGCTGTCCGCGTCCGCACCGGCCGCGGACGTCATCCCCGTCGACCCCACCCGTCGCCTCTCGTACCCGGTCCCCCGACCGTTTGCCCCGACCGCTCGGTCCACCGCCGGGTCCCCCGACCCGTCGCGGCCCCCGCTGTGCACACCGGGACCCGGCCGCACCGCTGAGGCTGGGCCACACCGTAGCGGCTGATGACCGGTTTGTGGACGAGTTGAGCAGGAAGATGACGGTTCCCGCACGGATCCCGGGCCGGGTGCCGCCGCACGGTCCGCGCTGTCGGCGGCAAGGCCACCCGCCGTACACTCCCGGGGTGACCGTCACCGCCCCTCCCGTGGACCAGGACCGACTCGAGCCGCCGCCCTCGCCCGCCGGGCGCGGCCGGCGCCTGCTGCTGCGTCTGGCCCCGGCCGCCGCCTCCGCCCTGTGCGGAGTGCTGCTCTACGTCAGCTTCCCGCCGCGCCACCTGTGGTGGCTGGCGCTGCCCGCCTTCGCCGGCTTCGCCTGGGTGCTGCGCGGCCGGACCTGGAAGGCGGCCTTCGGTCTCGGCTACGTCTTCGGGCTCGGGTTCCTGCTCCCCCTGCTGGTGTGGACCGGCGTCGAGGTCGGCCCAGGTCCCTGGCTGGCGCTGGTCGCCGTCGAGGCGCTGTTCATCGCCCTCGTCGCGGTCGGCGTCGCCGCGGTGTCCAAGCTGCCGGCCTGGCCACTGTGGGCGGCGGCCGTCTGGATCGCCGGCGAGGCCGTACGCGCGCGCGTGCCGTTCCGGGGCTTCCCCTGGGGCAAGATCGCGTTCGGTCAGGCGGACGGTGTGTTCCTGCCGCTCGCCGCGGTGGGAGGCACTCCCGTGCTCGGCTTCGCGGTCGTCCTGTGCGGGTTCGGGCTGTACGAGGCCGGGCGCGTGCTCGTCGAGGGCCGGCGGACCCGGGCCGTGCGGCGCGGGGCCGCGGCCGCCGCCGTACTGAGCGTCGCGGTGCCCGTCGCGGGCGCCGTCGCCGCCCGTTCCCTGGTGAGCGACAAGGCCGAGGACGGCACCGCCAGGGTCGCCGTCATCCAGGGCAACGTGCCCCGCTCCGGACTGGAGTTCAACGCCCAGCGCCGCGCCGTGCTCGACTACCACGCGCGCGAGACGCTCAAGCTCGCCGCCGACGTCAAGGCCGGGAAGGTCGCCAGGCCCGACTTCGTGCTGTGGCCCGAGAACTCCTCCGACATCGACCCCTTCGCCAATCCCGACGCGGCCGCCGTGATCGACAACACGGCCAAGGCGATCGGCGCGCCCATCTCCGTCGGCGCCGTGGTCGAGAAGGACGGCAAGCTGCTCAACGAGCAGATCCTCTGGGACCCGGTCAAGGGCCCGACCCAGACCTACGACAAGCGGCAGGTGCAGCCCTTCGGCGAGTACCTTCCGCTGCGCCCGCTGATCGGCGCCGTCAACAAGAACTGGACCAGCATGGTCCGCCAGGACTTCAGCCGGGGCAGCAAGCCCGGCGTGTTCGACATCGACGGCGCCAAGGTCGGCCTCGCCACCTGCTATGAGGCCGCGTTCGACTGGGCCGTCCGGGACACCGTCACCCACGGGGCGGAGATGATCTCCGTACCCAGCAACAACGCCACCTTCGACCGCAGCGAGATGACCTACCAGCAGCTCGCCATGTCCCGCGTCCGGGCCGTCGAGCACAGTCGCACCGTGACCGTGCCGGTGACCAGCGGCGTCAGCGCGGTCATCATGCCGGACGGGAGGATCACCAAGAAGACCGGCATGTTCGTCCCCGCTTACCTGGTGCAGGACGTGCCACTGCGGACCTCGAAGACGCCCGCCACCCAGCTCGGCATCCTGCCCGAGATGGCCCTCGTGCTGATCGCCGCGGGCGGACTCGGCTGGGCGATCGGCGCGGGACTGCGCGGGCGGCGCACGGCCGCGAAGTAGCCGTACGGCACCGGGCCCGCTGCCGCGCGTGCGCCCCTGATCTCATGCGGAGGCCGTGGACCCGCCCGTTAGGGTCGGTCCATGGCTACTCCTGACTTCATCCGCACGCTGCGGTCGACGGCCGGCCGGCAGTTGCTGTGGCTTCCCGGGGTCACCGCGATCGTCTTCGACGACGACGGCAGAGTGCTCCTCGGCCGCCGGACGGACACCCGCAGGTGGTCGGTGATCGGCGGCATCCCGGAGCCGGGGGAGCAGCCGGCGGCCTGCGCCGTGCGGGAGGTCTTCGAGGAGACGGCCGTGCACTGCGTCGCCGAACGGGTCGTCCTGGTCCAGGCCCTGAAGCCGGTCACCTACACCAACGGCGACGTCTGCCAGTACATGGACATCACCCTGCGCTGCCGGGCCGTCGGCGGCGAGGCCCGGGTCAACGACGACGAGTCGCTGGAGGTCGGCTGGTTCGCCGTCGACGCGCTGCCCGACCTGAACGAGTTCGGCCGCTTCCGGATCAAGCAGGCCCTGTCCCCGGCCGAGGCCCCCACCTGGTTCGACCCGGCCACCCCCGTCTGAGAAGGCCGGACCCACGTCCTACGGCCTGCCCGCGCGCGTGCGCCGGCAGGCCGCACGTCGCTCCCCTCAGACGGTGATCACCTTGACGCCGGCGTCCGTGAGACGGTCGACCGTGTCGGCGGGAATCCCCTTGTCCGTCACTAGCACATCGAGGGCAGAGAGGTCGCAGATCCGGGCGAAGGCCCGCCTGCCGATCTTCGAGGAGTCGGCGGCGACCACCACCCGCTGGGCACGCTCGGCGAACAGCCGGCTGATGCTCGCCTCGTCCTCCTGGTGCGTCATGACGCCCAGCCGGGGGTCGATCCCGTCGACTCCGAGCACGGCCACGTCCAGCGCGATCTGGTGGAGCACCCCGGCCGTCAGCGGCCCGACCAGCTCGTACGTCTGCGGACGGGCCACGCCCCCGGTCAGCACGATCTTGATCTGCTGCCGCACCGTCAGCTCGCCGGCGATGTTGAGCGCGTTGGTGACCACGGTCAGCCGGGGCGCGTCGCCCGACGAGCGCTCCGGCTGCCGGCCGCCGGCCACGCGCAGCGCCAGGGCCCGCCCGACCTCGGTGGTCGTCGTCCCGCCGTTGAGCCCGACCACGGCCCCCTCGTCGATCAGATCGGCGACCGCGGCGGCGATCCGCTGCTTCTCGGAGGCGTTCCGGGAGGACTTGTAGCGCAGCGGCAGCTCGAAGGAGACGCCGTGCGCGACGGCCCCGCCCCGGGTCCGGACGAGCATCTGCTGTTCGGCGAGTTCGTCGAGGTCGCGGCGGATCGTCGCGGCGGAGACACCCACCGTCGACGCGGCCTCCTCGACGTCCAGCCTGCCGTCGGCGGCGAGGAGTTCGAGAAGCGCGTTCCACCGCTCGTGTTTGGACATCCCCCGGGCTCCCTTCCGCGTGAGCAGAGAGTGTACCGCTCAGTAGTAAGCGCGTACGGTGCGCGGGCACCCTCTTGCTCCGCCCCGCGACCCCTTGCTCCGTTCGCGGCATCAGTTTCCCCGGATGTGACCTCTCCCATTGCGGTCCCCGGCGGGTGCGGTGAACCTCTCGTGAACGAGTTCCGGAAGAACTGTTATGCCGGGCTCACCGAGCGGTCTCCCAGATATCGGACAGCATCGTTCGGCATCGAGGACAGGGAAGCTTTTTGATGAGTACACAGCACCCGGTGGCGTCGGCGGCACTGGTGAGCGCGGCCCGGTCGGGAGACCCGGCGGCCCAGGACGCCCTGGTCAGCGCGTACCTTCCGCTGGTCTACAACATCGTGGGGCGGGCTCTGGACGGCTCGGTCGATGTGGACGACGTCGTCCAGGAGACGATGCTGCGTGCCCTGGACGCGCTGGGCGGGCTGCGTACTCCCGAGAGTTTCCGGTCCTGGCTGGTGGCCATCGCCATGAACCAGGTCCGGGCCCACTGGCAGGACCGGCAGGTCGCCCCGGGCGCCGTGGAGGAAGCCGGGGACGTCGTGGACCCGGGCGCCGATTTCGTGGACCTGACCATGGTGCGGCTGCAGCTCACCGGCCAGCGTCAGGAGACCGCGCGGGCGACCCGCTGGCTGGAGCCCGACGACCGGGGGCTGCTGTCCCTGTGGTGGCTGGAGTGCGCCGGTGAGCTGACCCGGGCCGAGGTCGCCACGGCCCTGGAACTGACCCCGGAGCACACGGCGGTCCGGGTGCAGCGGATGAAGGCGCAGCTGGAGGCGGCCCGTGTGGTGGTGCGGGCGCTCGACGCGCAGCCGCCGTGCGGGGAACTGCGGGGCGTGCTCGCCGCCTGGGACGGCCGGCCCTCCGCGCTGTGGCGCAAGCGAATAGCCCGGCACGCCCGCGGCTGCGTGCGCTGCTCCGGGCTGTGGAGCGGGCTGATGCCCGCGGAGGGGCTGCTGGCGGGCCTGGCGCTGGTCCCGGTGTCGGCCGTGCTGCTCGCGAAGATACGATCCGCCGTCGCGGGCGGTGGGATGGCCCTGGCCGGCTCCACGTCCCCGTTCGACGCGACCGCCGAGCACACCGCACTGGATGCAGACGCCGGTCCGGGCGCCGGGCACCGTGCGGGCGGAGGCGGCCGGACCGGCGCCCGTGGCGAGGCCCGCCGACGGCGGCGCAACCGTCGCCGCGTCGCGGGCGCCGCCTTCGTGGCGGCCTGCCTGGCGGGCGGCGGCCTCTGGTACGCCGGCACGTACTCCGGGACCGGGCGCGATGCCGCGGACCGCACCGCGGGCGACCCCGTCGTCGACCTCTCGGCACCGAGCGCCGACGCGATCTCACCCTCGGCGTCGGCCTCGGCCTCGGCCTCCGCCTCTCCGTCGCCGTCCGCGTCGAAGTCCAAGAAGGCGACACCGTCCAAGAGCCCCCGCCCGGTCAAGAAGAAGCACACCGCCACTCCCACCCCGACCCCCCGGCGGACCCGGACACCGGTCGCCCCGCCGCCGGCCCAGTCGGCCCCCTCCGACACCGTTTCGCAGGTCGTCGCCCTGGTGAACAAGGAGCGTGCGACCGCCGGCTGCGGGCCGGTCACGGAGAACGCGCAGCTGGAGAAGGCGGCCCAGGGCCACTCCGACGACATGGCCGCCCGCAACTTCTTCGACCACACCAACCCGGACGGCGCCGACCCCGGGCAGCGCATCACCGCCGCCGGGTACCGCTGGTCCACGTACGGCGAGAACATTGCCATGGGCCAGCAGACCCCGCAGGCGGTGATGGACGCCTGGATGAACAGCCCCGGCCATCGCGCCAACATCCTCAACTGCTCGTTCAAGGACATCGGCGTGGGCGTGCACCGGGGCTCGGGCGGCCCCTGGTGGACCCAGGACTTCGGCGCCAAGCTGTGACCG
Source organism: Streptomyces sp. NPDC047028 (assembly GCF_040644095.1). Classification (NCBI taxonomy): domain Bacteria; kingdom Bacillati; phylum Actinomycetota; class Actinomycetes; order Kitasatosporales; family Streptomycetaceae; genus Streptomyces; species Streptomyces sp. NPDC047028. Next base: position 103,811 of record NZ_JBEYVS010000014.1, read on the forward strand.
GCCGCGGGTCCGTCCCAGCATGACGTGCCTGCCGGCCCGCGGGCGGATCACAGCATGACGTGCTTGACCTGCGTGTAGTCCAGCAGCCCGGTGAGCGAGAGGTCGCTGCCGTAACCGGAGTGCCGTACGCCCCCGTGCGGCATCTCCGAGACCGTCGTGCCGTGCGTGTTGACCCAGACGATGCCCGTCGCCAGGGCGCGGCTCGCCCGCATCGCCCGGTCGTGGTCGCGGGTCCACACGCTCGCCGCGAGGCCCTGCGGGACGGCGTTCGCCAGGCGGAGGGCCTCGGCCTCGTCGCGGAACGGCTGCACGGTGACGACCGGGCCGAACACCTCCCCGCGCACGACCTCGTCGTCCTGCCGGACCCCGGCGACCACCGTCGCCCGGTGGAAGTAGCCGGGGCCGTCCACGGCGGTGCCGCCGGTGACCACCTCCGCGTGGCCCGGCAGGCGCTCCAGCACGCCCCGCACCGAGGCGAGGTGGGCCGCGCTCGCGAGCGGCCCGAAGTCGGTGTCCGGGTCGTCGGGGCCGCCCGGCCGCAGCGCGCCCGCCCGGTCGGCGAAGGCCCGCAGGAACGCGTCGTGGACCCGGTGGTGGACGAGGATTCGGGTGGCGGCCGTGCAGTCCTGGCCCGCGTTGTAGAAGGCAAGGGGCGCCAACTGCGCGACTGCGTCCTCGAGATCGGCGTCCTCGTGGATCACCACCGGTGCGTTGCCGCCCAGTTCCAGGTGGGTCCGCTTGAGGTCCGCCGCCGCCGCCGCGGCGATCTCCTGCCCGGCCCGCACACTGCCGGTGACGGCGACCATCCGGACGTCCGGGTGGGCGACCAGCCGGCGCCCGGTGTCCCGGTCGCCGCACACCACGTTCAGCACACCGGGCGGCACGTGTGCGGCGGCCAGCCGGGCCAGCAGCGCGGCCGACGTCGGCGTGGTCTCCGACGGCTTCAGGACGACGGTGTTGCCGGCGGCGAGCGCCGGGGCGACCTTCCACACGGCCATCATCAGCGGGTAGTTCCACGGAGTGATCTGCGCGCAGACCCCGACCGGCTCCCGGCGCAGCACGGAGGTGCGGCCCGGCGTGTACTCGGCCGCGGCGGCACCCGGCAGGTTCCGGGCCGCCCCGGCGAAGTACCGCAACACGTCCACGATCGCGGGCAGTTCGTCCGCCAGGAACAGCGCACGCGGCTTGCCGGTGTCGGTGACCTCGGCCCGCGCGACCGTGTCGGCCTGCCGCTCCAGCGCGTCGGCGAGGTGCAGCAGTGCGGTCTGCCGCTGCGCCGGGGTGGTGGCCGCCCAGCCGGGGAACGCGTTGTGCGCCGCCCGGCACGCGGCTTCGACGTCCTCGGCGCCGGAGAGGGGCGCCGTGCCGTGCACCTGTCCGGTGGCCGGGTCGACCAGGGGCAAGGTGGCTCCGGAGGCGGCCGGCGCGTCCTCGCCCCCGATGTGGTTGAGGACGGTGGTGGGCGGTGCCGGCCGGACGGTCGTGAGGGATGCCTGGTCAGCCACGGCGCAACGCCTCCTCGGCGGCGGCGCGGCCGGTGCGGACGGCGCCCTCCATGTACCCGGCGACCCACTGGTCCGATCCGCACACGTAGAACGGCGGTTCATGGGTGCCGTGCAGCGGTCCCACGGCCATGACCTCGCCCGGCGGCCACTGGGTGACGTAGCCCTGCGTCCACGGGTCGCTGCCCCACAGCCGCAGGTGGCAGGCGGCCGGCCGGAGTGCCTCGTCGCCGAACATGGCGGCCGCCTCGGCCAGCAGCTCGGGAGTGCGGAGCTGGGGCGGTGTGCCCAGAAGGACGCCGTAGCGCTCGGGCGGGACCAGGGCGGACAGGACGCCCTCGTTCTGCGGCCAGGTGCTGCCGAGCACCCCCTCGGACTCGGACAGTCCGCTGAGGCCGGCCTCGCGCCAGAACGGCCGCTCGTACACGGCGGCGAACTTGGCCGCGCAGGCCTGCCGCTGGCGGTGCAGGGAGCCGAGCCGGGCGTCGCTCACGCCGCTGATCCGGACGGAGCGCAGCGGTCCCACCGGCAGGGCGCTCACCACGGCTTCCGCGGTGAGGACCTCGCCGGTGACCAGGTGCACCGTGCAGTGGCCCGGCCGGACGTCGAGGGCGGCGACCGGCGAGCCGAGCCGGACGCGCGGCCCGAGGTCCCGGCCCATCACCTCGGCGAGCGTGGCCGAGCCGGCGGCGAGCCGCAGTCCTTCCCAGTCGTCGTAGTCGTAGTCACCCGGCCCGGACGCGGGGACGGCCGCGCTCTTGCGCAGGGCGGCCAGCAGCGAGATCCGCTCGTACGACCCTCCCGCCAGGGCCAGTTGGCCGATGTCCCACAGCCGGACCACGGCGAGTGAGGCGTGCCGGGAGCGCAGCCAGCCGGCCACGGACAGCCGGTCCAGGGCTTCCGCGTCGGGGTGGGACCAGGGGTCGTCGGGGTCGACGGTGGCGGCCAGCGCGCTGAACTCGGCGCCGAGCCGCTCGTGCCCGCCGGCGTCGCCGGGACCGAACCAGTGCGGGGGCTCACCGGCCGACCGTCCCTCGGGGGTCAGCCGGGTGATCCGCCCCGGCTCGTCGACATAGCTGGGGACCAGGTCGAGGCCCAGCTCCTTCGCGAGCCGCAGATAGGCGGTGTGGCCGTGCCCGACCACCTCGCCGCCCAGCTGGACGGTACGGCCGTCGGGCGTGCGGGTCTGCTCGACCCGGCCGCCGACCCGGTCCCGGGCTTCCAGGACGAGCACGTCGGTGCCGGCGGTGGCCAGGTCCCGGGCGGCGGCGAGCCCGGCGAGCCCGGCGCCGAGCACGATCACGTCGTGATGCATCAGCTTCGCTTTCGTCGTGGGGCGGGGTCAGGCCAGGACCAGGCAGTGTTCGGGCCGCCAGCCGAACTCCACCGTCTCGCCGCCGCTCCAGCGGTCCTCCATGCGGGCCCGGGCCGTGTTCTGCTCCAGTACCGACAGCGTGACGCCGGGGGTGAGTTCGATGAGGTAGGTGGTGGTGGGGCCGCTGTAGACCGTCTCGCGGAGCACCCCGGACAGCACCGACATGCCCGGCTCGAAGTCGGACAGCCAGATCTTCTCCGGGCGCACGGACACGCTCACCGGGGCGCCGTCCGTGATGCCGGCGCGGGCGCCGACCGGCAGCGCCGGGCCCTGCTCCAGGGCGACCTTGCCGCCCCGGTAGGTGCCGGTCATCAGGTTGGAGGTGCCCATGAAGGAGGCGACGAAGCGGGTGGCAGGATGCTCGTAGACGTCCTCGGGGGTGCCGCACTGCTCGATGCGGCCGTCGTTCATCACGGCGATCCGGTCGGACATGGTCAGCGCCTCGTCCTGGTCGTGGGTGACGAACACGAAGGTGATGCCGACCTCGCGCTGGATCTGCTTCAGCTCCACCTGCATCTGCCGGCGCAGCTTCAGGTCGAGCGCGGCCAGCGGCTCGTCGAGGAGCAGCACGGCGGGCCGGTTGACCAGGGCGCGGGCCAGGGCGACGCGCTGGCGCTGGCCGCCGGAGAGAGTACGGGGCTTGCGGCCGGCCAGACCGTCGAGCTGCACCAGCTCCAGCATCTCGCCGACGCGCTGCCGGATCTCCGCCTTGGCGACCCCGTGGCGCTTGAGTCCGAAGGCCACGTTGTCGGCGACGCCGAGGTGGTCGAAGAGGGCGTAGCTCTGGAAGACGGTGTTGACGTTGCGCCGGTTGGGCGGCAGCGCGGTCACGTCCTCGCCGGCGAGCAGCACCGAGCCCTCGGTGGGGTCGCTGAACCCGCCGATCATGCGCAGCGAGGTGGTCTTGCCGCACCCCGAGGGGCCCAGCAGGGAGTAGAAGTGCCCGGCCTCGATGTCGAGGTCGAGGTCGCGCACGGCGTAGGAGTCGCCGAACCGCTTGGAGACGCCGTCGAGGCGGACGGCGGGGGTCGCGTCCATGGAAGTCACTCCCCGGAGAGGATGTCGAGGCCGCCGCGGCGGCCGAAGAGGCGCGGGATGAACAGGGCGAGGGCGATCAGGCCGATGGATCCGGCGAGCATCAGCGTGCCGACGGCGTTGATGGTGGGCTGCACCCCGAAGCGGATCGCCGAGTAGATCCGGACCGAGAGCGGCTGGGGGTCGACGCCGGTGGTGAAGTAGGCGAGGACGAAGTCGTCGAAGACGAGCGCGAAGATCAGCACGGCACTGGCCAGCACGGCGGGCAGCAGCGCCGGCAGCGTGACCAGGCGGACCGCCTGCCACCGGGTGGCGCCGAGGTCCATCGCGGCCTCCTCCACCTCGGGATTGAGCGCGGCGACCCGGGAGCGCAGGATCACGGTGACGTAGGAGATGGAGAAGGTGATCTCCGCGAGCATCACCGTGCCGGTGGACAGCGTGATGCCGAGACCCTTGAACAACAGCATCGAGGCGACCCCGGTGACGATCTCCGGGGTGATCAGCGGCACCAGCATGACCAGGCCGGCCAGGGAGCCGAGCCTGGTGCGCGAGCGCACCAGGCCGAGGGCGAGGGCCACGCCGAGGAGGACGGAACCGGCCATCGCCACCAGGGAGATGCGCAGGCTGGTGCCGAGGGACGACAGGAGCACGTCGTCGTGCACGAACGCCCGGTACCAGCGCAGGCTGAATCCGCCGAACACGGTCAGGGACTTCTTGGAGTTGAAGGAGAACAGCGTCACCACGGCGATCGGCAGGTAGAGCAGCGCGAAGAACACCGCCGTGACGGCGATCAGCAGACGCGGCCTGCGCTCGGCGCGGCCACGACGGGACCGGGAGCGGCCGCGGACGGCCGGACGGGCGGGGGCGGCGGCGGAGGTGGGGCGGAGCAGGGTCATCGGGCCGCCTCCGCCTCGTCCTTGCGGGTGCGCCGCAGGTAGCCGAACATCCCGACCAGCAGGACGAGCATCAGCAGCATGGTGAGCGCGGAGCCCAGCGGCCAGTTCTGGCCCTGGAAGAACTTGTCCTGGATGAGGTTGCCGATCATGATCTGGTCCGGGCCTCCCATGAGCTGTGCGCTGACGAAGTCGCCCATGGCGGGCAGGAAGACCAGGACGAGCCCGGCCGCCGCGCCCTGCCGGGTGGCGGGCAGGGTGACGAAGAAGAAGGTGCGGACGGGGCCGCCGTACAGGTCGCGGCCCGCCTCGATGAGGGAGACGTCGAGGCGTTCCAGGGCCGCGTACAAGGGGATGATCATGAAGACGACGAAGCCGTAGACCAGGCCGGCGACCACGCCGACGCCGGTGTTGAGGATCTTCGTGTGGTCGTCGGCCAGCCCCACCGCGCGCAGGGCGCGCAGCAGCGGCCCGTCGTCGGAGAGGACCACCGACCAGCCGTACATGCGGACCAGGTAGTTGGCGAAGAACGGCACCACGATCGCGGCGATCAGCGCGTGTTTGTAGCGTCCGCCGTGCAGCGCGATGGTGTACGCCACCGGGTAGGCGATCAGCAGGCAGATGACGCAGGTCAGCACGGCGTAGCCGAGGGAGCGGGCCAGCACCTCGGTGTAGGCGGGGTCGGCGAGGGCGCGGACGCTGCCGAGGTCGAAGCCGAACCGGGGGTTGCCGAGCGCGTCGGTGGTGCCGACGGCGAGGACGGCGACCAGCAGCAGCGAGGCGATCAGGAATGCGGTCATCCACAGGGTGCCGGGCAGCATCAGCCAGGTCCACAGCCGGGCGCCGGTGGTGTCGCGGCCGCGCCGGCGGGGGCGGGCGGAGCGGGGGAGCAGTGCCATGGGTCAGCCCGCCTTCACATGGGTCCAGGCGGTGTCGCGGGCGTCCTCCGCCGCCCGGCCGCCGTTGCGGAAGTACAGGTCCGCCTTGAGGTCGTCGGCGCGGACCAGGCACTGCGGGAACGGCTTGACAAGGTCGGCGTAGGTCTTCTCGGTGCCGGCGACGGGCATCGGGTAGCCGATGTACTCGATGTTCTTCTTCACGTTCTCCGGCCGGAGCATGTAGTCGAGGAAGAGCATCGCGGTGCCGGGGTGGGCGGCGTTCCAGGGGATGGCGTAGCAGTCCGAGTTGATCGGGGTGCCTTCCCCGGGCGCCTCGAAGCCGAAGACCGAGGGGTCCTTGGCCTGGTTGAGCATGGCGGCCATGTCGCCGCTCCAGGCCTGGGTCATCAGCGCGTTGCCGTTGAGGAGGTTGTTGTAGCTGTCGCTGGAGAAGCCGCGCAGCCTCGGGCGCAGGGTGGCGAGCAGGCCGGTGATGCGGTCGAGGTCGTGGGTGTCGCCCGTGCTGACGTCCAGGCCGAGTTCGAGGGCGCCCATGCCGAGCACCTCGTCCCGGTCGTCGAGCAGGAACACCTTGCCCCGGACGGAATCGTTCCAGAGGTCCCGCCAGGAGCCGCTCAGGTCGCCGATCCGGTCGCGGCGCCAGCCGATGCCTGTCTTGTACATGGTGAAGGGCACGGTGTGCGCGGATCCGGGGTCGTACCAGGGGTCGGCGAAGTAGGTGTACGTGCCGAAGATCGCGTGGGTGTTGGTGAGCGCGGAGTGGTCGATACGGCGGAGCCGGCCGCCGCGGGCCAGACGCTGGGCCCATTTGGCGGTGGGGAAGATGATGTCGTAGCGGTTGCCCGCGTTGAGCTTGGCGACCATGCCTTCCATCGAGTCGAAGTTCGACTGGACGACCTTGACGCCGTACTCCTTCTCGAAGCCCTTGAAGACGGACGGGTCGACGTAGTCGGCCCAGTTGAAATAGACGAGATCGCCGTCGACGCGGGGCCGGACCGGGGCGAGGTCCTTGGCGTCGGGGGTTTTCGCGGGCATGAACCCGCAGCCGCCGGCCGCGGCGCCCAGCAGGCCGCAGGCGCCTGCCCGCAGCAGCGCGCGTCGGGTCGGTGGAGGTACCTCGGGGGACATGAACGTCCTCTTTCGTCGAGGAACGGCACAACTCCAGGGCGGTACCGGCTGGTCGGATCACCACAGGCCCTGAGTGCGTGGTGGAGACCGGTCTGGGGAGGCGCGGGGTGTGCGTCAGCGGGGGAGGGATAAGCCCGACGGGGGGCAGCTCAGGGACGCGGCGGGCTGGTGCGGCGGGGCCGCCACGTGCCGGTGCGGCCGGGCCACCAGGCGGTGCGGCGTCACCGGCGGTCCCCGCCCAGGCGGTCCCGGTCGGGTCCGGCCCTGTCCAGACCGGCCCCGTCCAGGTCGGCCCGGATCCGGCGGGCGAACCAGCCGACGGCGGCCTCGCGCCGGGACAGCGGGCCCGGTTCGAACCCGGGCGTGGTCAGACCGGCCTGCACGCGCTCGACCAGCTCGGCGTCCTCGTCGTTGGTCACCCAGCCGATGTGGATGTTCAGGCGCCGCGCCAGCCGGGTGCGGACGCTCTCGCCGTGCCGGGTGTAGAAGGCACCCGGGATCGCCGCCCGGTCCTGGGCGGTGGGCAGGGCGGTCCATGCGAGCACGTGGTCAGGGTAGAAGTCGATGAGCGTGTTGGGGTAGATCACGGCGTACCGCCATACCCGCCGGTCGGCCTCGGTCAGCCCCGGCATCGGCGTGGCGAGCCGCTGGTAGAGCCGCTCGGTCCAGTTGGAGGAGGGGTTGTCGCGCAGCGGCGACTCGAACAGCACATAGTTCTCCTGGACGTCCACCGTGTACGCCTGGTAGTCCAGCAGCCGCATCAGGGCGGGGTGGGCGACGGGGACGTGGTAGCCCTCCAGATAGTTGTCGACGATCACCTTCCAGTTGGCGTTCTGCTGCTCGCCGGCGGCCGGGTCGTGGATACGGTGCTTGCCGACGGGGATCAGGTCCGGCCCGGCGTAACGGCCGACGGCCTCGGCGAGTCCGGCGCAGCTCTCGGCGAGCGGGACCGCGTCGAGGTCGAGGTTGACGAAGACGAAGCCCAGGAACGACTCCACGTTGACCGGGTGCAGTCCCAGGCGGGGCTTGTCCAGGCAGGGGATCCGGCGAGCCTCGGGGGCGCCGACCAGCCGGCCGTCCAGCTTGTAGGTCCAGCCGTGGTAGGGGCAGCGGATCGCCTTGCCCGAGGGTTCCGGTTCCGTGACGAGGCGGGTGCCCCGGTGCCGGCAGACGTTGAGATGCGCGGCGAGGCCGCCGTCCTCGGTGCGCACGACCAGCACCTCGCGTCCCGCGGCGGTGGCGGTGAGGCGGGCGCCCGGGCCGGGCAGGTCGGACTCGTGGCAGACCAGCTGCCAGGAGGTGGCGAAGACGCGCTCGGTCTCGGCCTCGGCGATGGCCGGATCGGTGTAGTAGCGGGCGGGCAGGGCTTCCCCGGGATGCTCGGGGGGCGGTTCCGGCGTGGCCGGTGACGCGTCGACTGCCCGGGTGGTGGGCGACTGCATGGGGTCCTCCTCCGCGCCGCGTGACGCGGCGATGGGCGGTGAGGCGAGCCCGGGGAGAGCGGCAGGTCGCAGGGCGGACCCGCCGGCTCCGGAAGCGGGCTGACTAATTGGTTAGTCAGAGTGGGCCCGAGGGTCCGGCAAGTCAAGGCTTGTGGGCTGACTAATTAGTTAGTTAGTCTCGTGGGGCGGGTCGGTGACGGCCGGCCCCTTCCGTTCAGCCCGCCCGGTCCCGTTCGGACCGACGGCGGCCCGGGCGCCCGCATCCGGACGCCCGCACCTCACATGACGTCCCAAGCGGTCGCCCCACGGCCCCGCTGCCCCCTCCCGCATCTCCGTCCACGCCATCGCCGCGCCCCCGGAGGCCTCGCATGAGCGTTCGCCGAAGTCTGGTCTGGCTCGGCCTCACGCCGGAACCGGAACAGGAACTGCCCGCCGCGGTCGCCGCCCTGCGCGCCCCGGCGGCCGGCCGCCCGGCACCGGCCCTGATCACCGCCGAGCGGCGCCGCGTCGAGCGGCTCGTGCTGCGCGGCACCCACCGGGACTGGCTGCGCTACCTCGGCGAGGTCACCGCCCTGGTGGTCCGGGCCGCCGACGATCCCCACGCCTCCGGCCGGGGCGCCGCGCTGCTGGCGGCGGAGGTCGTCCTCGACCACCACCGCATGCTGATCGGCCTGCCCGGCAGCGGCTACGACCGCACCGCCGCCCAGCGCCACGCCCTGGAACGGGCCGTGGCACGGCTGACGCCCAGTGACGCCCCCGCCGAGCCCCGGAGCACCGTATGACCGCCGTCCTCTCCCTCCTGCCTCCGGGCTCGCCCGGCCTGCTCGCCGACGTTCCGCCCGGCGGGTGCGAGGACCTCGCCCACTACCTGGCCACGGGCGGCTGCGCCCCGCTCCCCGCACCCGGCCGGCTCGTCGACCGGATCGCCGCGGCCGGGCTGCGCGGACGCGGCGGCGCCGGATTCCCCACGGCCGTCAAGCTGCGCACCGTCCGGGACGCCCCGGGAGGTCCGCCCGTCGTCGTCGCCAACGGCGAGGAGGGCGAGCCCGGTTCCGTCAAGGACCGCTGGCTGCTGCGGCACCGGCCGCACCTCGTCCTGGACGGCCTCCGGCTGGCCGCCGCCATGACGGGCGCCGCCCGCGGCTACGTCTACCTCTCCGACGACCTGGCCGAGCACGCCGTACGCCGGGCGCTGGCCGAATGGCATGCGCCGGCCGGCCGGCAGGCGCCGGCCGAGCGGGCCCCCGAGGTGCCCGTGGACGTCGTACGCACCGAGCGGACCTATGTGGCGGGGGAGGAGACCGCGGTCGTACGCCGGATCGACGGCGGCCCGGCACTGCCCACGGCCAAGCCGCCACGCCCGTTCGAGAGCGGGGTCGGCGGAGCGCCCACCCTGGTCGCCAACGTCGAGACGCTGGCCCGGATCGCCGCCCTGCACACGCACCCCGGATCCGCGGGCGCCATCGCCGGCAGCCATCTGGTCACCCTCTCCGGCGGAGGCGGCACCCCCGCCCTGGTCGAGGCGCCCGCCGGTACCCACCTCAAGACCCTGGCCGACCTGAGCGGGTACGGCAGGGCGCGGGCGGTCGTCCTGGGCGGACTGTTCGGCGGGCTGTACGGGGCCGGCTGGAGCGACCTGCGGCTCGACCACGAGGAGCTGGCCGCAGCGGGCGGCGCCCTCGGCTGCGGGGCCCTCCACTTCCTCCACCCGGACGACTGCCCGGTCGCCGCGGCCACCGACGCCGCCGACTGGCTCGCCGCGCAGAGCGCACGGCAGTGCGGGGTGTGCGTCTCCGGCACCTCGGCTCTCGCCCGGGCCCTCACCGCCGTCGCGCGCGGCGAGCCCGACGGGAGCACGGTCGCCAACCTGGAGCGCTGGTCCCGGCAACTGCCCGGCCGCGGCGCCTGCGGGCTCCTCGACGCCGCCGCACGCATGGTGGCCACCCTGCTCACCCACTACCCCGAGCGGATCGACGCCCACCGCACCTCGCCGTGCCTGCCCTGCACCGCCGCCCCTCCCGCCGCCCACCGGTACACGGTCGCCGTCCCCTGACCCCCCCGCACCACCGACCGGCCGTGTCCCGCCCCACCTGCCGCTCACCCCTCCCGGCCGCACCTGCCGCTCACCCCTCCCGGCCGCACCCGCCGCCCACCCCGCCCCGAAGGGACCCGCCATGAAACTCCTGTTCGACTCCACCCGCTGCCAGGGCTACGGCCTCTGCCAGGAACCCGCGCCCGAACTGATCGACCTCGACGAGTGGGGCTACGCGCGGCTGCGCGAGACCACCGTGTCCGGCGACGACGCGGAAGCCGCCGCCGCAGCCGTCGCCGCCTGCCCCAACTCCGCGCTGAAGCTGGTGAAGTGACATGGGACGCGACCTCTCCGCCCTCTTCGACCCGGTCTCCGTCGCCGTCGTCGGAGCCAGCGACGACCCCGCCAAGTACGGTCACGCCATCGCCGTCCAGGCCCTCCGCGCGACCGGCCGCCGGCCGGTGCACCTGGTCAACCGGCGCGGCGGCACGATCCTCGGCCGCACCGCCGCCCCGAGCCTCGGCGCGATCGGCGAACCCGTCGACCTGGCCGTGGTCGCCGTGCCCGCGTCCGGTTTCGAGGACGCCGTCGACGAGGCCCTGCGCTGCGGGGCCAGGGCGATCGTCGCCATCACCGCGGGCTTCGCCGAGACCGGCACGGCCGGCCGCGCACGCCAGCACGCCGTCGCCGAACGGGTACGGGCCGCCGGTGCCGTCATGGTCGGCCCCAACTGCCTGGGCATCGCCGACAACACGACCGACCTGTTCCTCGCCTCCGACACCTTCACCCCCGGCGGCATCGCGCTGCTCAGCCAGAGCGGCAACCTCGCCCTCGAACTCCAGCTCCGCTTCCGCCCGCACGGCCTCGGCTTCTCCCGGTTCGTGTCGCTGGGCAACCAGGCCGACGTCACCCTCGTCGACCTGCTCGCCGACTGCGCCCGGCACGACGGCACCCGCGCCATCGCCGTGTACGCCGAGGACTTCGCCGACGGCCGAGCCTTCGCCGAGGCCGCGGCCGCCGCCGGGAAGCCGGTGGTCCTGCTCACCGCCGGACGCGGCGACGCCTCCGCGCGCAGCGCCCAGTCGCACACCGGAGCGCTGACCACCTCCGCCGACGTGGTCACCGCCGCCTGCCGGGACGCCGGCGTCGAACTCGTCGCCACCCCCCGGGAACTCACCGTCGTCCTCGCCGCGTCCGCCGGGGGCCGGCGGGCGGCCGGCCGTCGGGTCGCCGTCCTCACCGACGGCGGTGGTCACGGCGCCGTCGCCGCCGACGCCGTCGAGACCGCCGGACTCGCCGTCCCCGAACTCCTGCCGCCCACCCGGGAGAAGCTGCGCGCCGCCCTGTGGGAGCAGTCGGCCGTCGCCAACCCGGTGGACCTGGCCGGCATGGGCGAGCAGAACCCCGGCTCGTACGCCGAGACCGTCGCCGCGCTGCTGGCCGCCGAGGAGGCCGACGCCGTCCTGATGACCGGCTACTTCGGTGGCTACGCGGCCGCCGACGGCGGACTCGGCGGCGGCGGTACGACCCTCGCGCACGGGGAGCGGGAAGCCGCCCGCCTCATCGCCGACCGGCACCGGGCCACCGCGAAACCCCTGGTGGTGCAGTCGATGTACCCCGAGTCGCCGAGCTGCCGCACCCTCGCCGCGGCCGGCATCCCGGTCTTCGCCGCCACCGAGGACGCCGCACGCGCCCTCGCCGCCGCCGGCCCAGCAGCGCCCGCCACCGGGATCGCCCCGCTTCCCCGGCCCGCCACGCCCCTCGCCGCGACCGGCTACCTGCAGACGCGCGCCGCCCTCGAAGCAGCCGGACTCCCCTTCCCCGCCGCCCGAGAGGTTCATGACGAGACCGAACTGCTGGCCGCCGCAGAGGAGTTCACCGGCCCCTACGTGCTCAAGGCGCTCCACCTGCTGCACAAGTCCGACGCGGGAGGAGTCGCCCTCGGCCTCGCCGGACCCGCCGAACTCCTCGCGGCCTTCCGGGAGATGCACGCCCGGCTCGGCGCGCCCGCCTACTCCGTGGAAGCCATGGCGGACCTGACCGACGGCATCGAGCTGATCGTCGGCGTGAACCGCGACCCGCGCTTCGGCCCCGTCGCCATGATCGGCCTGGGCGGCGTGCTGGCCGAGGCCCTGCACGACGTCACCTTCGCCCTCGCCCCCGTCACCGCCGACCGCGCCGAGCGCCTGCTGCGCGGCCTGCGCACCGCGGCCCTGCTCGACGGCGTCCGCGGCCGGCCCGCCGTGGACGTCGCCGCGGCCGCCGCCGCCGTCGAGACGATCACCACCTACGCCGCCGCCCACCCCGAGCTGGCCGAGATCGAGGTCAACCCCCTGCTCGTCCGCCCGCACGGGGTCCTCGCCCTCGACTCCCGCGCCGTACTCGCCTGACTCGTCCCCCTATATCGAAGAGGCACCCATGGACCTGCGCTACACCCCCGAGCAAACCGACCTGAAGCGGCGCGCCGCCGACTACGCCCGGCTGCTGATGCGATACGAGGACCAGTCCGAGCAGGCCGGCGGCCCCCTGCCGGAGCAGCTCGTCCGCGAACTGACCCGGGCCGCCATGGACGCCGGCGTCTACGCCATCAACATGCCCGCCGAATGGGGCGGCGCCGGGCTCAGCCTGCTCGACCAGGTCATCGTCGAGGAGGAGTTCGGCAAGGTCACCAACTGCCTGTGGGACATACCCTGGCGGCCGGCCAACGTCCTCGCGTACGGCGACGAACGGCAGCGCGAGAAGTACCTGCTGCCCGTGATCCGCGCCGAGAAGTTCGACGCCTTCGCCGTCACCGAGCCGGGCGCCGGATCCGATCCCTCCGCCGGGACGTCCACAGCCACCCGCACCGACGGCGGCTGGCTGCTCAACGGCGAGAAGTGGTTCGTCACCTGCGGCGACATCGCCGACTTCCTGCTGGTGCAGGCGGACGCCGGGCCCGACCGGCTGCCCACCCTGTTCTTCGTCGACAAGGCCGCGCCCGGCGTCGAGATGACGCGTGTGCCGCACTTCATGCACTCCGCGGTCAACGGGCACCCCGAATTCACCTTCACCGACGTCTTCGTGGCCGACGAGGACGTGCTGGGCGGTGTCGGCAACGGCTACGAGCTGACCAAGGAGTGGTTCACCGACGAGCGCCTGATGATCGCCGCCCGCACCGTCGGAGCGGCCGAGCGCGCGCTCCAGCTGGCGCGTGACTGGGCGGTGGAGCGGGAGCAGTTCGGGGCGCCGATCGCCTCGTACCAGTTGATCCAGGGCATGCTCGCGGACTGCGCGGTCGACATCGCCGTCAACCGCGCCTACACCCACCAGGTCGCCTGGGAGGCCGACCAGCCGGGCACCGACCGCAAGACGCTGCACGCCAAGGCCTCCACCGCCAAGCTCGCCGCCAGCGAGGCCGCCGGCCGGGTCGCCGACCGCTGCCTGCAGATCTTCGGCGGACGCGGCTACGACCGCACCTACCCCGTCGAGCGCATGTACAGGGAGCTGCGCGTCGACCGGATCTGGGAGGGCACCTCCGAGATCCAGCGCCTGATCATCGCCAACGAGCTGATCAAGCGCGGCACCCGCGCCCTGGCCCTGCCCACCCACTGAAACCGCCCCCGCGACACCCACGAGCGAGGACTTCCATGGACTTCCGTCTCACCCCGCGCCAGGCACAGCTCAAGGCCGACGCCCGCGCCCTCACCGACTTCATCGCCGCCTACGAGACCCAGTGCGAGGAGAACAACGGCCTGCCCGCCGACGTCCACGCCAAGATCCGTGACGCGGTGCTCGACTCCGGCCTCCAGGCCGTCAACATGCCCGCCGAATGGGGCGGCGCCGGCCTCACCATCGCCGAACAGGTCACCGTCCAGGAGGAGTTGGGGCGCCTCACCGGTGCCCTGTGGGACATGGTGTGGCGGCCCGCCAACGCTCTGCGCTTCTGCACCCCGGAGCAGCGCGAGCGGTTCCTCGTCCCGGTGATCAAGGGCGAGCGGCGCGACTGCTACGCCGTCACGGAGCGCGACGCCGGCTCGGACCCGCAGAACATCGCCACCACGGCGACGAAGAACGACCAGGGCTGGGTGCTGAACGGCGAGAAGTGGTTCGTGACGGTCGGCGACCACGCCGACTTCATGATCGTCCTCGCGGCGGCGGGACCGGAGCGTGCGCCGACGCTGTTCCTCGTCGACAAGGACACCCCGGGCATCGAGATGACCCGCGTGCCCCGCTTCATGCACACCTTCGTCTACGAACACCCCGAGTTCACCTTCACCGACGTCCAGGTCGACGACGACGCCGTGCTCGGTGGGATCGGCGAGGGCTACGACATCACCCGCTCCTGGTTCACAGAGGAACGCCTGATGATCGCGGCCCGCACCACCGGCGCGGCCGAGCGTGCCCTGGAACTCTCCCGTGACTGGGCGGTGGAGCGGGAGCAGTTCGGGGCGCCGATCGCCTCGTACCAGCTGATCCAGGGCATGCTCGCGGACTGCGCGGTCGACATCGCCGTCAACCGCGCCTACACCCACCAGGTCGCATGGGAGATCGGCCAGTCCACGCCGGAGGACCGCAAGCGGCTGCACGCCAAGGCGGCCATCGCCAAGCTCGCGGCCAGCGAGGCCTCCGGCCGGGTCGTCGACCGCTGTCTTCAGATCCACGGCGGACGCGGCTACGACCGCTCCTACGCAGTGGAACGCCTCTACCGCGAGCTGCGCGTCGACCGGATCTGGGAGGGCACCTCCGAGATCCAGCGCCTGATCATCGCCGGCGAACTGATCAAGCGGGGCACCGGCGTGCTGGACCTGCCGGGGGCCTGACCCCACCCGCGGGCCGGAGCACCACCGTGCTCCGGCCCGCCCACGACGCCAGCCGCACCGGCACAGCCGGCCGTACGACGACACACACAGCGAAGGAGGGACGACGGATGACCGGTATCGAACGCGTGGGGATCGTCGGCTGCGGACAGATGGGCGCCGGCATCGCCGAGGTCTGCGCACGCGCCGGCGCACGGGTCGTGGTCGTGGAACGCGACGCCGGAACCGCCCGTGCGGGCCTGCGCCGCATCAGCCGCTCTCTCGACCGCGCCACCACGAGCGGCAGACTCGACGCCGGGGCCCGCGAGGCCGCGGCGGCCCGGATCACCGTGGCCGACCAGATCGAGGCCCTGCACGACAGCGATCTCGTCGTGGAGGCGGTCGCCGAGGACGAGCGCCTCAAACTCGACGTGTTCACGCGACTGGACCCGGTGGTCACCGGCGAGCACAGCATCCTCGCGACCAACACCTCCTCCCTCCCGGTCATCCGGCTGGCCACCGCGACACGGCGGCCCGAACGCGTCGTCGGCCTGCACTTCTTCAACCCCGTACCGGTACTGCGGCTCGTCGAACTCGTCCCGTCCCTGCTCACCTCGACCGGTACGGCCGCGCGCGCCGAGGAGTTCGTGACCGAGGTGCTCGGCAAGGAGGTCGTCCGGACCGGCGACCGGGCCGGCTTCGTCGTCAACGCGCTGCTGGTGCCGTACCTGCTCGCCGCCGTCCGCATGGTGGAGTCGGGCAGCGCGAGCGCCGAGGACGTCGACCGGGGGATGGTCCTCGGCTGCGCCCACCCCCTCGGACCACTGGCCCTGACCGATCTGATCGGCCTGGACACCACCCGGGCCATCGCCGAGTCGCTGTACGCCGAGTTCCGCGAGCCCCAGTACGTCCCGCCCCCGCTGCTGTGCCGGATGGTGGAGGCCGGGCTGCTCGGGCGGAAGTCCGGGCGGGGCTTCCACACCTACGACGCACCGCGGCACCGCCCGGAATCGGCACCGGCGGGGGCGGCGGGGCCGGCGTGAGGGAAAATGGCCCCGGCGTACGACCACCGAACGAGGGGAGCCGCAGGGTGTCCACGAAGGTGCGCACGGCAGACACGCGCGAGCGCATCCTGACCGCGGCGTGCGAGGTGATCGCCGACATCGGCTTCGAGAAGATCCGGATGCGGATGGTCGCCGAGCGGGCCGGGGTGTCGACTGCGCTGCTGCACTACCACTTCGACACGCGGGAAAAGCTGTTCACCGAGGCGATGCGGCACTCCTTCGCCCACACCGCCCTCGACGTCGACCGGGACGCGGAGACCGCGCCGGCCGCCGTCATCCTGGCCCGGATCCTGCGCAACCTGCTGCCGACCGATCCCGAACTGCACCAGGACTGGCGGCTGTGGCAGGAACTGTGGGCCCGCGCCCTGCGCGACGAGGACACCCGGGTCTTCGCCGTCGACCTGTACGCGCAACTCCACGCGTGGGTCGCCGACGCCGTACGGCGTGGCATCGCCTCCGGTGAGTTCACCCCGGCCGACGTGGACGGCCTCAGCACGCTCGTGCTGTCCCTGTGCGACGGCTACGGCATCCGCCTGATGCTGCGCGACCCGGCGGTCACCGTGGACGGGGCCCTCGCCGCGATCTGGCGGCACGTGGCCGCGACGCTCGGGCTGCCGGACACCGTCCCCGCCGGGTGAGGGGCTCGCCTTCGCCGAGGCGGGTACTCGGGCTGCGGAAGCCGTACGACCGAGCACGACACGGGCGGGAGGCGTCGGGATGAGCGAGTACACGACTCCGTCCCAGGCGGAGGGCGAGCCGGACGAGGAGGGCACGGAGGCGGCCGAGCCGCAGCGGACCACGCCCTCGCAGGCGGAGGGTGAGGACGACGACGAGGAGTCGTCCCGCTGACACCGCGGCGGTCCTCAGCCCCCGTCGCCGGGGCCCCGGGCCGCCGCCAGATAGTTGTACGCCGAGGCGCGGGAGATGCCGAGCCGGGCGGCGACCTGCTGGACCGCCCCGCGGACGGCGAACACCCCGCGCCGGTCGAGATCGCGGAACAGCGCCAGCCGTTCCGCGCGGGGCAGCTGGGCCCACGCCGTGCCGTGTGCGGGCTGCCGGGTGTCGACGACGGCGTCCACCACCGCGCCGATGTCGTCGCCGAACGTCGTCGTCGGCACGGCCTCGGGCGCGGGCCCCGCGACACCGGCCAGCTCGCCGGTCAGTGCGTGCACCTGCCCGAGCGCGGTCACGTCCAGATTGACGCAGAGCGCCCCGAACACGGCGCCGGCGGAATCGCGCAGCAGCATCGTCGAGGACTTGACCAGCTTCCCGTCCGTCGTGCGCGTCAGGTAGTTCAGCTCGTCGCGCGCCTCGTCGCCCCGGGCCAGCAGCCGCATGCCGATCTCGCTCATCGAGCCGCCGACCCCGCGCCCCGTGACCGATCCGGCGAGAGCGACGACGGAGTGCTCGGGCCGCCGGAAGTCGTGAATCACCACCTCGCACATCGCCCCGAAGGTCGCCGCGATCCCGTCGATCACCGGCGTCAGAGCAGTGATGACAGCATCCCGCTCACCGCCCGTGCCGCCACCCGGCCCCGCCCCCGCGCCGCCCGGCGCGGGGGGAGTCACCGCTGACTGCGCCTGTGCCTCTGTCATCCGCTCGCCTCCGTTGCGCCGCGCGCCGCCCGACCTGGGGGTCTGGACTTTTCGTCTATATCTTAGACAATGTTTCCAGAACCCGGTGGTTCCGGGTCACGGCGGTCCCGGCGGTCACGGCGACAGCCGACCGCGCCCAGAACGGAGTACGTACATGCCCGACACCCAGCGCGTCACGCTCCAGGACGTCAGGGACGCCGCGGAGCGGATCAAGGGCGTCGCCCACCGCACCCCGGTCCTGCGCTCGCGCACCCTGGACGAACTGGTCGGCGCCGAGGTGCACATCAAGTGCGAGAACCTCCAGCGCGTCGGCGCCTTCAAGTTCCGCGGCGCCTACAACGCGGCCTCCCGGCTGTCCCCCGAGCAGCTGGCCAAGGGCATCGCCGCCTACTCCTCCGGCAACCACGCGCAGGCCGTCGCCCTGGCCGCCAGGGAACTCGGCACCACCGCGGTCATCGTGATGCCCGAGGACACCCCGCGCGCCAAGCTGGAGGCGACCGCCGGATACGGCGCCGAGATCGTCACCTACGACCGCTACACCGGCGACCGGGTCGCGATCGGCGAGGCCCTCGCCGCCGAGCGCGGCCTCGCCCTCGTACCGCCGTACGAGCACCCGCACATCATCGCCGGGCAGGGCACGGCCGCCCTGGAGCTGATCGAGGAGGCGGGGGAGCTGGACGCGCTGGTCGTGCCGGTCGGCGGCGGCGGGCTGATCGCGGGCAGTGCCGTGGCCGCCAAGGGGCTGCTGCCGGACGTCCGGGTCATCGGCGTCGAACCGGAGGCCGGTGACGACACCAAGCGGTCCCTCGAAGCCGGCCACCGGGTGTCCATCCCGGTGCCGCGCACCATCGCCGACGGCCAGGCCGCCGAGATCCCCGGCGAACTGACCTTCTCCCTCAACCGCCTTCTGGTCGACGGCATCGCTCTGGTCAGCGACGAGCAGATCCGGGACGCGATGCGCTTCGCCTTCGAGCGCCTGAAGACGGTCGTCGAGCCCAGCGGCGCCAGTGCGCTCGCCGCTCTGCTCGCCCACCGCGTCGAGGCGCTGCCGCCCCGCGTCGGCGTCATCCTGTCCGGCGGCAACGTGGGCGCGGAACGGTTCGCCGAACTCGTCGGCGGCAACTGAGCCCACCCCGGACCCGGTGGTCGACGGCGCAACGGCGGACGCGACCGGCGACCGGCGGGCAGCGCGTGGCGGGCCCCGCGTCGGTGGCATGATCCGCCGGACAGGCCATAGCCTCGACGGGACACGTCTGGACAGGTAGGGCGGCGACATGACGCACCCGCAGGACCCCCGTGAGAGCGGGGCCGACGGCCGGCGGCTCCAGGTGGAGACCCACGGGCTCGACGTGATCGGGGACGCGGCCCGCAAGGGCACCCCGCGCACGCTGTTCTGGCCGTGGTTCGGCGCGAACGTCTCCGTGCTCGGACTCAGTTACGGCGCCTTCGCGTTCGGCTTCGGCATCTCCTTCTGGCAGGCACTCGTCGCCGGCATCGTCGGCATCGTCGTCTCGTTCCTGCTCTGCGGGTTCATCGCGGTCGCCGGGAAGCGCGGCTCGGCGCCCACGATGGTGCTCAGCCGGGCCGCCTACGGCGTGCGCGGCAACCGGCTGCCGTCCGTCATCTCCTGGATGCTCACCGTCGGCTGGGAGACCGTCCTCACCGCGCTCGCCACCCTGGCCACGGCGACCGTCTTCGACCGGCTCGGCTGGGGCGGCGGCTCCGAGACGAAGATCGTCGCCCTCATGGTCGTGGCGGCGCTGACCGTCGTGGGCGGAGTGATGGGCTTCGACCTCATCATGCGTCTGCAGACGGTGATCACCGTGGTCACCGGCGTGCTCACGATCGTCTACGTCGCCCTCGTCGCCGACCACGTCCACTGGGGCACGGTCAGCGCCGTACCGGCGGGCTCCGCCCAGGAGTTCATCGGCGCGCTCGTGTTCATGATGACCGGCTTCGGCCTCGGCTGGGTCAACGCCGCCGCCGACTACTCCCGCTACCTGCCCCGCGGTTCGTCGAGCCGGGGCGTGATCGGCTGGACCACCTTCGGCGCCTCGGTCGCCCCGCTGCTCCTGCTCGTCTTCGGCCTGCTGCTGGCCGGCTCCTCCGCCACGCTCAGCAAGGCCATCGCGGCCGACCCGATCGGCGCCCTGACGACCATCCTGCCCACCTGGTTCCTGGTGCCGTTCGCCGTGGTCGCCGTACTCGGCCTGGTCGGCGGCGCGGTCCTGGACATCTACTCCTCCGGCCTGGCCCTGCTCTCCGCCGGACTGCGCGTGCCCCGCTACCTCGCCGCGCTGTTCGACGGCGTCCTGATGATCGCCGGATCCATCTACATCGTCTTCTTCGCCGACGACTTCCTCGGCCAGTTCATGGGGTTCCTCACCACGCTGGGCGTGCCGATCGCCGCCTGGTGCGGAGTCATGCTGGCCGACCTCGCGCTGCGCCGCCGCGACTACGACGAGGGCGACCTGTTCCGCCCGCACGGACGCTACGGCGACATCGCCGCCCTGCCCCTGCTGCTGACGCTCGCGGCGACCGCCGTCGGCTGGGGCCTGGTCACCAACACGGCCGCGAGCTGGCTCACCTGGCAGGGTTATCTGCTCGGCCCGTTCGGGCTCGGCGGCAAGAGCGGGGCCTGGGCGTACGCCAACCTCGGTGTGCTTGTCGCCCTCGCCCTCGCCTTCCTCGGCACCCTGCTGCTGGGCCGACGGAGGGTCCGCGAGCAGGAGGCGAAGGCGCCCAGCCAGGCGGCCGGCGAGGGGGCGTACAGCACATGACCTCCGGACACCTCGCGGTCATCGACATGCAGCACGTCTTCGCGGACCCGGCGAGCCTCTGGGCCACCCCCCGCTTCGCCGACGCGGCCGCGGGCGTACGACGGCTGCTGCCGGCCTTCGGCGACCGCGTCACCTTCACCCGCTTCGTGGCCCCCGCGCAGCCCACCGGGGCCTGGCGTGCCTACTACGACCGCTGGCCCTTCGCCCTCCGGCCCCCGGACGCCGGACTGTGGCGGCTGACGGAAGAGTTCGCGGACCGTGCCGCGCACGTCGTGGACGCCCCCACGTTCGGCAAGTGGACCCCGCCGCTGGCCGACCGCGTCGGTCCGGACGGCCCGCTGGTGCTGGCCGGCGTCAGCACCGACTGCTGCGTGCTGTCCACCGCCCTGGCCGCCGCCGACGCCGGCACCGAGGTGCTGGTCGTGGCCGACGCCTGCGCCGGAGTCGACGACGACTCCCACATCAAGGCGCTGCACGTCATGGACCTCTACCGGCCCTTGATCCGGGTCACCACCGTCGACGGCCTGCTCGCCGGCACCGGCACCCCGGCGTGACCGGTGTGCCGCCCAGGCGCCGGCGGACATGCGCAGGCATGCCTCGTGGCCGCCGTGGGTACGCGAGGCGGGAGCACGCCCGGGCACACCGGTCCGTGCGGCCCGCAAGACCGCCGCTACCTGGGGATCTGCCATGGAGACACCCGCACACGACGACCTTCCGACGCCGGCCGAACAGGCGCTCGACGCGCTGGCCGTGAACGCCGACGACCAGGCCGCGCTGGACACCCTCGCGCACAGCGAGGTGCTGATACCGGTGCCGGACGACGCGGTGGACGGAGAGGGAGCCGACGCCTCGACGGTCGCCCTGCCCGTCCTGGAACAGCCCGGGGGTGAACCGGTCGTGCCCGTGTTCACCTCGGAGGTCGAGATGGCCGGCCTGCTGCCGTTCGTCTCCCGCTACCGCCTGATACCGCTCGGCGCCCTCGCCTCGCAGTGGCCCGAGGACGACCTGTCCCTCGCCATCGACGGCAACTCCACCCACGCGCTGACGCTCACGTCGCAGGGGGTGCGCACGCTGCTGGCCCGGTGAACCGGGAGCCGAACCGGGGGGTGTCGGCCCCGCCGTCCCGCTGACACCGGGGCCCTGCGGGCCGGCGCCGCCCCTGTGGGCCGGGGCCGCCGGCCGCCGATTCAGCGCCGGTCGTCGCCCTCTCCGCCCTGTTCGCCCTCGGCGAGCATCCGCCCGAGCACCGCCCGCTGCAGCGGGCGGACCTCGGCGTGCAGGGCGCGGCCCTTGCCGGTCAGGGCCACCCACACCCCGCGCCGGTCCTCCGCGCACACCGAGCGCTCGACCAGGCCCTCCTTCTCCAGCCGGCCGATCAGCCGGGACAGCGCGCTCTGGCTGAGATGCACCCGTCCGACCAGGTTCTGCACCCGGCACTGGTCGCCCGCCCCGGGCGACTCGGAGGCCAGGATGTCCAGCACCTCGAAGTCGCTGGCGCCCAGCCCGTGCGGGTGCAGGACACGGTCGATCTCGCACATGGTGCGCGCGTGGACCGTGAGGATGTCCCGCCAGCGTTCTTCGAGCCGGGCGTCGGCCGTCTTGACTGCCATACCCGCACCGTAGCACCGATCCGGCCAATCGTTGAGTGTGCAACTAATGCGGGTGACGGCGGGCGTGACGGCAGGTGCACGGCACTCAGGCGGACGGGTCCTGCAGCAGGCCGACCAGGTTGCCGTCGGCGTCCTTCACGGAGGCGATCAGCCGGCCGTTGCCGACGTCGCGCACGTCCTGCACCACCTCGGCGCCCGCCTCCAGCAGCCCCGCCAGACGCTCCCGGAGGTCGGTCACGTGCCAGTACGGCACGGGACCGGTCAGCCCCTGGGCGTGCCCGTTGGGGTCGAGCCCGACATCCTGCCCCTCGGCCTTGAAGCCGACGTAGTACGGCTGGTCCGCGTACGGCTCGACCCCGAGCAGCACGGTGAACAGGGCCTTGGCCCGGCCCAGGTCCTTGACGGGGTAGATGATCGTCTGCACACCTGCGGTCATGGGACTCACTCCTCGAGTACGACACCCGGCGGGTTCCTCCCCGCCGATGCCCTTCACGCTACGGCCGGAAGCCCCGCCCCGGCTTCTTAGATCCTGACCGCTTGCGAACTCCACCCGGGCGCTCTCCTCGACGGCGCCTATTGAGTCGTACGGCCGTTCGGTACCGGACAACGGGCGGTGAGTTGGGCGCGTGGCGGCGTCGGGCGGGTCACAGTGGGAGGCGGCGGACGAGGAGGCCGGGACGGAGGCGGGGCGGATGATGGGAACTCCCTCGGGCCGTGTGCGGCAGGACATCCTGGGCTGGCTCAAGGACCCGGCGACCCACTTCCCGGCCCGGTACGCGCGCGATCCCGCCGAGACGGGCGTCACCGCGGGTGCCGTGGCCGCCAAGCTCGGCGTCTCCCGCCGGGCCGCCGCCGCTCACCTCACCCTCCTCACCCGCCTCGGCCTGCTGCGCACGCGGCGGATCCGCTGCCGTACCCACTACCGGCGTGACGAGATCCGCATCGCGGAGGTGGCGAGGCTCTTCGAGAAGGGCTGGTGACCGGGAAGGGCCGCTGAGGCGGCCGCCGCCCGGCGGTACCCTGGTGCCCGGCCGTGATCACCCGTCGGGGCAGGCCCGAACCAGGAGACGTACGAGCGATGACAGCCCCGGAAGCCGAGAGCATCCGTGTCCGCACCGCACAGCCGAGGCGGTCCGAGTGGCGCGCCCAGATCCCCGTCGTCGCGGTCGTCGCAGTGGGCGGTGCCCTCGGCGCGACGGCACGTTACGCGCTGAGCCTGGCCCTGCCGACACCGCCCGGCGGCTTTCCGTGGGCGACGTTCTGGGCCAATGTCATCGGGTGCGCCGTGATCGGCGTGTTCATGGTGCTGATCACCGACGTGTGGGCCGCCCACCGCCTCGTCCGCCCGTTCTTCGGCACCGGGGTGCTCGGAGGGTTCACCACGTTCTCCACCTACGCCGTGGACATCCGCACCCTCGTCGGCGGCGGCCACCCGCGCACGGGCCTGGCCTATCTCGCCGCGACCCTGTGCGCGGCCCTCGCGGCGGTGTGGCTGGCCTCGGTCGCGGCCCGCCTGCTGCTCACCAGGAGGCAGCGATGACGTCACCGATCGGCCGCGCCCTGCGGCTCACCGTCTACCTCGACGAGGACGACACCTGGCACCACCGGCCCCTCTACTCCGAGATCGTCCACCGGGCGCACGCCGCCGGGCTCGCCGGGGCCAGCGTCTTCCGGGGCATCGAGGGCTACGGCGCCTCCTCCCGCATCCACACCTCGCGACTGCTGTCCCTCAGCGAGGACCTGCCCGTCGCGGTGGTCGTCGTCGACACCGAGGAGCGCGTCCGGGCCTTCCTTCCCCAGCTCGGCGAACTGGTCGGCGACGGCCTGGTCACCCTGGAGGAGTGCGAGATCGTCACGTACGCCGGCCGTGCCGGACATGCGGACCAAGCGGACCCGAAGGGTGAGAATTCCTCGTGAACTGGCTGTTGGTCGTCGCCGGGGCGATGGTCGGCGCCCCGCTGCGCTACCTCACCGACCGGGCGGTACAGGCCCGGCACGACTCGCTCTTCCCCTGGGGCACCTTCGCGGTGAACCTCGGCGGCTGCCTGGTGCTGGGCCTGCTCAGCGGCGCGACCGCGGCCGGAGCGGCCGGCCCGCACGTGCAGTTGCTGCTCGGCACCGGCCTGTGCGGGGCGCTGACGACGTACTCGACCTTCTCCTACGAGACCCTGCGGCTGACCGAGGCGGGGGCGGGCCTCTACGCTGCGGTCAACGTCGTCGCGAGCGTGGCGGCGGGCCTGGGAGCCGCCTTCGCCGGGGTGTCCCTGGCCGGGGCCTTCTGGGGCTAGTGCCCGGGGCCGGCCCTCGGGGGCCGGGCGGCCTCCTGTACGACCCGGCATAGTAAGACTGTCAGACTGTCTACAACACTGTCGACCAACTATCCCCAGAACTGGATCCCATGAGCGCCATCTCCGTCGGTCAAGCCGTCGTCCTCGGAGTCGTCGAGGGGGTGACCGAGTTCCTCCCCGTGTCCTCCACCGGCCACCTCAAGATCGCCGAGGGGCTCATGGACATCCCCGTCGACGACAAGTCCGTCGTCGGCTTCTCCGCCGTCATCCAGGTCGGCGCCATCGCCGCCGTGCTCGTGTACTTCTTCAAGGACATCAAGCGGATCGTCTCCGCCTGGTTCCGCGGTCTGACCGACCGCGAGGAGCGCTACCACCACGACTACAAGTTCGCCTGGTGGGTGATCTACGCGACGATCCCGATCGTCGTCGTCGGCCTGGCCGCCAAGCCGCTGATCGACGGCCCGCTCGCCTCGCTCTGGGTGGTCGCCGGCTCGCTCATCGTCGGCTCCGGCGTGATGTGGTGCGCGGACCAGATGGGCCGGCACAAGCGCGGTGAGGACGACACCTCGTTCAAGGACGCCATGCTGGTCGGCTGCTCCCAGATCCTCGCCCTGCTCTTCCCCGGCTTCTCCCGCTCCGGCGCCACCATGTCCACCGCGCTCGTCCTCGACCTGGACCGCGTCGCCGCCACCCGCCTCTCCTTCTTCCTCGGCATCCCGGCCCTGACCGGCGCCGGCCTGTACGAGCTGAAGGACGCGCTCGGCGCCGGCGTGGGCGCCGCCCCGCTGGCCGTCGGCACACTCGTCTCCTTCGTCGTCGCCTACGCCTCCATCGCCTGGCTGCTCAAGTTCGTCGCCAAGCACTCCTTCAACGCCTTCGTCCTCTACCGGATCGTGATCGGCGTCGGCCTCCTCGGGCTGCTCGCCACCGGCACGCTCAACAGCTGACGCGCGGGCCGGCCCACCGCGGCCGGCCGGAGCAGTACACCGCCCACGCGGTGCGGACACCCGCACTCCGTGGGCGGGCCTGTCGGGGCCCGCCTTGACAGGCCCGCCCCGCAGCCCGCACCATCGCTTCGTGAACCTGTCAGACAGCCAGACAGGTGGCCCGATACCTCGGCGCGTCAGCGCGATGGAAGCGGTCCTCGGCCACCTCCGCGACGCCATCGAACGCGGCGAGTACGCCATCGGCGACAAGCTCCCCTCCGAGGCCGAGCTGTGCCGCACGCTGGAGGTGTCCCGCCCCGTGCTCCGCGAGGCACTGCGCGCCCTGCAGACGATGGGCCTGACGGTCTCCCGGACCGGCAAGGGCACCTTCGTCGTCGCCGACACCGTCGAGGAACCGACCTTCGGCGACTACGCGGCCGGCGACCTGCTCGAAGTGCGCCGCCACATCGAGATCCCCGTCGCCGGGTACGCGGCCCGCCGCCGCACCCCCGAGAACCTCGACCGCCTCGCCCACCTGCTCGACCGCATGGAGCGGGAGACGGACACCACCGCGTGGGTCGCCATGGACACCCTCTTCCACCTCACGGTGGCCGAGGCCGCCCAGAACCCGGTCTTCCGCCGGGTCATCGAGGAGATCCGCGACGCGCTGGCGCGCCAGTCGGCCTTCCTGAACGAGCTGGGCGGGCGCCGTGAGCAGTCCAACCGCGAACACCGGGCGATCGTCGAGGCGCTCGCGGACGGCAGCGAGCACGACGCCGTCGACGCCATGAGCCACCACCTCGACCGCGTCGAGACGACCCTCACCGACATCGTGCGCGCCTCGCGCACGTCCACCGGCGCCGGCGCGTGACCCGCGTCCCGGCTCCCGCCGCCCTCCCTCCCACCCACCAGTGATCCAGGCAGCCATGTACACCAGCACTCCCGCGGCCCCACCCGTCGTCCGCGAACCCCTCCACGCCCCCGTCGCCCACCTCATCCGCGGCGGGGTCGTCGAGGGCATCCACCACGGTTCCGTCGTCGTCCTCGACACCACAGGGCACGTCCGGTTCCAGCTCGGCGACATCGAGGCCGCGTTCTACCCGCGCTCGGCCCTCAAACCCGTCCAGGCCGTGGCCATGGTGCGGGCCGGGCTGCCGCTCGACGGCGAACTGCTGTCGCTGGCCGCCGCGAGCCACTCCGGCGAGGAACGCCACCTCGCCGGCACCCGGCGCATCCTCGAACTCGCCGGACTCACCGAGGACGATCTGCGCAACGTCCCCGACCTGCCCTACGACCCGGCCGTCCGGGACACCTGGGTCCGCGAGGGCCGCGCGCCCTCACGACTGGCCCAGAACTGCTCCGGCAAGCACGCGGCCATGCTGTGGACCGCCAAACTCAACGGCTGGTCCCTCGACGACTACCTCGACCCCGCCCACCCACTCCAGCAGGCCATCGCCGAGATCACCGAGGACCTCACCGGCCAGCGGATCGCCCGGGTGACCGTGGACGGCTGCGGCGCGCCCCTCTTCTCCGTCTCCCTGCACGGCCTCGCCCGCGCCGCCGCCCGCATCAACACTGCAGCGCCGGGCACGCCCGAGGCGCGCGTCGCGGACGCGATGCGCGAACACGCCGAGATGGCCTCCGGCTCCCGGCGCGATGTCGCCGCGCTGATGAGGGCCGTGCCCGGGCTGCTCGCCAAGGACGGGTTCGAGGGGGTTCAGGTCGCCGCGCTGCCCGACGGGCGGGCTGTGGCCGTGAAGATCGCCGATGGGGCGAACCGGGCGCGGATACCCGTGGCGGCGGCGGCGCTGGCTCGCGCCGGCGTCGAGCCCGAGCTGCTCACCCCGTTCGCGGGGGAGGCGCTGCTGGGCGGCGGGGAGCCGGTGGGGAGCGTGCGGGTCGCGCGGGCCCTGGATCCGTTGCCGGTGGGTGTGTAGCGAGCCGCGTTGCGAAGGGGTGCCGTGGATCGTCCGCGGTCTGCGGGCCGTTCGTGGCTGATCGCGCAGTTCCCCGCGCCCCTTTCGGGGCGCTTCCACCACCGTATCTCAGAAGGAGAACCCTCCTCTCATGACCGCCACCACCCGCCGCGAACACGATCTGCTGGGCGACCGTGACGTACCCGCCGACGTGTACTGGGGCGTGCACACCCTGCGCGCGACGGAGAACTTCGCCATCACCGGCATGCCCATTTCCGCGTATCCGCACCTGATCGACGCGCTGGCCGCGGTCAAGGAGGCCGCTGCTCTCGCCAATGAGGAGCTGGGGCTGCTGGCGCCCGATAAGGCGGCCGCGATCGTCGCCGCCTGCCGGGAGATCCGGGACGGGAAGCTGCACGAGCAGTTCGTCGTGGACGTCATCCAGGGCGGGGCGGGCACGTCGACCAACATGAACGCGAACGAGGTCGTGGCGAACCGGGCGCTGGAGCTGCTCGGGCACGGCAAGGGCGAGTACGCGTATCTGCACCCCAACGAGGACGTCAACCTGGGGCAGTCCACCAACGACGTCTACCCCACAGCCGTCAAGATCGCCACGGTCTTCGCGGTGCGCGGACTGCTCAGGGCGATGGCCGTGCTGCAGGACTCGTTCGCCCGGAAGGCCGTCGAGTTCCGTGACGTGCTCAAGATGGGCCGCACGCAGTTGCAGGACGCCGTGCCGATGACGCTGGGCCAGGAGTTCTCCTCGTACGCCGTCATGCTGGAGGAGGACCGCAGCCGTCTGGCGGAGGCCGTCGAGCTGATCCATGAGATCAACCTGGGCGCCACCGCGATCGGGACCGGTCTCAACGCGCCCGCCGGGTACGCCGAGTCGGCCCGCGGCCACCTCGCCGCGATCACCGGGCTGCCCCTGGTCACCGCCGCGAACCTGGTGGAGGCGACGCAGGACTGCGGAGCCTTCGTCCAGATGTCCGGGGTGCTCAAGCGGATCGCGGTCAAGCTGTCCAAGAGCTGCAACGACCTGCGGTTGCTGTCCTCGGGGCCGCGCGCGGGCCTCGGCGAGATCAACCTGCCGCCGGTGCAGGCCGGTTCGTCGATCATGCCGGGCAAGGTCAACCCGGTCATCCCCGAGGTCGTCAACCAGGTGGCCTTCGAGGTCATCGGCAACGACGTCGCCATCACCATGGCGGCCGAGGCCGGGCAGCTCCAGCTCAACGCGTTCGAGCCGATCATCCTGCACTCCCTCTCGGAGAGCATCACCCACCTGCGCAGCGCCTGCCTCACCCTCGCCGAACGCTGCGTGGACGGCATCACCGCCAACACGGAGGTGCTGCGGGCCACGGTGGAGAACTCCATCGGCCTGGTCACGGCCCTGAACCCGCACATCGGCTACACCGCGGCCACCGAGATCGCCAAGGAGGCCCTCGGCACCGGCCGTGGCGTGGCGGAACTGGTCCTGGAGAAGGGCCTGCTGCCCGCCGAGCGCCTCGCGGACCTGCTGCGGCCGGAGGTCCTCGCCGGCCGCGGCGCGACCCCCGCGGTCTGAGACGAGCACGCCCCGCGTGCGCCGCCGGCCCGCCGTGCAGGACGATGCCTGCCGCGCCGGACCATGGCGACACGCGGGGTGTCTTCACCCGCGGGAGTGACCCCGGCCGGGTGGCCCGTCCCGCGCGGCCCGTACGGGCACTGCCGTCCGACAGGGCGTCGCTCGCGGGCGTCGGCCGATCGGCCCAGCGGGTCTCGTCATTATCCAGAAAATGCTACTAACGCTCATATGGTGAATTCGCGGCCTCGGCAGAGGCCGTCTCCTGTCCTGGCGAACAGCCCCCGTACCGGGGCCGGACGGAGCGACGGAATCCCCTCGGTGAATCCAGGAGAATTCATGCGTGTGGCCGTGACAGGTGGCGGCGGATTTCTAGGGTCGCATCTCTGTGAAACGCTTCTTCGACGCGGTGACGAGGTCGTGTGTCTGGATGACTTCTCCACCGGAGACCCGGCGAACATCGCCGCGTTTCTCCAGAATCCGGCTTTCGAACTGGTCCGGGGCGATGTCAGCCGGTCGGTCGACGCCCGGGGCACCGTGGACGCGGTGGCCCACCTGGCCAGCCCGGCCTCCCCGCCCGACTACCTCAGCCGCGCCCTCGAGACGCTCGCCGTCGGCAGTCGCGGCACGGAGAACGCCCTGCGGCTCGCCGCCCGCCACGACGCCCGCTTCGTCCTCGCCTCCACGAGCGAGGTGTACGGCGACCCCGAGGTGCACCCGCAGGAGGAGAGCTACTGGGGCCATGTGAACCCTGTCGGACCGCGCAGCGTGTACGACGAGGCGAAACGCTTCGCCGAGGCGCTGACCCGGGCCCACCGGACGCATCGCGGCACGAACACGGGAATCGTCCGGATCTTCAACACGTACGGCCCGCGCATGCGTCCGCACGACGGCCGGGTCGTCTCCAGTTTCGTTGTGCAGGCCCTCGCCGGTGAGCCCCTGACCGTCTACGGCGACGGAAAGCAGACGCGCAGCTTCTGCTACGTCGACGACCTGGTCCGCGGCATCGTCGCCATGCTCGACTGCGACGAGCCGGGACCGGTGAACCTCGGCAATCCCGTCGAACTCACCATGCTCGAACTCGCCGAACTCGTGCTCGGCCTGACCGGTTCCAGCGCCGAGATCCAGTTCCATCCGCTGCCCGTCGACGACCCCGCCCGCCGCCGCCCGGCGATCGCCCGCGCCGCCGAACGGCTGGGCTGGGCCCCCGAGGTGGGCATCGACGAGGGCCTGCGCCGCACCGTGCGGTGGTTCGCCGAACGGCCCGACGGCGTCGCGGCCGCGCTCGCGGCGATCCGGGGCGGCCAGCAGGACGGCGTGGCCGCCGCGCGGCCCGGTCAGCTCGGCGCGACCCCCGCGGCGTCGTGACCCAGACGGAGCACGGCCCGGCCCCGGGCGGCACCGCTGTCGGACTCGGCACCCCGGCGGACCCCGAGCAGGAGTTGCGGCACCACCTGCTGACCCTGTCCGCGGGCAACGTCGTCGACACCGCCGCCGACGGACCGGTGTTCGGCAGGCCACGCCGCACCCTCCCGACCACGCCCGCCTTCTGGATCCCCCGGCTGCGGCGCGCGGACCGGGTGAGGGCCGCACTGCTCGCCGCCTGCTGGCTGGCCGCCCTGGTGTGCTTCTGGGAATGGTGGGTGCGCCCCGAACACCGGGTCAGCTGGACCGGATTCGCCGTCAACAGCGCGCTGCTGCTGTACCTGTCCCTGCTGCCGATGTACTTCGTCGTCGTGGTCCTGCGGCTGCGCACCCTCGACACCGCCGTCGAAGTCCCCGCCGTCCGCACCGCGTTCGTGGTGACCCGCGCCCCCTCCGAACCCTGGGCGGTCGCCCGCGCCACCCTCACCGCGATGCTGCACCAGGACTTCCCCCACCCCTACGACGTGTGGCTCTGCGACGAGGACCCGCACCAGGAGATCCTCCACTGGTGCGAGACCAACGGCGTACGCGTCTCCTGCCGGCGCGGCGTCGCGTCGTACCACCGCGACGCCTGGCCCCGGCGCACCCGGTGCAAGGAGGGCAACCTCGCCCACTTCTACGACCACTGGGGGTACCGCGACTACGACGTGGTCGCCCAGCTCGACGTCGACCACGTACCCCACGCCCGCTATCTGCGGGAAGTGGTCCGGCCGTTCGCCGACCCGGCCGTCGGCTATGTCGCCGCCCCCAGCGTGTGCGACGCCAACGCCCGCGCCTCCTGGGCCGCCCGCGGCCGGCTGCACCGCGAGGCCACCTTCCACGGACCCATGCAGCTCGGCCACTCCGACGGACTGGCCCCCCTGTGCATCGGCTCCCACTACGCAGTACGCACCCACGCCCTGCGGGACATCGGCGGACTCGGACCCGAACTCGCCGAGGACTTCTCGACCACGTTCCTGCTGAACTCGGCCGGCTGGCAGGGCGCGTTCGCCATCGACGCCGAGGCGCACGGCGACGGCCCCCTCACCTTCGCCGCGATGGTCACGCAGGAGTTCCAGTGGTCACGGAGCCTGGTCGTGATGCTCCTCGGCATGCTCCCGCGCCACCTGCGGCGGATGCCGGCCCGGCTGCGCGTCCGGTTCGCGTTCGCCCTGTCCTACTATCCGCTGCTGGCCCTCACCACCACCGGCGGACTGCTGCTGCCGCCCATCGCCGCCGTCACCGGCACCCCCTGGATCAACGTCGACTACGGCGCCTTCCTCGTCCACTTCTGGGCCATGTCGTTCTTCCTGGTCCTGCTCACCCTGCTGCTGCGCCGGCGCGGACTGCTGCGCCCCGCCGACGCGCCGCTGCTGAGCTGGGAGGGCTGGCTGTTCGGGCTCACCCGCTGGCCGTTGGTCGCCTGGGGAGCCGCGGCGGCACTCCTGCAGCGGCTGCGGCCACGGAAGATCGTCTTCAAGGTGACGCCCAAGTCCCGTGACGGCATGGAGCCGCTGCCGCTGCGCCTGATGCTCCCCTACCTCCTCATCACCGTCGTGCTGTCCACGGCGGCCCTGGTCGGGGAAATCACCGGTCCCGCGATCGGCTACGTGTTCCTCTGTCTGCTGGGCTCCCTGTCCTACGGGGCGGTGACCCTCGCGGTGAGCGCCCTGCACATCCGGGAGACCGCGCGATCGGCGGGGCTCGCCGCACACCGGGCCCTGGGCACCGCCGCGTGGCCGCTGGCCGCCGGGTTCGTCGCACTCCTGCCGCTCACCGGGGCGCTGCTGCTGTTCCCCGCCTACCTGCGCGGCTTCATGGCGGGCTGACACCGCCCGCACCCCTGGCCACCCACCCCGACGAGAACGAGGTCCCCCCATGCCCGAAACGGTCCTGGTGACCGGCGGCGCAGGCTTCATCGGCAGCCACACCTGCGTCGAACTGCTCGCCCACGGCTACGAAGTCGTCGTCGTCGACAACCACGTCAACAGCTCGCCCCGCGCCCTGGACCGCATCAGCAAGACGGCGGGCCGGCCCCTCGCCGGCGCCTACCGCGTCGACGTCCGCGACCGGCGCGCCCTCTCCGAGGTCTTCACCGCACACCCCGTCGACGCGGTCATCCACTTCGCCGCCCACAAGGCGGTCGGCGAGTCGGTGGCCCGGCCCGTCGAGTACTACGACACCAACGTCGGCGGCACCTGCGCCCTGCTGGCCGTCATGCACGACCACGACGTCCACCGGCTGGTGTTCTCCTCCTCCTGCTCCGTCTACGGCGAGGCACCGACCGTACCGCTCACCGAGCGGAGCCCCGTCGCCCCCACCAACCCCTACGCACACACCAAGCTGGCCTGCGAGCGGATCCTGCGGGACGTGTGCGACCACCTGCCGGACATGAAGGTGCTGGCCCTGCGCTACTTCAACCCGGTCGGAGCCCACCCGAGCGGACTGCTCGGCGAGGACCCGCGGGGCGTCCCCGACAACCTCATGCCCTACGTCGCCCAGGTCGCCGTCGGCCGCCGGGAGCGGCTCGACGTCTTCGGCGACGACTACCCCACGCCCGACGGCACCGGCGTCCGCGACTACATCCACGTCATGGACGTCGCCGAGGGACACCGCATCGCCGTCGGGCACCTCGACGACCAGGCGGGCCTGCGGGTGTTCAACCTCGGCACCGGCACCGGCACCTCCGTGCTCCAGCTCGTCGCCGCCTTCGGCGAGGCCAGCGGCCGCCCGGTGCCGTACCGGATCGTCGACCGCCGGCCCGGCGACGTCGCCGAACTGGTCGCCGACGCTGGCGCGGTCGCGGCGGCCTGGGACTGGCGCACCACCCGCGACCTCACCGCCATGTGCCGCGACGCCTGGCGGTTCCAGGAACTCAACCCCGACGGCTACGCAGGCCGGCCTTCACGCGCCGGTGACCCCACGACAGGAGGAACCCCATGCGGCTGACCGTCATCGGCACCGGCTACCTGGGAGCCGTGCACGCCGCGTGCATGGCCGAGATCGGCCACGAGGTCCTGGGCGTCGACACCGACGCCACGAAGACCGCGGCCCTCGCAGCGGGCCGGGCCCCGTTCTTCGAACCGGGCCTGCCGGAACTCCTCGCCCGGCACACCCGGACCGGCCGACTGCGCTTCACCACCTCCCTGGAGGAGGCCGCCGACTTCGCCGCACTGCACTTCGTCTGTGTCGGCACCCCGCAGCGGCCCGACTCCCTCGCCGCCGACCTCAGCCACGTCGAGGCGGTCGTCGACGGACTGGTTCCGCAGATCACCCGCGACAGCCTGATCGTCGGCAAGTCGACCGTGCCCGTCGGCACGACCCGCGCGCTGGGCCGCAGGGTCACCGCGGGCGCCCGGGACGGCGTCGAGATCGACCTCGCCTGGAACCCGGAGTTCCTCCGCGAGGGATACGCCGTCCAGGACACACTGCGTCCCGACCGCCTGGTCGCCGGGGTGACCACACCGCATGCCGACCGGCTGCTGCGCGCCGTCTACGATCCGATGCTGCGTGCCGGGGTCCCCTACATCTGCACCGATCCCGCCACCGCGGAACTGGTGAAGGTCGCCGCCAACTCGTTCCTGGCCACGAAGATCTCCTTCATCAACGCCATGGCCGAGGTCTGTGACGCCGCCGGCGCCGACGTCGTGACGCTGGCCGACGCCCTCGGCCACGACGAGCGCATCGGGCGCCGGTTCCTCTCCGCCGGCCTCGGCTTCGGCGGCGGCTGCCTGCCCAAGGACATCCGCGCCTTCCTCGCCCGCGCCGAGGAACTCCAGGTCGGAGAGGCGGTGTCGTTCCTGCGGCAGGTCGACCGGATCAACGAGCGGCAGCGCCTGCGCACCGTCGACCTGGCCCGGCAGCTCCTCGGCGGCACGTTCGCGGGACGGCGGATCGCCGTACTGGGCGCCACCTTCAAACCGGACAGCGACGACGTGCGGGACTCGCCGGCGCTCGCCGTCACCTGCGAACTCGCCGCCCAGGGAGCCGACGTCCGCGTGCACGACCCGGAGGGCGTCGACAATGCGCGGGCCGTGCTGCCCGGCCCGGCGTACCACACGGACGTCATGACGGCGTGCCGGGACGCGGAACTGGTGCTGCACCTGACGGAGTGGCGCGAGTACCGCGCGCTCGACCCGGCCAGGCTCGCCGAGGTGGTCCGGGTCCCGCGGCTGCTCGACGCGCGCAACGCGCTGGACACGGCGACCTGGCACGCGGCCGGCTGGCACGTCCGGGCGCTCGGCCGCCCCGCCCCCGTCCCGCAGCCGGGCCACGGCGAGCCGGTCCGGGTGACGATCCCTCACGCCTTGGGCGCTCCCTGCACGGCCCCCACCGCCGGGGAGCCGGTCAGCGGCGCCCCGGCGTAGTCGGCCTTCCCGGGGTCGATCCCCAGGGACCGCAGATCCACGGCGGCACCCGCCAGCGCGTGGGCGCACCGGGAGACCAGTGCGCCCCGCGTCGCCCCGCCGCCGCGCACACCGGGGCCGCCGGTGGACAGCGGTACCTCGGTGAGACAGGGATCCGCGGCGGTACCGGTGGCCCGCGAGCCCTGCGTCTCCTGGCCCGACTCCCGGCGCCACGCGGCCAGATCGGCGTACCAGCGGTCGCCCCACTGCAGGGTCCAGCCGGTCGAACTGTGGTAGTCGTTGCCCTGCATCTCGACCTCGGAGGTGTCGAAGTGCCCCTGGGCCGCGACCACGGGCACGCCGTCGGTGGCGAACACGTTGTTGCGCACCGAGACCGCGCCCAGGTTCGGCTGGAGCCGCAGCGCGGGCGCCCGGACCGAGCCGTTCGCCGAGGCCAGCACGGTGTTCTGGTAGATCGCGAGGTTGGCCACCCAGGAGCCGAGCGCCACGATGCCGCCGTAGTCCTGGAGCTTGCGCCCATTGTCCCGGCTGATGTTGTAGCGGATCGCGTTGTCGGTGTGGGCCCGGTTCGGCACGGCCGAGTACGCGAGGAATCCGGCGCCGTCGTTGCCGTACGACAGGTTGTACTGCATCAGCGAGTACGACACGTTGTTGTCCAGGCCGAAGCCGCCGCCGTCCACCTGGGAGCCGGTGTGGTTGTCGTAGGCGACGTTGCGCTGGAACACCATGCGCGTCGAGTCGTACGTCCAGATGCCCTCGGGGCCCTCCATGGCGTCGGCGGAGGACGATCCGCCGTTGTCGTGGGCGACCGACTCCTGTACCACGCCGTGGCTGACGCTGCCGAGGACGATCCCGCTGCCGGTGTTGCGGGACGCGGCCGGGTCGCCGGCGTTCTTGAACGCGACCACCTTGGAGACGGTCAGCCTCTCGTGGGCGTAGACGGGCGCGTCGGCGTCGAAGGCGGGACCGTCCGCGACGAGACCCGCGTCCTTGTTGTCGTGCACGGCGCAGTCGTCGATCCCCACGTCCCGGAAGCCCGATCCCTCGGGGCCGCCGTGCAGCCGGATGCCGTTGCGGAAGCCGGACACGTCGACACCGGAGACCCGGATGTACGGCAGCTTGCGCCTGCCGGCAAGGTCGCTGACGAAGGAGATGCCGTCCTGGTCCCGGTAGGAGGTGCCCTTCCCGGCGAGGACCAGGTCACGGATGACGATGCCGCTGGTGTCGTGCACCTCGATGCCCCGCGTACCGGCGGCAGTGACGATGGCGCGGCCGTCGCCGTACGACTCGATCACGACCGGGCTGCGGGAGTCGCCCGCGTCTCCCGGTCCGACGCTCAGCGTGCCGGAGAACCGCGCGCCGCCCTGCAGTCGCAGCCGGTCGCCCGGCTTCAGCCGGACCGTGTCCGCCCGCCGCAGCGTGCGCCAGGCGGTCTGCGGGGTCCGCCCGTCGGCGTGGTCGTCGCCGTGGGGACTGAGGTAGAAGTCGCGTCCGCCCTGGGCGTTCTCCCGCACGGGAACGTGCGGGGAGGGCAGGCCGCCGCATCCGGCGAGCAGCGCCACCGCCGCGCACAGGCCCAACGCGGCCCGCACGCGCCGCGGCGCCACGACCGCCGCTTCCGCCTCCCCGCTCCGGGTGGCTCCCCTGTCGTCTCTCCGCCGCCGCACTGCCCCTCCTGCCGGGTCGATGTCCGAACGGACCCCGATCCACGGAGACCGTGGGACTCACCCTGACGTGCGGACCGCCGCGGGGCGTGCCAGCACGCGGGTGCCGGTGCACAACACGCCTGATTGGCGGCGTTTCGGCGCCGCGGGCGGACGGTCCGGTCGCCCGGTGCGGCCCGGCGGTCGGCGGGGTCAGCAGTGCGGCATGATGACGCTCATGTCCTCGCAGTTCCAACCGGTTCTGGACCGGATCCAGGCGGAGATCGACCGCACCCCGGGCCGTGGCCGGTCCGCCGACTACATCCCGGCCCTCGCGGCCTGCGATCCGCGCAGCTTCGGCATGGCCGTCGCGGAGCCGGACGGCACCGTGTACGGGGTGGGGGAGTGGCGGCAGCCGTTCTCGGCGCAGTCCATCACCAAGGTCTTCACGCTCGCGCTCGACCTGGCCCGCGAGGGCGACGAACTCTGGGAGCACGTGGGCCGCGAGCCCTCCGGCAACCCGTTCAACTCGCTGGTGCAGCTGGAGTACGAGAACGGCATCCCGCGCAACCCCTTCATCAACGCGGGCGCGCTCGTCGTCACCGACCGGCTGCAGACCCGGACCGGGGACGCGGCCGGTGAACTGCTGGCGTTCCTGCGGGCCGAGAGCGGCAACCCCGGGCTGGACTTCGACGCGGAGGTCGCCGCCTCCGAGACCGCGCACGGCTCCCGCAACGCGGCCCTCGCCCACTTCATGGCGTCCTACCGCAACATCGACAACCCGGTGCCGGTCCTGCTCGACCAGTACTTCCGGCAGTGCTCCATCGCCGCCTCCTGCGCCGACCTGGCCCTCGCCACCACGTTCCTGGCCCGGCACGGCATCCGCGCCGACGGCTCCCGGCTGCTGACCCGGAGCCAGGCCAAGCAGATCAACGCGATCATGCTGACCTGCGGGACGTACGACGCGGCCGGGGACTTCGCCTACCGGGTGGGGCTGCCCGGCAAGAGCGGTGTCGGCGGCGGGATCATCGCGGTGGTGCCGGGCCGCTGCACGCTGTGCGTGTGGAGCCCGGGCCTCGACGAGCGGGGCAACTCGGTGGCCGGGGTGGCGGCCCTGGACCGGTTCACGACGCTCACGGGGCTGTCGGTGTTCTGAACACCGCGCGGGCCGCCGGGCGTCAGCCCTCCTCGCCGTGGGCGCGCTTACGCCGGGCCCGCAGGGTCAGGCCGACCGTGCCCAGTCCGAGGCCGGCCAGTCCGGTGCCGGCCGCGACGCCGAGGGTGCCCGGCCACGCGGAGTCGTCGTCGGGCTCGACGGCCGTGGCCGCCGCCACCGGTGTGGCGGCGGGCGCCTGTCGGGGCGTGGCGCGCAGCCCGTCCAGCGAGCCGACCGGGTCGACCAGCCCCGCGGCCCCGAAGCCCCAGTCCAGCAGTGACCGCGCCTCCTGGTAGACGGTGTAGCCGCCGCCGGCCTGCGGGTTCATCACGGTCACGATCAGCGTGCGGCCGTTCCGGCGCGCAGCGGTGACCAGGGTGTTGCCGGCATTGCTGGTGTAGCCGTTCTTGACCCCGATCACCCCGGGGTACGGCTCCACCCCGTTCGCCCCGGTGAGCAGCCGGTTGGTGTTCGCGATCCCGTACGACGACCCGTCACCGGGGAACTGGGCCACGGCCGTGGAGCAGTAGCGGGCGAAGTCGGGGTTGCGCAGACCGTTGCGGCCGAAGATCGCGAGGTCGAACGCGGAGGACACCTGGCCGGGGGCGTCGTAGCCGTCCGGGGAGACGACGTGGGTGTCCAGGGCGCCCAGGGCGTGGGCCTTGGTCTGCATCTTGGCGGCCGTGGCCTCCCAGCCGCCGCCGAGCGAGGCGAGGACGTGCACGGCGTCGTTGCCGGAGGCGAGGAAGACGCCCCGCCACAGGTCGGCCACCGTGTAGGTGTGCCCCTCCTCGATGCCGACCAGGCTGCTGCCCGGGCCGATGCCGGCCAGGTCCTCGGGGGTGACGGTGTGCCGCATGGTGCTCGGCAGGCCGGGCAGCACGGTCAGGGCGAACAGCGT
The DNA here is from genome assembly GCF_040644095.1 of Streptomyces sp. NPDC047028. Taxonomy (NCBI): domain Bacteria; kingdom Bacillati; phylum Actinomycetota; class Actinomycetes; order Kitasatosporales; family Streptomycetaceae; genus Streptomyces; species Streptomyces sp. NPDC047028. The sequence goes on from NZ_JBEYVS010000014.1 coordinate 142,103, forward strand.
CTTGAGCGTGCTGGCGGGCGGCAGTTTGCTGTGGGCGTCATGCGCGGCCAGCACCTCGCCGGTGTCGGCGTCTGCGACCAGCCAGGAGAGCGCGGACACGTCCGGGAGGGCCGGTGCCCCGCGGTGCGGCCGGACCTGGACGCCCGAGCTGTACAGCAGGGCCGGCTGGGGCACGGCCGCCCGGGGCCGGGGCGGCGCCGGTTCCATGATCCGCTGCCCGGCGGAGGCGGCGGTCGGGGCCAGCGCCAGCATGCCGGCCACGCACAGGGCACAGGCGGAGGAGACCGTCCGAGAAGAAAGTCCGGTAATCATATGATTAACGTACGAACGGCTGGGCCGGGTCTCGCGCCGTCTGGGCCGAACGGCCGAACGGCCGAACGGCCGAGCGCCGAGGGCGGAAGCGCCGAGCGCGCCTGGTGCCGTCACCGCTCCGGCAGGGTCGGCTGCACGCGCCGCAGGAAGGTGGCGTTGTCGGGTGTCTCGCGCAGCCGCCGCAGCAGTGTCTCCAGGCCGGCCGGTCCGCCGTCCCGCGACCCCAGAACCCGGCGCAGACCGCGCGCGCCGGCCAACTCCGCCCGGTCGAGCAGGAGTTCCTCGCGCCGGGTGCCGGTCAGGGCGATGTCCACGGCGGGGAAGACACGGCGGGCGGCGGCCTCCCGGTCGAGGTGGAGCTCCATGTTGCCGGTGCTCTTCAGCTCCTCGAAGAAGTAGCCGTCGGCGCGGGAACCGGTGTCCACCAGGACGGTGGCGAGGATCGTGAGAGAGCCGCCCTCCTCGGCCTGGCGCGCGGCGCCGAAGAACCGCTTGGGTCCGATCAGCGCGCCCGCGTCGACGCCACCGCTCAGCGTACGGCCGCCGGCGGCGGAGGCGTTGTTGTGCGCCCGGCACAGCCGGGTCAGGGAGTCCAGCAGGATCACCACGTCCTCGCCCTCCTCGACGAGCCGCTTGGCCCGCTCGATCACGAGGTCGGCGAGCGCGATGTGCTCCTTGGGCGCCCGGTCGAAGGTGGACGCGTACACCTCGCCCCGCACCGAGCGGCGCATCTCGGTCACCTCCTCGGGGCGCTCGTCGAGCAGCAGGACCATCAGCCGGCTCTCGGGGTGGTTGCCGGCGACGGCGGCGGCGAACTGCTGGAGCAGCACGGTCTTGCCGCTCTTCGGCGGGGCGACGATGAGCCCGCGCTGGCCCTTGCCCACCGGCGCGAACAGATCGGTGAGGCGTCCGGCCGGTCCGGACGCCGGGTGTTCGAGCCGGATCCGGCGGTGCGGGTGCAGCGGGGTGAGGTCCCGGAAATGGCGGCTGTCCTTGAGCGCGCCCGGGGCCCGGCCGCCGATGCGGGTGATCTCGGTCAGGGCACGCCGTTCTCCGCGCACGCCCTCGACGAGGTCGCCCCGGCGCAGGCCGTGACGGCGGATCAGGGCGGGGGAGACCTGAGGGTCGGCCGGGGAGGCCAGGCAGTTCGAAGCCCTCAGGTGCCCCTTCCCGTGCGTGTCGATGTCGAGGACGCCGGTGACGATCCGGTCGGCCGGGGCCTGGCCGGTCTCGGGTGGGTGTTCGAGTGTGGTGGTGGTCATGGGTGGTGGTCCTTTCACGGACGGGAAGACAGGAGGCGAAGGGGGGAGAGGCCGCGAGCGGGAGGCGGGTACGTCTGCCTCCGGGCGGCGGGAACGGCACCTCGGTACGGCGAGAGAAGGCCAGGTCACGAGGTGGTGCTGAGAAGAAGCCGGGCCGGCGGGAAAGCGACGGCCGTGCGACTGGAAAAGACCCGCACCGGCGCCCTGACGACGGGGCGCGCAGCGGTGCTGATCGCACTATAGCGCCGGCCCTGGGGATGTCAACAAGCCGCCGTTTCGTTCTGTTCCCGGGCCGGAGGGCCAGTGCCAGAGCCAGGGCCGGGGGCCGGGGCCCGGTCCCCGTCACGGCTGCGTCGGACCGACCGATACCCCGGTGCCCCGGTCGCCTCTACGATCGCTCTGTCGCGTCCCGTTCCCACGACCGCCAGGAGAGCCGGTGGAGTCCACGCCCATGAGACGCCCACACCGCCTGGACCCCGCCGGCGGCTGCCCCCACGCCGACAACGCGCGGCTGCTGGCCCGGGGTTCCGTGGCCCCGGTCGAACTGCCGGGCGGCATCGAGGGGATGGCCGTCCTCGGGCACGAGGCGCTCCGCGCCTTCCTCCAGCACCCGGACGTCGCCAAGAACGCCCGGCACTTCACCGCGCTGCACGAGGGGCGCATACCCGAGGGGTGGCCGTTGCGGACGTTCGCGACCGTGCCCGGCATGACCACCGCCGACGGAGAGGACCACCGGCGACTGCGGTCACTGGTCAGCAGTGCCTTCACCCCGCGCCGCGTCGAGGAACTCCGTCCCCGGGTGGAGGAGTTGACGGCGGATCTGCTCGACGGCCTGGAACGGGCCGCCGAAGGGGGCGAGGACATCGCCGATCTGCGTCGGCACTTCGCGCTGCCGCTGCCGATGGCGGTCATCAGCGAACTCCTCGGCGTGGACGCCGGGTTCCGGGCGCGGCTGCACCAGCTGAGCAGCCAGGTCGTCGCCACCGACATCGGACCCGCCGAGGCCGTCGCCGCCAACCGTGAACTCCTCGCCGTCCTCGCCGAGATCGCCGCCCAGAAGGCGGATCGGCCCGGCGACGACCTCACCAGCGCCCTGCTCGCCGCCCGGGACGAGGAGGGCGGCCGGCTGGACGGGCAAGAGCTGATCGGCACCCTCCTGCTGATGATCGTCGCCGGGCACGAGACCACGCTGAACCTGATCACCAACGCCGTGCGCGCCCTGTGCGGCCACCGCGGCCAGCTCGACCTGGTCCGGGCGGGCGGCGCGAGCTGGGCCGACGTGGTGGAGGAGACGCTGCGCTGGGACGCGCCGGTCAGCTACTTCCCGTTCCGCTACCCGGTCCGGGACCTCACCGTCGACGGCACGCTCGTCCCGGCCGGCACTCCGGTGCTCGCCGGGTACTCCGCCGCCGGCCGGGACCCCGCCGTGCACGGCCCGGACGCCGACCGCTTCGACGTCCGCCGGCCGGCCCGCGACGGTGCCGTACGGCATCTGTCCCTCGGGCACGGCGCCCACTACTGCCTGGGCGCTCCGCTGGCCCGGCTGGAGGCGACCGTCGCCCTGGAGCGGCTGTTCGAGCGCTTTCCCGGGCTGGACCTCGCCCTGCCGGAGGAGGAACTGGGCCGGCACGCGAGCTTCGTCGGCAACAGTGTGCGCGCGCTGCCGGTGCGCCTGAAGCCCTGAAGCCCCGGCGCGCCGGTCCTCACGCGGACCGCGCCTCCGCCTCCCTCGCGATCTGCTCGAACCGGGCGCCCATGGCCTCCTTCAGGGCCTGGGCTCCCGACAACGGGCGCACCATGACCATGAATTCGTCGATGAGGCCGTCCTCGTCGAGGTGGATGAAGTCGCAGCCGCTCAGTTCCCGGTCGCCCACCCGGGCGCGGAAGACCAGCGCGTGGTCACGGCCGTCGGCGCCGGCCAGCTCCCGCTCGTACCGGAAGTCCTCGAAGACCTGGGCGACCGCGCCCAGGATCGCCGCGGTGATCGCCTTGCCCGGATACGGCTTGAAGACGACCGGGCTGGTGAAGACGACGTCCTCCGCCAGCAGTGCCTCGACGGCCTTCAGGTCCCCGGCCTCGACCGCCTCGCGGAACGCGCGCACTCGGATCACCCCGCATAGTCAATTAATTGAATAGGTGCGGATGAGAGTAGTCACCGGCTGCTAGCGTGTCCACATGTCGCTCAAGTACGCCGTCCTGGCCGCCCTGCTGGAGGGCGAGGCCTCCGGCTACGAGCTGTCCAAACTGTTCGACGTCTCGTTCGCGAACTTCTGGCCCGCCACCCCCCAGCAGCTCTACCGGGAGCTGGAGCGCCTCGCCCAGGACGGTCTCGTACAGGCCAGGACCGTGCGCCAGGAACGGCGGCCGGACAAGCGGATGTTCACGCTCACCGAGTCCGGCCGCGCCGGTCTGCGGGCCTTCGCCGACGCGCCGCCCAGGCGGCCCACCGCCGTCCGTGACGAGTTGCTCATCAAGATCCAGGCCATGGACGGCGGCGATCCCGAGGTCACCCGGGCGCTGGTCGAGGAGCGCAGGGGCTGGGCGCAGGGCAAACTCGACCGCTACCAGCGGGTGCGCCAGCGCCTCCTTGGCGGCCGGACGGAGGAGGAGTATCTGCGCGACGCCGAACGGATCGGACCGTACCTCACCCTGCTCGCCGGAATCTCCTTCGAGGAGGAGAACCTCCGCTGGTGCGACCGCGTCCTCGGAGTCCTCCAGCAGCGCGTGACCCTAGGCTGACCCCATGTTCAGCCCCGAAGGCCCCACGCTCCGTGAACTCGCCGCGCAGGCGCTGTCGTCGGTCGAGCACGGGTACGACCTGCTCGCCCCGAAGTTCGACCACACCCCCTTCCGGACGCCGGGCCCGCTGCTGGAGTCCGTCGCGAAGGCACTCGCCCCGCTCGGCCCCTACGAGGACGGGCTGGACCTGTGCTGCGGCACCGGCGCCGGGGTCGACGTGCTGGCCGGGATCTGCCGCCGCCGCGTCACCGGTGTCGACTTCAGCGCCGGCATGCTCGACGTCGCCCGGCGCCGGGTCCCGGCCGGGGCGCCGGACGTCTCCTGGGTGCGGGCCGATGCCCGCGCGCTGCCGTTCACGGCCGCATTCGACCTCGTGGTCAGCTTCGGGGCGTTCGGCCACTTCCTGCCCCGGGAGCTGCCCGGCCTGTTCGCCCGGGTGCGCTCGGCGCTGCGGCCCGGCGGCCACTTCGCCTTCCCGGTGCTCGCCCCGCCCCGCCCCTCGCACCCGGCGTACTGGACGCTGCTGGGCTTCGACGCGATGATGCGCGTGCGCAACGCGGTGTGGCGGCCGCCGTTCGTCATGTACTACCGGGCCTTCCGGCTCGGAGACATCCTGCGGGAGCTGGGGCACGCGGGCTTCACCGTGGACCTGTACGCCCTGCCCGAGTTCGGACGGCGCTCCGACGGCGGCCCGCGGGCCCGGCTGCTGGTGGCCCGCAGCGCTCAGACGGCCGCGGGCAGCGTGAACTCGTAGACCAGCGCGTCCCGTTCCGCGTTCACCACCAGGTCGGTGATCTCCAGCGGGCGGGCGAACTGGTCGTGCACGCGCCGGGTGACCCGGACCGCGGTGGCGTCGCCGAGCTGGGTGATGCAGTCCCGGTGGTGCAGGGTCAGACCGGCCTTGCGCATCCAGTCGTAGACCCTCCTGAGCTGGGCCTCCGCCGATCCGTCCGCGCGGTCGCGGTAGCGGCCCAGCTCGGCGACCTCGGTCAGCGCGACCGCCGAGAAGGAGGTCACGGCGGTGCGCAGGGCGCGGCCGTCGGGCGTCGCCGACCGGTAGCGGTGCACCAGGGTCGGCCGGTGGGGGGCCAGCCCCAGCGCGGCGGCGTGTTCCGGCGGCGGCTCCTCCCAGGTCACCGTGGCCCGGTCCACCGCGCACGGGTCCGCGGAACGCGCCCCCACCGGGAAGGCGAGGGACACGGGGTCCTCGACCGGACGGCCCGGCAGCGTCGCGTGACTGCCCCTACGGTCCGTGGCGACCAGGCCGCCGCGGCGCAGCACCTCCAGTGCCTGCCGTACGGTCTCCCGGCTCACCCGGAAGTGGGCGGCCAAATGCCGCTCTGCCGGGAGCCGTTCACCCGGCGGTATGGTGCCGTCGCGCAGCTCGTCCAGCAGCAGCGTCGCGACCCGCCAGTACAGGGGCTGGTCGTCCGGCTGCCGGGACGCCGGCGGCCCGTCGTCGTACTGCCGCCCGTCGCCGGACGGCCGCGCGTCGGCGGGCGGAGCGGGATCGCGCGGCCGGTCCTCGGTCGTCGCGGGTACGTGGGGGGTGGTGCGGGCCATGCCGCGCCTCCTGTTGGTGACAAGACGTAGCCGAAGAGGCTCATTGCGTGACCACATCTAACATTGGTCTAAACCACGAGGGAAGAGCAGCCTACTGGTTCGGCCGAAACCCACCCGCGCGACCCCCCGCTCACAGGACGCTGTAGACCGCCTCGACCAGAGCCGTCTTGCGCGGGTCGTCGGCGATGTGCGGCCCCATCCGGTTCATCGTGTAGCCCAGGGCCACGCCCGCCTCGGGGTCGGCGAGTCCGCAGGAGCCGCCGAACCCGTCGTGTCCGAAAGCCCGCGGGTTGGGCCCGTACGAGCCGTTGGTGCCGCTCAGCCACAGCCCGAGCCCGATCTCCGTCTCGTGCTCGAAGCCCGCCCCCAGGACCAGGTCGCGGCAGCCGCCCTGCCCCTCGCGCACCCGCTCGGCCGCCTCCGGGGAGAGGATCCGCCGCCCGCCGTACGAGCCGCGCCCGGCGAAGACGCCGTACAGCGCGGCGACGGCCCGCGCGGTGCCGTGCCCGTTGGCCGCCGGGATCTCCGCAGCGCGCCACTCGGGTGTGTTCGCCTGGGCCGCGCCCACCAGCGGGTTGGCCAGCGCGGCGATCGCCTCCGGCATCAACTGGCCGAAAGCGGCCGCTTGTCCGCCGCCGGACCGGGCCCGCGGATGGATCAGCTCGGCGACCCGGCCGGACTCCTTCTCCGGCAGGCCGACGGTGAAGTCGATCCCGAGCGGCCCGGTCACCTCCCGCTCCAGGAACGCCCCCGGGCGCAGTCCCGAGATCCGCCGTACGACCTCGCCCACCAGGAAGCCGTAGGTCAGCGCGTGGTACCCGGACCGGGTGCCCGGCTCCCACCACGGCTCGGCGGCCGCCAGCCTCGAGGTGGTCAGTTCCCAGTCGTACAGGTCGTCGAGACTGTGCGGCTCACGCAGACCGCAGAGGCCGGCGCGGTGCGAGAGCAGGTGCCGTACCAGCACGCGCTCCTTCCCGGCGGCGGCGAATTCCGGCCAGTACGCGGCCACGGGGGCGTCGAAGTCCAGCAGTCCACGGTCGGCCAGGATGTGGGCGCACAGTGCCACCGGGCCCTTGGTGGTCGACCACACGTTGACCAGGGTGTCGCGCTCCCAGGGCCGGGTGCGGTCCGCGTCCGCCCAGCCGGACCACAGGTCCACGACGGGCTCGCCGTCGATGCTCACCGCGACGGCGGCGCCCAGCTCGCCACGCTCGGCGAAGTTCTCCTCGAACGCCTGCCGCACCGCCGTGAACCTGGCGTCGCAGTGACCGTGCACCTGTGTCTGCCGAGTCGGCATCGGACCTCCGTGGTCGCCGGAAAGGCCGGGCCGCCACCCGTGGCCCGGGCCCTCCAGAACATACCGACTGGTCGGACTGGGGGGAAGGGTGCGAGGGCCCCGCAGGTTCACAGGAAGAACAGCCTGCCCGCGGGCTCCTGGTGCCCCTCGGCCGTGTGCCAGTAGTCGCGGGTCTCCACGGCCCGCCCCGCCTCGTCGAAGCGCACGAAAACGCAACCCGCCAGCGCGGACTCGGCGCCGCCCTCATCACCGAGCACCCGGAACTCCGCCACCGCCACCCCGTCCGGCCCGACGAGGGGCGCGGAGAACCGCACGTCGGCCACCCGTTCCTCGGCGAACGACCAGCGCAGATAGGCGGCGAGCGCGTCCCGGCCGCGGTGCGGCTCGCGAAACGGCATCGACCGGTGCACACACTCCTCGGCGTACAACTCGACCAGCGCCCCCACGTCGTGCGCGGCCCACGCCCGCTCCCAGACACGGACGAACCGCTCGGCCGCCGCCCGCGTGTCCATCCCGCCGTCCTCCGTCATCTTTGAACCCCGCCCTCTCGCGCCCGGCCGCCCTGCTCCCCGCTTCCTCAGATGTACGACCGCAGCCAGCGGAGCTTCACCGCCTCGTGGAACGGGCCGCCGCCTTCATGGTCGTTGAAGTCGTACAGCTCGATCGTCTTGTCCTCGTGCGCCCAGGCGTTGTACGCGGCGAACACCGTCGACGGCGGGCAGGTCTGGTCCTCCCCGCCCGCCGAGAACAGGGCCGGGGCGCGCCCGCGGGCGGCGAAGTGCACGCCGTCGAAGTAGGAGAGCGTACGCAGCACCTCGGCCGTGTGGCCGTGGTGCGTCTTGAGGAACAGGCCGATCTCCCGGTACGGGGGCCGGTCCGTCAGCGTCGTCGCGCGCGGGAAGTCGCAGAGGAACGGCACGTCCGGGGCGACGGCGGCGAGGTCGGGGACCAGGCCCCCGACGGCGAGGGTGATCCCGCCACCTTGGCTGGAGCCGAACGCCACGGTCCGGGAGGCGTCGGTCAGCGGGTGCGCCCGGGCGGCCTCGATCGCGCGGACGGCGTCCGTGAACACCCGGCGGTAGTAGTAGTTCTCCGGCGCGTCGATGCCCCGGGTCATGAACCCGGGGTAGCCGGGGACGGAGCCCACCGGGTCGGGGGTGCCGGCGCCGGCTCCCCAGACGCTGCCCTGGCCGCGGGTGTCCATCACGAAGTGCGCCCGGCCCGTCGACGCCCACAGCAGGTTCTCGTGCGGCAGTCCGCGCCCGCCGCCGTAGCCGATGAACTCCACCACCAGCGGCAGCGGCTCCGCCGCCCCGGCCGGCAGCCGCAGCCAGCCCTTGACGGGGTGGCCGCCGAACCCGGCGAACGTCACGTCGTGGACTTGCACCGTGGACAGGCCCGTGTCCACCCGTTCGAAGCGCGCGTCGAGGTCGTGCTCGCGGGTCTCCCGCAGCGTCTTGTCCCAGAACGCGTCGAAGTCCCCGGGCACGGTGGACTCGCTGCGGTACTTGCGGAGTTCGTCGAGGGGGAGGTCGAACAAGGCCATCGGCAACCGCCTTCGCGAAGGGTGACTGCGGGACCTCACCGTACGTGCAGGGGCCGGCGCTCAGGCGCGGGGCTGGTTCCACCGGGGGCCGGTGTCCGCCCACTCCCGTTCCCATTCGGTCAGCCGGTGGCGCAGCGCGATCCGGCGTTCGACGGCGTAGCCGAGGAGCACGACGCCCGCGGCGCCGCCGCCGGCGCACAGGCCGATGGTGACCGTGTGCTGCCACACCGCGACGTCGTCGGGCGGCGGGGCGACGCTCCGGCCCTTGCTGTCGAACCACACGTCCACCGCGTCACCGACCCGGGTCCCCGCCGGTACCCGCGCCGTGGTCGTGTGTTTGCCCTTCCCGTGCTCCGTCCAGGTCACCTTCGCCTGATAGCCGTGATCGCGGTCGCCCTGCACCGCGGGCAGGCGTTCGGGCGTGCCGCCGACCACCACGGCGTGCACCTTGTGCCGTTCGGACCGCTGCGCCACCGCCACCGCCTGGGCCTCGCTGTGGGCGTGCAGGCCCACCGCGACCCCCACCAGCGGTGCCACCACGACGAGCAGGACGGCGACCAGCAGCGTCGTCCATGCCTCCACCACGTCCGACCGGCGCCGCAGCGGATTGCGCCGCCAGCGCCAGCCAAGCACCCGGGTACGCATGTCCACCTCCTCGCCGCCGGAGCGGGAGGGCCGCGAACCGGGTCATCGGTCCGCCGTCCCCGCACCCGAGCGTCCACACAGGTCTCGTACCCCGTACGGAGCCCCTCGCTCATCCTGGGAACCGCTACTTCCGGCCCACCTGGAGCACGGGCGACGACACGCGCCCCACGGCTGCGGGTGCGGCGGGCGCGCGCGACCGGCGCGCTCAGCCGAAGCGTTCGACGCGGATCCGGTCCACGGGCCGGCCCGCCGCGACGAGCAGTCGCGAGGCGTGCTCGGCGAACCCGTTGGAGCCGCACACGTACGCCTCCCACCCATCATCCGACTGCTCGCCCAGAAGTGACACCACATGGACGGCGGTGATCCGTCCCACGGGCACCCCGGCCGGGGCGCTGCGGGTGAACACGGGCGTGGTCTCCGCGCCGAGTTCCCGTGCGTAGATCAGCTCCTCGGGGCTGCGCGCCGACACGAGCATGCGCAGCGGCACGGCGAGGCCGCACGCCCGGTGGTGCCTGACCATCGACATCAGCGGTACGACGCCGGAGCCGGCGCCGAGCAGCAGCGCGGGCCGGTCGCCGGGCCAGGCGAAGAAGCCGCTCAGCGGCCCGCGCACCTCGACGGTGTCACCGGGCCTGGCCACCGTGTGGAACCAGCCCGACACCTCCCCGCCCGGCACGTGGTCCAGTGTCAGCTCGATGTGCCCGGAGTCGTCCGGCGCGGACGCGATCGAGTAGTGGCGCTGGGCCGTGTAACCGTCGGCGGCGGTCAGCCGCACCATCAGGTGCTGTCCGGGCAGGTGCCCCGCCCAGCGCGGCACTGCGAGGCGGAAGGTGGCCGCGCGCGGCGTCTCCCGCCGTATGCCGGTGAGCGTCGCGGTCTGCCACGCGGTCGCCGCCTCGCCGCTCACCGCGATGCGGCCGGGCACCGCGAAACGCGTCGGGGGAGTGAAGGGCGGAGTGAAGGTCCGCACCGCCGTCCGGTCAGTCACGCGCCACCGCCCCGTCCGCCGGGGGACCTGCGGGACGGTCGTCCGGGTCCTTGCCCGCCCCGTCCGTTCCGTCGCCCGCGTACCGCTGCTCCTCCCAGGGGTTGCCGCGCGGGTGGTAGCCGTTGGTCTCCCAGAAGCCCGGCTCGTCGTGGTCGAGGAGGGTGATCCCCGCGATCCACTTGGCGCTCTTCCAGAAGTAGAGGTGGGGCACCAGCAGACGCGCGGGGCCGCCGTGCTCGGCGGGAAGCGGCCGGCCGTCGTACTCCCAGGCGATCCAGGCCCGGCCGCCGGTCAGGTCCGTGATCGGCAGGTTCGTGGTGTAGCCGGTGTGGGAGTAGGCGATCGCGTGGGTCGCGCTCGCCAGGGGCCGGACGACCTCGAAGAAGGCGTCCAGCGAGACGCCGCCGAAGCGCACCCCGAACTTCGACCAGCCGGTCACGCAGTGGATGTCACCCTCGTACGCCGAGGCCGGCAACGCCCGGGCGCCCGCGGCGTCCCACGCGTGCGGCCGCTCCACCAGGCCGTCGACGCGGAAGGACCAGTCGGCGGCGGCGAGGTCCGGGGTGACCTCGGCGGACAGGACGGGCCAGTCGTCCCTCGCGTCGTACTGCCCGGGCGGCAGACCGGCGGGCCGGAGGCGCGAGCGGCCCGTGAAGCCTCGGGTGATGTTCATGGTTCAACCGTACGTCGTCGTCAGGGGCGCTCCGCCCCAGGTCGGTGCCGTCGCCTCCGGTACCGGGACTCAGTCCACCGGCGCGGGGTCCGGTGGACTCGCGTTGTAGCGCTCCAGATAGGCGGCGAACCGGGTCAGGTCCTCCTCCGGCCAGTCCGCGAGCCGCTCCAGGAAGGCGGCCCGGCGGCTGCGGGTGACGTGGGCGAGAATCTCCTCGCCGGCCCCCGTCAGGTGCAGCACCTGCACCCGGTGGTCCTCGGGATCGAGGCGCCGCTCGATCAGCCGGGCCCGCTCCAGTGCGGCCACCTGCCGGCTCACCGTGGACTTGTCCAGGGCATAGTGTGCCGCGAGGTCGGTCGCCCGGCAGCCGCCGCTCTCCTCCAGGTGGCCGAGCAGCGTGTACGACACCAGCGACAGCTCGGGGTGCATGCGTCCGGCCGAGGCGCGGGCCCGGCGGGCGAAGATGGTCATCTCGCGCTGGATGGTCTCCACGGCCCGCTGTGCTGCTGTCACGGGAATACCTCCTCCGACGTTGTAGTTGTATAGTACAACTTGAAATGAGAGTTGTATAAGCCAACCTTTCGACGATCTTTGGAGGGTGCCCGCGATGAGGTCACCGGCCCTGCGTCACGTGCTCACACACCTGATCACCCCGCTGCTCATGTGCCTCGGCATGGGGCTCGCGTACATGGGGGCCTTCGTGACCCCGGAGCCGCACCACCTGCCCGTCGCCGTCGTCGGCGCCGGCCCGCAGGCGAAGGTGCTCGCCCAGACCGTCAAGGACACCGGCGGGGACAGGCTCGACGTCCGCACGGTCCCCACCCGCTCCGACGCCGTCCACCTGCTCAGGGACCGGCAGGTGACCGGCGCCTACGTGCCGAGCGCCGAGGCCCCCGAGCTCATGGTGGCCAGCGCCGCCTCCGACATGGGAGCCACGGCCGTTGAGCGGGTCTTCACCCCGGTCGCCGACCAGGAGGGCGTGCCGCTGAAGGTCACCGACGTGACCAGGCCGGTGTCCGACGACCCCACCGGGCAGGGCCTGTTCTTCCTGCTGATCGCGCTCAGCATCGGCTCCTACGCCTCCGTCGCCGCGCTCGGCGCCGCGGGCGGGGCGCTCGCCATGCGGATACGGGCGCTGCTGGCGCTCGGCGTCTCCGCGGTGGTCAGCGGCATCGGCGTGCTGCTCGCCGGGCCGGTGTTCCACCTCGCGCACCACGGACTCGCGGGCCTGTGGGGGATGGCGTGGCTGTACTCGGCCGGCATCCTGTTCATCGGCGTCGGCCTGCACACCTTCCTCAAGCGGTGGACCACGCTGGCCATGATGGTCCTCTTCGTGATGCTGAACTTCACCAGCTCCGGCGGGCTGTTCCGGCCCGAGCTGCAGAACGGCTTCTTCGGCGCCCTGCACTCCTTCTGGAACGGTGCGGGCTTCGTCGAGGGCATCCGAGGCCTGCTGTACTTCGACGGCGACGGAGTCGCACACAACGTGCTGACGCTGACGGTCTGGCTCCTGGCCGGCCTCGCGGTCACCGCCGTCGCAGCCCTGCATGAGCGGGCCGGGAAGCACACGCCCGGGCATGCGGCCGTCGCGGAGCCGCGTACCGCCGTGGCCGCTCTGTCCCGGGAAGAGGCCGAGGCCGAGGAAGAGGCCGAGGCCGAGGAAGAGGCCGAGGAGACCGTCGGAGTCTGAAGGAGCTACCCGATGGTCACCACCCGGGCCCACTCCGGCGGCGCGTCCGGCCGGTACTCGGGGTCGTACTCCCTCCAGGTCCGGGTGCCCGGACGGGAGAAGAGGCCGACCACCGTCCGGCAGGGCGGACGGGTGTCCGGCCACGGAGTCTGGCCGTCCGTCAGGACCACCACCACGTCCGGTCCCGGCCGCGTCCGCAGCGCCCGCGCGAACCCCGTCCGCAGGTCCGTCCCGCCCCCGCCGGTCAGCACCAGCCCCTCCGCCCGGCACAGCGGCTGCACCGCCTGGGCCGCCGCGTCACACGGCAGCACCGTCACCAGGTCCCGGCGGCCGCCCACCGCCCGCGCGATCGCGGCCACCTCAAGGAGCGCGCCGCCCAGCTCCGCGTCGCTCACCGACCCCGAGGTGTCGATCACCACGGACACCCGGGGCGGCCGGCGTCGCAGGCTCGGCAGGACGACCCCCGGCAGTCCCGCCGAACGGCGCGACGGGCGGCCGTAGCTGTAGTCCTCACCGGCCCCGGCGCCGGACGTCGCCGAGCGCACCGCCGCCCCCAGCAACTCGCGCCACGGCTGCGGCGGATGGAACACCTCCTCCGCCCAGCGCCGCCAGCCCGCCGACGCGCTGCCCGGACGGCCGGTGATCGCCTGGGCCACCCGGAACCGCACCCCGTCCCGCTCCTGCTCGCTCAGGCCGTGCGCGCCGTCCGGGCCCAGATCCCACGGCCGCTCCAGCCCGTCGGCACCGCTCCCGCAGTCCAGCCAGGCCAGGTCCCCCAGCAGCGGGCCCAGCCGGAACTGCCGCACGTAGTCCTCCATCAGCTCGCCGTCCCGCAGACCGAGCCACTGCGGGGTGACGGCCCCTTCGGGCCTGACGAGGCCGTCGCCGTACACGTCGTCGTTGATCTCGCAGTCCGCGGCGATGTTCATCCGCAACCGCTCCCCGCGGCCCGTCAGCCCCCGTTCGCGGGCGACCCGGTCGCTGCGCGCGTGATGGTCCCGCAGCAGGTGCGACACCTCGTGCACCCACACCCCGGCCAGCTCCTCGACCGGTGTGCGGGCCACGAACGCGGGGGATACGTACACCCGCCAGTGCCGGTCCACGCCCATCGTCGGCACCTGCCGGGACTCCACCACATGCAGTGCGAACAGGGCGGTCGCCAGATACGGCCGGGCCCGCACCGCCTGCAGCCGGGCGGCGAAGAGTCTGCCGGTGTCCAGGCCCGTTCCGGCCGGCACGGTCGCGGTCATCGGCGGGCCTTCGTGGCGACCGCGGCCCGCGCCGCCGCGCGGTCCGCCTGCCGGGTCACCGATACCGCCCCGGCCAGCCGGTCGATCGACGCCGGTACGTCCCAGTCCGCCTGGCGCAGACTGGCGAGCGTGGTCGCCGGGACCACCAGCACGTCCGGTGCGCCGGTCTCCATCGCGCGCACCAGCAGCGCCCACGCCGCGTCCCAGCGGGCCCGTTCCGGTCGTCCCCGGACCGCGTCGACCACCGCGTCCAGGGCGGCCTGGCGCAGGTCACCGCGCTCGGGCAGCACGGCGTGCGCCGGGTCGGCCAGCAGCAGTTCCGGGTCGGGCAGGTCCAGCCGGTCCAGGCTCGCCAGCAGTTCGAGGCCGGGGCCGTCGCCGACGGTGCCACGGACCAGCAGCGACAGCACGTCCCGCGAGGAACCGGCCGCGGTCGCGAACGCGATCAGCCGCAGGGTCATCTCCCAGCTGCGCGGCGAGGGCCAGGCGCCGCCCCGGCGCGTCTCGCCGCTGGGCAGCCGGTGCACCAGCGGAGGGCGCGCCGTCAGGAACCCGCACACCGCGCGCCGGGCCCGGTCCACCGCGGCCGTCAGCCGGGCCGGGTTTAGTGCGGGCAGGGTCGCCCGCGGCCAGGTGCCGCCGAGACCGCGTACGACGACGTCGTGGTCGTGCGTCCACTGCAGATGCACGAACCGGTTGGCGAGCGGTGGGCTCAGCTCCCAGCCGTCGGCCGCGGAGGAGCGGGGGTTGGCGGCGGCCACGATCCGTACGCCCGGCGGCAGCTTGAGCGAGCCGATCCGGCGCTCCAGTACGAGCCGCAGGAGGGCCGCCTGTACCGCTGGGGGTGCGGTCGACAGCTCGTCCAGGAAGAGCAGGCCCCGTCCGGCCCGCTCCAGCCGCACCGCCCAGTCCGGCGGGGCCATCGGGACGCCCTGGGCCGCGGGGTCGTCTCCTACGACGGGCAGCCCCGAGAAGTCGGACGGCTCGTGGACGCTGGCGATCACCGTGGTCAGCGGGAGGTTCAGGGCGGCGGCGAGTTGGGTGAGGGCGGCGGTCTTCCCGATGCCCGGCTCACCCCACAGCAGCACGGGCAGGTCTGCCGCCACGGCGAGGGTCAGCGCCTCCAGTTGGGTGTCGGGGCGGGGTTCCGTGGTGGTGGCGTCGAGGAGGGTGAGGAGGTCGGTGGCGATGTCGAGTTGGGAGGGGGGTGTGGGCATGGTGGTCACCTTGGTGTGTGGGAGTTGGTTGAGCCGGGGGGCGGGGGTGGTCCGGTGGGTGGTCGGGTGCGGGTGCGGTGTGGCTTGTCGCGCAGTTCCCCGCGCCCCTGGGGTGTTGCTGTGCTGTCCGGGTGGGGTGCGGGGCGGCGGTGTCAGGGGGTGTGGCGGGGCGTGTCGCGGGTGGGGGCTCGGCCGGGGCCGGTGAGGCCGGCGCGGTAGAGGGCGTGGGTGGTGCGGCGGGCCGCTGTGCGGGACAGCGCGTCGCGCAGGGGGCCGTCGCGCAGGACCGCGGCGGGGCCCAGGAGGGCCTCGACCACGGCGAGCGCACCCGTGATGTCGCCGTGCTCCAGGCGTTCGCGGACCCCGGTGAGGCAGTCCGGGCGCCGGTGGGCCTCGTCGATGACCCGCAGGCAGGGCAGCGGCGGCCCGCCGAAGGCCATCAGGAGTTCCTCACGGCGGATCTCGGCCGGATCGTGGTCCAGCGGGGCGAGCGCCCCGTCGACCAGTCCGAGCCGGTGCCGGGCACCCCGGCACTCCACCACGCGGGGATCGCCCGTGGGAGCGGGGCGGTCCGGCGGCACGGTGCCCGGGGCCAGCGCCGAGGCGACCAGCGGGTGCAGCCGGGACGGTTCGAGGAGGCCCGCGCGGAGCAGCTCCAGGTCGGGCGGGGTCCGGGTCGCCGCGTCCGGCAGCACCGGCAGGGCCGCCGGTCCGCCGCGCCCGGGGGCCGCCGCGAGCAGCCGCAGGGCGGGCGGTCCTACGCCGTCCTCGTCCCGCGTCAGTTCCAGGACCAGCCGGTTCCGGGACCCGCACCGCACGGTGAACGCGTCGTCGGCCCGGCCCTCGGCGCGGAGCAGGATCGCCGCCTCGGCGGCCCACCGTCCGACGTTGCAACCGGGTTCGGGAGGCGACGGGACCGGTGGTGCCGGGTCGCCGGCGCCGGCCCGCTCACGCAGCTCGGCCGTCCTGCGGGCGTCCCACAGGTGGCGGTGCAGGTCGAGGCGGTAGCGCCGATGGGGGCGCGGGTGCGGGTGGCGGCCGGCGCCGTAGCCGGCGGAGGAACCGTCCCACAGGGAGAGAGCGATCCGCTGTCCGGCGTCCGCCCACGAGGGCGGGGTACGGGCCACCAGATGCAGCGGTCCGGCGTCGGCCTGCCCGGGAGCGTCGTACCGGGCCAGGCTGAGGGTCAGAGCCGGACGGAGCAGTCCGTCCGGGGCGATCCTCGGCATGTGCCAGCGCAGCAGGTCGGGCGCCAGACGGCGGAGGTCGGCACGCACCCGGGCCGCCAGGGCCGAGCCGTGGGTGCGGGCGACGGACCGCAGGTCGAGGTCGACGTCGACCCCGGCGGCGGCACACGCTCCGGCCCAGTCCCCGGCACTGCGGCGGGCGGTCGCCGTCTCGATCATGGAGGGCGGCACGGCGAACTCGCGCACGCGCAGCCAGAGAGAGAGCCGGGAGTTCCCGTACGCGGTCCAGGTGAGCATCAGCGCTCACCTGGCGCGGACGGTACCCCCCATCCGGTCAAAGATTGAGTGGTCATCGCGGGGAGCGTAGCCGACTCGCGGAAACGGGCGCCATGTGTTTTCCACGCGGCGCCGGACGTCTCGAACTCGGCGCCGCCGACCGGCGGTCGGGGCGCTGGGGTAGGCTGGCCGTCCGGCCGCGGACCGTCGCGGCCGCCCGCTGCCGAGGAGGTGAGACCCATTACCGCTGTGTCAGCTGGGGTGCTCGCTCCTTGTGACAGCGCGGATCACCGGCACCGGTGACCGCGCGAGCGCCCTTCGGCCCCAGGTCTTTGTCGAAAGGCTCTCGGCTTCCATGCCTTCCCTTCCTTCTCGTGTCCCCCTTTCCCCGTCCGCCGTCGTCTTCGCGCTCCGCGCCGCCGGGTGCGTGTTCGCCGAGGACGAGGCGGAGTTGATCCTCGCCACCGCCCGCAATCCGGAGGAGGCGGCCGCCATGGTGGAGCGGCGGACCGCCGGACTCCCGCTCGAACAGGTCCTCGGCTGGGCCGAGTTCCACGGATTGCGGATCGCAGTGGAGCCGGGCGTGTTCGTGCCCCGCCGCCGTACCGAGTTCCTCGTGGACCAGGCCCTCGCCCAGGCCCCGGACGCCACCGTCGTCGTGGACCTGTGCTGCGGCTCCGGCGCCCTCGGCGCGGCCATGGCCGCCGCCCTCGGCCGCGTGTCAGCGGCGGTTCGAGCCGACGGCGTCGAGGTGCACGCCGCCGACATCGACCCGGCCGCCGTCCGCTGCGCCCGCCGTAACCTCGCCGCCTTCGGGGGCCGGGCCCACGTGGGCGACCTGTACGACGCCCTGCCCGCGGGCCTGCGGGGCCGGGTCGGTGTCCTCATGGCCAACGTGCCGTACGTCCCCACCGCCGAGGTGGCCCTGCTGCCGCCCGAGGCCCGCGACCACGAGCCGCCGGCCGCCCTGGACGGCGGAGCGGACGGACTCGACGTGCTGCGCCGGGTAGCCGCGGAGGCGCCCGCCTGGCTGGCCCCCGGAGGCTGCCTGCTGACGGAGACGAGCGAACGTCAGGCCCCGGCCGCCGTACGGGAGTTCGACCGGGCGGGACTGACGACCCGGGTGGCGGCGTCGGAGGAACGGGCCGCGCACGTGGTGATCGGGGTGCGCCCCTGGGCACGGCCCGGAGGGCGGGCCTAGGCCCCGCGGTCCGTGACGTGGCTGTCGCTCAGGTGGCCGTCCCGTTCCCGGACGGGCTCGGTGACGACGGGCTCGGCGACTCGCTGCCGTTCGGACGGTGGTCGCCCCGGTTCCACGGCTTGCCGTGGCCGGGGAAACCGCCGTCGCGGTGCCGGAAGCCGCCGTCCCCGCGCTGGAACAAGCCCGCGAACGCGGCCGTGGCCGTCCTCTTGCCGCTGTCGGCGCGGGTGCCGACCAGCAGAGCCTGGTCGCCCTTCTTCAGGGCACCCGCGCCCGTGTCGCCCGAGCCGCCGCCGTCGCCCCGCACCGTGACACCGGACCCCACGGTCCACGTCCACGACGTGCCGTCGGCGCTCTTGACGGTGACCTGGTCGCCGGACACCTTCTCGACCGTGCCCCGCTGCCAGATCCGCACGATCCACTGGCCGGTGTCGGGGTCCTTGACGGTCGCCTCCCCGTGCGCCCCGGCCCCACGCGCCCCCAGTCCGGGCCCGTGCCGGTGCGGCGACGGCGTGGCGGAGGACGAGGCGCTCGGCGTGGCGCCCGGACCGGACTGGTCCGACGTGGCGGCGAAGGCGACGGAGCCGCCGACGGCCAGCGCCCCCACCGTGCACGCGACGGTCACCGCCCGGGCCCGCGCCGACGTCCGGCGCCACCGGGCGCTCACCGGCCCGCGCGGTGCACCGCCGTGCCCGCCGCCGGCCGGCTCCTTCTCCTCCGGGCCCACCCGTGGGGCGTACCCGGGCATCGGCGGAATCGGCCCGCCCGGCCCGCCGCCCGCCGGGCGGCCTTCCTGCTCCGGTTCCTGGCTCACCATGCGCTCCCATCGGCGGCCCTGGCACGCGGCCTCGCGAAGACATGCCCACCTGTGATTGTCCCGGGAGGGGGTTAAGGGCCCGATAACCAGTTCCTGTGAATCGGGGGCCGGTACCGGCCGCCTCTACGGCAGCTCCTGCGCCCGGGCGATGAGCAGCGCCACGTCGTCGTGGTTGTCCGGGTGGTGCAGCGTGCGCAGCAGCCGGTCGCAGGCCTCCTCCAGCGGGCGCGCCGGGTCGTCGAGCAGGGAGAGCAGGAAGTCCAGGCGTTCGTCGAGGGAGTGGCAGCGCGTCTCGACCAGCCCGTCGGTGTAGAACACCAGCTCGTCCCCGGGCTCGAAGTCGACCGTGATGGTGGTGAACGGGACGTCGCCGACGCCCAGCGGCACCCCGGTGGGCAGGTCGAGCAGCTCCGGCGGGCGGCCGGGACGGAGCCGGGCCGGCGGCAGATGGCCGGCGTTGGCGATCCGGCACTGGCGCAGCCGCGGGTCGTGCACGGCGTACACACAGGTCGCGATGGAGTGGTCCAGGGCAGAGGTCGTCTTGTCCAGGTGTTCCAGCAGCAGCGCGGGGTCCAGGCCGAGCGGGGCCAGGGTGGTGGTCGCCGTGCGCAGCCGGCCCATGGTCGCGGCGGCGTTGATGCCGCTGCCCATGACGTCGCCGACCACCAGCGCCGTCCGGCCGCCGTCCAGCGGGATGACGTCGAACCAGTCGCCGCCGACCTCGCTGGTCGCACCCGCCGGCTGGTAGCGGGACGCCACCTCCAGGCCGGTCGTCACCGGCGGATGGCTGGGCAGCAGGCTGCGCTGCAGGGTGAGCGCGGTGTTGCGGGCGTTCTGGTACCAGCGCGCGTTGTCGATCTGCACGGCCGCGCGGGCCGCCAGCTCCCGGGCCAGCAGGACGTCGTCCTCGCCGAACGGCGCCGGATTGCGGGTCCGCTTGAGGTCCAGGGCGCCCAGCACCTCGCCGCGCGCGATCAGCGGCACGGCCAGGTACGAGTGCAGCCCGGCCCGGCCCAGCAGCACGGCAGCCTCCGGGGAGCGGGCGATGCGCGGCAGGTCCTCGTCCTTCACCCGGGGCACCAGCACCGCCTCGCCGCTGCGCACGCACTCGGTGACCAGCCGGTCGGGCGCGTACCGGGCGATCTGGCCGGGCGGGTCGGCGGCCTGCACGGCGTCCGACTCGTGCTCGGCGCGGACCGCCAGCGCCCGGATCACCGCGGACTCCGACGGCCCGAGGGTGCTGCGCCGGCCCTCGACGACGGCGTCCAGCAGGTCGACGGCGGCCACGTCGGCCAGCTCCGGCACGGCGACCTCGGCCAGCTCGCGGGCGGTCCTGTCCAGGTCCAGCGTCGTACCGATCCGGGCGGAGGCGTCGGCGATCACCGCGAGCCGGCGGCGCGCGGCCTCGGCCTCGACGGACGCGCGGTGCTGCTCGGTGATGTCGACGACGGAGACGGCGACGCCTAGGACGTTGCCCATGGCGTCCTCCAGGCGGTACAGCGACATCGCCCAGGTGTGGTCCTGGTCCGGGTCGGCGGGGGTGCGGCCCACGATGGGCTCGTCGATGAGCGGCGTCCCGGTGTCCAGGACGCGCCGGGCCGAGCCCTCCAGTGTGTCGGCGTCCAGCTGCGGCAGCACCTCGCGGATGTCGCGGCCCACGTGCTGGGCGGCGGGAAAGCCGTTGATCTTCTCCAGTGCCGGATTGACCGAGACGAACCGCAGCGCGGTGTCCAGCACCGCGAGCCCGATCGGTGACTGCTTGACCATGCGCTCCGACAGCGCGACGTCCTGCTCCAGCCGGCGCACCGTGTTCTGGTCGGCGGCGAGCCCCAGCGCGTAGACGTCGCCCTGGTCGTCCAGCAGCCGCATGTTGCGGAACTCCACCAGCCGGGTGCTGCCGTCCTTGTGCCGGACCGGGAAACCGCCCGCCCAGCTCTGGCCGGTCCGCAGCACGTCGGCGAAGAGCTTGCCGACCAGCTGGATGTGCCGCTCGTGCACCATCAGCCGGGCCGCGTACTCGCCGAGCGCCTCGCGGGCGGCGTACCCGAACAGCTCCTCCGCCTGAGGGCTCCACAGCACGATCCGCCCGTCGGCGTCCAGGACCACCGACGCCACTCCGAGGACGTCGAGCAGCCCGCCCGGGCGCACCGGCCCGCGCATCTCGCCGCCCTCCGTCACCGGAGCCCCGGCTGCACTCATGCCACGCACCGCCTTCGCCCGTCCGCACGGCACGCTGTCCCCCGTGCCGACTCCCCTTGTTCTACCGCGCTCACACCCGACTCTCCGCCGCCGTCGCCGTCAATCTCCACCATCTCTCAACACGGGGCCGGGCGTACCCGGAAGTCGCCAGTTGGCGGCATCCGGGGTGTGACGGCCGCCGGGGGTGGCCCACGATAGCCCTCTGCTTGGTCTGTACATGCCCACATGGCCGGGCCAGACTGTCCGCCGACCGAGTGCCACCACCCCCCTTTTCCGAGGAGTCGTCCATGCCCGCGTCCGCCCGGCCACGCAGTCACGGAGTCCTCAGCGGACTCCTCGTCCTCGCCACCGCCGCCGTCCTGTCCCTCGCCGTGCCTACCTCCGCCTCGGCGGCGGACACCTGGACCGAGACCGGCTCGGACCGCGCGCGCCCGCTGACCGAGAGCCAGGGCCTGACCTCCGTGGAGGTGCCGGCGGGCAGCCCCAACCGCTACACCGGCATCGGCACCATCCCCCTCGGCCTGTCCCTGCGCGGCTGGAACCACGTCGGCGACCCCGACGCCACCTACGACGGCTACTACGTCGAGCCGTACCAGGAGGACTCGGGCGGCGCGAAGATGTACCGGGTGCAGGCCCCGGACGGCAGCTGGTCGGAGTACGTCCACGCGCTGAGCCCGGGGGAGGCGCTGAACAACTCCTGGGTGGCGATCTCGCCCGACGGCCAGTGGATGCTGTCCGGCGAGTGGGGCACGATGAACCGGCTGCTGGTCTTCCCGACGCCCGGCGTCAACGCCTCGACCTCGCCCTCGGCGAACCTGCCCCAGGCGGCCACCGTCCACCTGGACCACGCCGTCAGCGACGTCCAGGGCTGCGACTTCTCCGGGCCGACGACCCTGCTGTGCTCCTCCGACGACCCGGACGGCTCGCTGTTCGGCATGACCAAGCCGCTGCTCCAGATCGACCTGTCGGCCGCACCGAACGGCTCGGACGTCACCGGCCACGTCACGGCCCTGCGCCCACTGCCCCTGCGCAGCGGCTGTTCCGGCAGCTTCGAGGCGGAGGGCATCGACTACGACCGCCGTACCGGCATCCTGCGGGTGATCGTCATGTCGCCCGGGTTCTGCGTGATCACGGACAGCAAGACGTACAAGTTCTCGCGCGGCTGAGGTGCGTGGCAGGGGCCGCGGGGGCCCGGCCGAGGTGTGGGCCCGGCCTGCCGGTGCTTTGCTGAGGATGGACGCGGCTGGGCGGGGTACCCCGTTCCACCGCAGCACGGCCACGAAAGGAGCGATCATGGAGAACGCGGAGCGGTCGCATCCGGAGACCGTCTCGGTGGAGATCAGCGGATGCTCCAAGGACGACGCTCGTCTCGTCTTCGAGGCGCTCGGCACCTGTTTCGCCTCCGACCGCGGGGCGGAGGAGGTGCCCCAGCAGCTCCACGAGACCCGGCCCATGGTCTGGCTCGGCAGTTACGACGTCGCGGACGCCCGCGACGAGGCCTGCCCGCCGGTCCACCTCGACGCGTCGGTCCTCGCGGACGTCCAGGGCGGGTACTGGGCCGTGGACCGGTTCCGGACCACCCTGGACGCGATGTTCACCGTCCACGAGACCTGCGCCGCCTCCGGTGACCAGGAACGGGACCTGCACCTGCGCCTGGAGAGCCGCTGACGGCCGCCCCTCGGGGCCCGCACGCGCCCCGGACGGCCCGCTGCCGTCCGGGGCGCACGCGTGTCCGGGGTCACGCGCCCTCCCTTCTGCAACTAGTTGCATAATCGGGTGTCCGTCCTCTACAACAGGAGGCGACCACACCGTGCACGGAGGGCCCGATGAGTCGTTACCCGCACCTGATGTCCCCGCTTGACCTGGGCTTCACCACGCTGCCCAACCGCGTGCTCATGGGCTCCATGCACGTGGGCCTGGAGGAGGCCGAGCGCGGCTTCGAGCGGATGGCGGCGTTCTACGCGGCCCGCGCGCGCGGGGGAGTGGGACTGATCGTCACCGGCGGCATCGCGCCCAACGACGAGGGCCGGCCGTACGAGGGCGGCGCCAAGCTCACCACCGAGGCGGAGGCCGAGCGGCACCGGGTCGTCACCGACGCCGTGCACGCCGAGGGCGGCCGGATCGCGATGCAGATCCTGCACTTCGGCCGGTACGCCTACCACCAGGACCTGGTGGCGCCGAGCCCCCTGCAGGCCCCGATCAGCCCCTTCGTGCCGCGTGAACTCACCGACGCCGACGTCGAGCGGACCATCGACGACTACGCCCGCACCGCCCGGCTCGCCAAGCAGGCCGGCTACGACGGCGTGGAGATCATGGGCTCCGAGGGCTACCTCATCAACGAGTTCATCGCCCGGCAGACCAACCGGCGCGAGGACCGCTGGGGCGGCTCGTACGAGAACCGGATGCGCTTCCCCGTGGAGATCGTCCGGCGGGTGCGTGAGGCGGTCGGCGAGGACTTCATCATCGTCTACCGGCTGTCCATGCTGGACCTGGTCCCCGGCGGCTCGTCCCTTCAGGAGGTCGTCACCCTGGCCAAGGCCGTCGAGTCGGCCGGCGCGACGATCATCAACACCGGCATCGGCTGGCACGAGGCCCGCATCCCCACCATCGCCACCTCCGTGCCGCGCGGCGCCTACACCTGGGTCACCAGGAAGCTGATGGGCGAGGTGTCCGTACCGCTGGTCACCACCAACCGCATCAACACCCCCGAGGTGGCCGAGGAGCTGCTCGCCGGCGGCCACGCCGACATGGTCTCCATGGCCCGCCCGATGCTCGCCGACCCCGACTTCGTCGCCAAGGCCGCCGCCGGCACCCCGGAGGCCATCAACACCTGCATCGGCTGCAACCAGGCCTGCCTCGACCACACGTTCAGCGGGCAGATCACCTCCTGCCTGGTCAACCCCCGCGCCTGCCACGAGACCGAGCTGGTGCTCTCCCCGACCCGGCGCCGCAAGCGGGTCGCCGTCGTCGGCGCCGGCCCCGCCGGACTCGCCTGCGCCGTCAGCGCCGCCGAACGCGGCCACGACGTCACCCTGTTCGACGGCGCGAGCGAGATCGGCGGGCAGCTCAACGTGGCCCGCAAGGTCCCCGGCAAGCAGGAGTTCGACGAGACGCTGCGCTACTTCCGCCACCAGCTCGACGCCCACGGCGTCGACGTACGCCTGGACACCTGGGTCGGCTCGGCGGACCTGGCGGGCTTCGACGAGGTCGTCGTGGCCACGGGTGTCACACCGCGGACCCCGGACCTCCCCGGCGTCGACCACCCCCGCGTCCTCGGCTACCTCGACGTGCTGCGCGACGGCGCACCCGTCGGCGACCGCGTCGCGATCCTCGGCGCCGGCGGCATCGGCTTCGACGTCGCCGAGTTCCTCACCGACGGCGGCGACAAGGCGAGCGAGGACCCGGGGACGTACTTCCGGAACTGGGGCGTCGACATGGACTACACCGCCCCGGGCGGCCTCGCCGAGCCGCAGCGGCCCGCCCCGCCCCGCCAGGTCCACCTCCTCCAGCGCAAGACCACCAAGGTCGGCGCCGGCCTGGGCAAGACCACCGGCTGGATCCACCGCACCGAACTGAAGCACCGCGGCGTGACGATGGTCCCGGGCGTGCGCTACGACCGCATCGACGACGCCGGCCTGCACTTCACCGTCGGTGAGGAGAGCACGGTGCTCGACGTCGACACGGTGGTCCTGTGCACCGGCCAGGAGCCGCGCCGCGACCTGTACGAGGAGCTGGCCGCCGCCGGACGCAGTGTCCACCTGATCGGCGGCGCCGACGTCGCGGCCGAACTGGACGCCAAGCGGGCCATCAAGCAGGGCACCGAGCTGGCGGCGGCGCTGTAGGGGCCGGGGCGCGCGTCCCTAGGATGTGCCCATGTCCCTGCCGCACGCGATTCTGACCGCCCTGCTGGAGAAACCGTCCTCGGGGCTGGAGCTGACCCGCCGCTTCGACCGGTCGATCGGCTACTTCTGGTCGGCGACGCACCAGCAGATCTATCGCGAGCTGGGCAGACTGGAGGCCGAGGGCCACATCCGCACCCTGCCGGCCGAGCAGCCGGCCCGCGGGCAGAAGAAGAGCTACGAGGTCCTGCCCGCGGGCCGCGCCGAACTGGCCCGCTGGACGGCCACCGCCCAGGACCCCAAGCCGCTCCGCGACGTGCTGCTGCTGCGGCTGCGAGCCGCGGCCGTGGTCGGCACGGACGGCCTGGCGGCCGACCTGAACCGCCATCTGGAGCTGCACCGGCGGCAGTTGGCGGAGTACGAGGAGATCGAGCGCCGCGACTTCCCCCCGGACCGCGACGCCCCCGAGGACCGCCTGCGGCACCTGGTGCTGCGCGCGGGCATCGACCTGGAGACCTTCTGGACCGCCTGGCTCACCCACGCCCTGGCGGAATTCCCCGACTTCCCGTCCCCGAAAACGGCCGCCCCCGAGACCGACGCGGGCCAGGAAGCAGACCCGGGCCGAGAGCCATGCGCCGGCCGGGAAGCCGACGCCGGCCGGGAAGCCGACGCCGGCCGGGAGCCGGGCGCCGGCCGGGAGCCGGGCGCCGGCCGGGAGCCGGGC